>JBEINE010000147.1:0-7358 GCA_040378245.1 Hyphomonadaceae bacterium | reverse complement strand
GTTAATGCGGAGCTCGCCGCGACCCGCGGCCCCGCATGGTAGTACTTCACCTGATCCCTGCGCGGGGCAAAGATGGAACGCGCAGCACTAGCTGCGCTTTTTTGGCATAAATTTTTGTATTGAAAAAGAAATTGCGCAGCTAGTGCTGAGCGCTCCGTATATCGCGCGAGTCCGACATGAGTGGCTTGATATGGGCATTAGTGCAACCCCAAGCGCCGTCGAATCTCGGCGGGTGTGACCCCTCCTGCTCTTAGTGCGGCCAAGGTCTCGGACTGGTTGCGCTTAGCCAGCCGCTTGCCGTCATGATCCAAAATCAGCCGATGATGGCGATAAATCGGAGTTGGCAAGTCGAGCAGCGCTTGTAAGAGAACATGCAAGTGGGGCGCGCCAATAAGGTCTTCGCCTCTGATCACATGGCTTATGCCTTGGAAGGCATCGTCGAGGACACTGGCAAGATGATAACTGGCTGGAAATTCCTTGCGGGCGAGAATGGCGTCGCCCTCCCGAGTTGGGTCAAGGCGGGTCCATTGACCGTCCATTTCACACGCCAATTCTATCCACCGCGCGCCCAAAACCTCTTCGCAGCGGCCCAATGACAAGCGCCACGCAAAAGGCGCTCCTGATGCCAGTTTTTCATCTTCAAGTTCTGGGGGCAGAGGCAGGCCCCGATAGGCTTCAGTTGCACCATGGGGTGCATGGGCGATGTCAGCGAGAAGGTCTTTGCGCGTTTTGAAACACCGATAGAGCACGCCTAATTCGCTCAATGTGGTCAAAGCCGCTGCATAATCTGCCATGTGCTCGCTTTGGCGGCGAACCGGATACTCCCAGCTCAGCCCCAGCCAAGCCAAATCCTCAGAAATGGCGGCTTCATAGTCATCGCGGCAGCGCGTGATGTCGGTGTTTTCGATTCGCAACAGAAAACGCCCGCCGGCCTCTTGTGCTGCGTCAAAAGCCGTCAGTGCGCTAAAGGCGTGTCCCAGATGCAATCGGCCAGTCGGCGAGGGGGCAAAGCGGGTGGTGAACATCGTGTCTTTATGCCAGCGCGCCGCTATCTCTGGCAAATCTGTTTTGCTAAGGCTCGCTTATGACCCAAACTCTTCTTGATGGCCCTAGGCGCGTGCCTGCCAGTGGTAAGGCCGCCGACAGTCTTATCATTTTTCTCCACGGCTATGGCTCCAATGGCGATGATCTCATCGGCCTTGCACCCTATTGGGATAAACTCTTGCCCGGCGCGGCTTTTGTCTCGCCCCATGCGCCACAGAGGCTCGCCAATATGGACAGTGCTTATCAGTGGTTTCCCCTAACCAGCATGGACCCGCAGCTGATTGCAGCCTCTGCAAGGGCCGCGGCACCTGTGTTGAACAATTTCATCATTTCAGAAATGGCGCGTCATGCAGTCGGGCCCGACCGCACCGTCTTGGTTGGCTTTAGTCAGGGCACTACGATGGCGCTGCATGTGGGCTTGGCTTGGCCTGGAGCCTTTGCTGGCATTATCGGTTTTTCAGGCGCGCTTGTGGGTTTTGACGGGGCGGCCTCAAAGCCGCCTGTTTTGTTGGTGCATGGCGATCAGGATGACCGCGTTCCCTATGGGGCGAGCGTGAGTGCTGTGTCGACGCTCAAAGCCGCAGGCGTGGATGCACGGCTGCACACATCCCCGCGCTTGGCGCATTCGATCGGAATGGACGGACTACAAGCCGCTGCTGGCTTTTTGACCTCGATCCTAAAGGCCAAGTAGGCGTATTTGTAAGCAGCTAAATCCACTTGCATTGACACAAAAACGTTGTGCGTTTGTCATGTTCTCTTGATCTTGAATCAGTTAAAGGTGACGGAGAGACTTGGAGGAAGCCGCTTTCAGTAAATCCAATGACCTGAATGTTAAGCTCACCACCGCCCAATCAGTTCGGATTGGTGGCTTAAGAGCGGCGTTGACCCAAAGGGAGAGACGCTAATGTTGGCTGAGAGCGCCGCTGTGGCTATCAGGCATGAGCCTGAGTTTCTGCCCTTACAACCTGGCGCACCCCTAAGTGGCTATCCAGCCTTAGTGCTCAATGCTGATTATCGCCCACTTTCTTATTATCCCTTATCCGTGTGGTCTTGGCAGGACGCCGTTAAAGCGGTCTATATGGACCGGGTCGAAGTTATCGCCCGCTATGACCATGCCGTGCACAGCCCCAGCATGGAAATGCAGCTACCCAGCGTCATCTCGCTCAAGGAATATGTCCATCAGGACCGAGCGCCTGCTTTTACTCGGTTTAATCTGTTTCTGCGCGATGGCTTCCAATGTTCCTATTGCAATAGCGTTGATGATCTGACGTTTGATCATGTTGTACCCCGCTCGCGCGGTGGCAAGACCACTTGGGAGAATATCGTTACCGCTTGTTCGCCTTGCAATTTGAAAAAAGGTGGACGCTCGCTCAAAGAAGCGCATATGACCCCCCGTCGCCCAGCGCGCCGCCCGACCATGCATGAGCTGCAAGCCATGGGCCGCAAGTTCCCGCCCCACCATTTGCACGAAAGCTGGGTCGATTGGCTTTACTGGGATGTCGTGCTCGAGGCCTAGTTGGCCCGAGAAACCCCGCCCTTTTAATGGCTCCGATCAATCCCTAAGTGCGTGGAGTGCTGCAAGTGATGCGGCCAAAAGGACCGAAGCCTTGAAGGTGCCCAAGTTAAATCCAGCCTATGTGCGTCGAGGCGGTCTGATTGGCCTTGGCCTTATCGCTTTTGTTTTCGGCTTGATCCAAAAGCTCTTGAGTTTTGTACTGGCGCGGGCCTATGAGGCATTGGATCGGCGCAATGAAGAGCAAATCAAAAGGGGTGCTGTGAGTATGAGTAAGCGGCGGGACTGGCGCGAAGATGGGGGCGATGAGGGCGACCGCAAGACGTATCAGCGCCAGATGGAAGAGGCGCGCCGTCGCTACGAACTGGAGATTCGTGCGTCGCGCGATGTCCAGCGCGAACAACGCAAGGCCGTGGGCCGGGTCAAGGGCGCTTGGCGCCTGGCCGCTGTGGGTGCGGGGATTTTTCTGGGCGCCGTTGTTGCCGACAGTCTGGGCGGTTTAGCAGGGGTGGGTTTTGGCCTGATGGTCGGCGGGACGATCAATTGGCTTGGGTCTTTCTTTATGGATCGACAGGTCAAAAAAGCGACCGCGATGAACGCGATGCCAGTGCCGCGTCGGGCGGAAATTGAGGCACCCACGGTGGGCGAAAACAGCCTGCCACAAGGTCGAGCCGACCTTGTGCAGCAAATTCTCGGTGAAGCCGCGACCAGTCTACGCGCCCTGGACGCTCTCATGCCTCGACTGCGTCACCCAGACTCTGTCTCTTCAGTCGCGCGTATTGTCGCGGTCGGTAATCGCATCATGCAAAGCGTTGCGGCAAACCCAGAAAAACTCGCCATCGCGCAACGTGTTTTCACCTATTATTGCCCCGAAACTGTCAAAGTGGCGGATGCTTTGTCAAAACTGGAAACCGACGCCAATCCAGATGTAGAGCGCATCACAGGCACACAGACCGTATTGAAGAAGCTCGAAGTCTTGTTTGAGCGGACTGAAATAGAATTAAAGGCCGATGACGGAAAAGAACTCGATATTGATCTCAAACTATTGGATCAGTCGATTGAATCAGACTTGCGGACGCGGGTTTGAATAAGCGTTATTCGCCTTTGACCCAAACCTCGACCGGGCCTTTTTGCATGATGGTTAGGGGATTGCCCTTCCGGTCGACTTTATTGCCAAGTGCTAGTTTGACCCAGCCCTCAGAGATGCAATATTCTTCAACATTGGTCTTCTCTTCGCCCTTGAAGCGCACACCAATCCCTTGGAGCAAAATCGCCTCGTTATAATAAGGGCTGCGTGGATTAACACACAAACGATCTGGGAGGACCTCGGGAGTGGCTTCTTCGGTGTGGTCGTTGGGGCTAGAAATATCGGTCATGGCCCTGCTCCTAGCGGAAATTGCATGCTGACCTCAAGTCCCGTTGGCTGCTCCCAAATTCCGGTGTCACTTTTGGTGTGTTGCAAATATGTTGCAAAGATAAGTGACATGCAGTTTTTTGTTAACGTTTGATTGAGTTTGATTGAGCATGCCGTTTGAAAGGCTTGCAGAGCGCGCGGGACAATGCCACTTTGCTACCAGTGGGATCGCAAGAAGGCCTTCGGGACACAATTCTCAGCTTCTCCCATTCGAAAAAAGACCAGACCAGAACAGATCCTAGGGGGCACCATGATCACGCACTTACGTCACTCTTCACGCACAGCTTTGACCATGGGCGTCGCCTTGGCAGCTCTTTCAATGGGCAACTCAGCCTTCGCGCAAGCCACTGCTCCATCTCCAGCCGTCGAAGTGGTGGTTGTGACGGGGTCTCGGATTGCGACGGCCGGCAATCGCACCATTTCACCGGTCCGAGTCATCGACGCGAATGCGATCCGCGCGACGGGTGAGGTCAATATTGACGAAATCCTGAAAACTCAAAACCAATTCCTGCCATCCAATGGCGCGACCACAAACCCAACTCTGCTGGAATCGCATGGCGCTTCGACATTGGATTTGCGCGGTCTTGGGCAAAACCGCACTCTGGTTCTGGTCAATGGTCAGCGCGCTACACCAAACGGTTTTCGTAACTCTGCTGACGTTAATACCATCCCCTCAGCTATGATTGCCCGCATAGAAACCCTGACAGGCGGCGCTGCGGTTGTTTATGGTGCGGACGCGGTGGCAGGCGTTGTTAACTATATCCTGCGCGACAAATATGAGGGCCTCGAAGTTACCGCCACAGCTAACACGTCTGAGCGAGGTGATGGAGAAAGTTACAGCGTGGGTATTACCGGCGGCACCAACTTCCTGAACGACCGCGGCAATATTGTGTTGCACTTAGGCTACACGGATCGTGGCGGCATCCAACGGTCGGATCGCAGCTGGGCGCAGCCCGAAGTCAATGATGCGGGTCAATTGTTGCAGACCTTCCCAACCGAAGGGGGATCATTCACCCGTTGGGGCGGCCCAACAGCGGCACCGGGGGCGACAACTTTGCCGACTTTTGCCTACTCAGCGACCGGGGCATTGCAAACAACTTCAGATGTGGACACATTTTCCCGGCTTGAAGCGTTCCAGAATCCCAATGATCGTTTCAACGCAGCTATTTTTGGTCGCTATGAACTCGCGCCATTTGCTGAGTTTTACGTTCGTGCCAATTATTCAGTCGTAAACAACACCAGCCAGCAGGTTCCTGTTCGAACCAATGGGAACACGACGACGACAAACGGCCCATTCCAAATTCAAGACATACTGATCCAGCGTAACAACCCTTTCATAACACCTGCCATTCGCGCTATCCTTGAGCCTACATCGGGGGCAGCGGTATGGAATCTGAGTGCGGACGGGACGGCTTTAGGCACTGATGCTGCCCGCTTCCGCGTTGCTAAAACGCTGACTGAGCTTGGCCCACTGACCGACACTACTGAGCGTACCATGCAGCAATTCGTGATCGGCTTTCGCGGTGATATCACGCCTAACGTGAGATATGATTTAGCCTATGTATCAGGCAAAAACATTGAGGTCGTAAATCGCAATGGTTGGGGCTCTGACATACGTTTCCGTCAAGCGACCAATGTGGTCAGTGTCGGTGGTCAAGCTGCTTGCGCAAATCCTGCAAATGGCTGCGTCCCCTACAATCTCTTTGGCCCGAAAGCTGCAAGTGCCGCTGCGGTGGCCTGGATTTACGGTGATCGGGGGGAGCTTTTCAACAAGCGCAATCGTCATCAGGACGTTCTGTCTCTAGTGGTTTCGGGCGATACAACCGGCTTCTTCAAGCTTCCCGGTGGCCCTGTTCAATTTGCTGTCGGCGCAGAACAGCGTGATGAGTTTGGCAACTCAGTATTTGGCCGTCGTGCGGCGATCCGCGATACGTTGCACACCCAAGGCGCGCGCGCTGATCTGGTCGCTGATTTTAAGTTGACTGAGTATTACGGCGAATTGAAATTACCTGTCTTGGCCGATCTGCCATTCATCAAGCAACTGGACATCGAGCTTGCTGGTCGTTGGAGTGATCACTCGCGCGCTGGCAATTATGATACCTCAAAGTGGGGTATCAATTGGGCTGTGAACGATACGCTTCGCTTGCGTGGTTCGACGCAATCAGTCGTTCGCGGGCCGAATATTGGTGAGTTCTTCGGTTTAGGGGTTGAGGCGCCGATCACGGGAACCGCGCGCCCCATCGATTATTGCTCCGATCCCGTTCGTTACAATGTTCCAACATCGCTGTGCACGGCGCTGAAAGCTGGTCCTGTTGGGTCTGTGCCTTTGTTTAATGGCGCTCCCGTGATTGAGGGTGCGGTCGCTCTTCAAGGCGGTGGTGAAGCCATTAAGCCGGAATCAGGGGATGCCTTTACATATGGTTTTGTGTTCACGCCGCAGTTCCTGCCCGGTTTCTCAGCCACTGTGGATTATTACGAGATCAAAGTGGACGACGCGATTGGGAGCATTACGCCAATTCAGTTGATGGATTCCTGCTATCTCGTGCTCCAAGACCCAAATAGCGCTTTGTGCAAAAAGATAACGCGCAACGCAGCGGGTGCCGTAGTTAAGTTTGACCAGCGCGACACCAATTTGACATTGTTGAAAACATCAGGGATCGACTTTTCCTTCTTGTACGCAGCAGCAATGCCGAAGGGCCTGCCGGGTGATCGCATCAATATCGCGTTCAACGGCGGTATTGTGGAGAGCTTCGTCCGCAAGCTGTTCCCCGCCGATAACGTCTTTGATTGCGCCGGCAAATTTGGTGGTGGTGCCTGTTCCGATGCGGGCACTGGCATTCGTGCGATCCCAGAGTTCCGCTCAAACTTAAACGTGGCTTGGACGAGTGGACCTTTAACCATTCGCGGCGCATGGCGTTACAATGGTCAAGTGGAAGCTTTGATCAAGCGGGTGCCAGAGCCACAGTGGCGCAATGTCGGCCCCAATTTGAACGATGTTCAACAAATTGACGCGTGGGACTATTTCGATCTCGGCGCGAGCTACACGATCAATGACAATCTGCAGATCAGCGGTACGATCAACAATCTGTTCGACAAAGATCCGCCAATCTTGGGTTCAGCGCAACAAGACGCCAACACGCTTCCAAACCAATATGACATCATTGGTCGTCGCTATGCGATCAATCTGGTCTGGAAAATGTAGTCCAGTCGCAAGAGACACGCGCGAAAATGCGGCCCGCCCTTGTGGCGGGCCGTTGACGTTTAAGGGGCGGTGATGCCAAACAAACGACAGAAAAAAGGAAGGATGATTAGACGGCTCGGAACCTATGCATTGCGCGGCATTCTGGCCGGGGCGCTCGTTTTGGCCTTAGCGATTGGCTGGTCGAG
>JBEINE010000140.1:0-7789 GCA_040378245.1 Hyphomonadaceae bacterium | reverse complement strand
GCGCAACCTGGTTCTAAAAGAACCAGACGCGCTCCAAGCCGTACGAGGCATCGTCACTGGCCTTCTGAATCGTCCATTACCTCTTCAAATAGATCGGTGGGGGCGGCGAAAGGCAAGACCGATTGAGGCAGAGAACCCGGCAAGGTCTCCACGGCGCGCAATTTCCGGCCCAGCACATTCTCACGCGTGCGCGCCTCATGCACAACATTTTTGGCTTGATCGAGTTTGTCTTCAACTTTTTTGAGGACGCCGCCAAACTTCTCAAACTCTTGTTTGACACTGCTCAGCACTTGCCACACTTCGCTGGAGCGCTGCTGGATCGCCAAAGTCCTAAAGCCCATACGAAGGCTCGTTAGGGTCGCCATTAAGGTCGTCGGCCCTGATACAAGGACTTTGTGATCGCGTTGCAGTGCATCCACAAGGCCCGGTCGGCGCACAACTTCAGCGAAAAGGCCCTCGGTGGGCAGGAACATGATCGCAAAATCGGTAGTGTGCGGGGGCGCGATGTATTTTTCGGCTATCTTCTTGGCCTCCAGACGTATGGCGCGCTCCAAGCCTTTTTGCGCCGCTTCAATGCCCGCGACATCGGCCCGCTCAGAGGCATCAATCAGGCGCTCATAATCCTCAATCGGCAATTTCGCATCAATGGGCAGCCAGACAGGCGTATCGCCATCATTGGGCAGGCGGATCGCATATTCGACGCTCTGGTTTGAGGCGGGCTTGACCTCAACATTTTGGGCATATTGTTCGGCGCTCATGGCTTGCTCAAGCAGCATGCCCAAAGTCGCTTCCCCCCACGTGCCGCGCGCTTTGACATTGGTCAAGACGCGCTTGAGATCACCGACCCCCGTCGCGATGGTCTGCATTTCGCCAACCGATTTGAAGACGCGCTCCAATTGTTCGTTCACTTGAGTGAATGAAGCGCCCAGGCGTTGCTCTAAAGTGCCTTGCAGTTTCTCGTCGACGGTGACCCGCATTTGCTCCAATTTGGCTTCATTCTCTTGGCGAAGCGCATCAAGGCGGCCTTGGACGGTTTCACGCAGGGCCAAAGCTGTGCGATCATTGGCCAGTGTCATCTCTTTGATCTGATTTTGTGCGGCGCTGAGGGCTTCAGTTTGGCTGCGTCCTTGGGTCTCTAAGCCCTCCAGCAAGCTCTTGGACAAAGCCCCTATGGCTTTATTGACCTCTTCGCGCAGGGCACGACTATCCTCTGCGGTGGCGGTGCGATGCTCCAAAAGACGGGCTTCAAAGCTATCGAGGCGGGCGGTTTGACCGCGTGCCTGCTCACTTAGGCGCTCGGTGACGAGGGTGCCGAACGTGCCAAAACTGGTCGCGGCTTCTTGTCGTGCCGTGGTTGCTGCCACGTCGCTGGCGGTGCGCCCGTCGGTTAAAGTGGCGGCGAACCCTTCAAATGCCCCGCGCTGCGCATTGGCGAGCAGATCAATCTTCTGGGCCATATCCTGACCAACCCCAGCAATACGGGCGGCGCTGTCTTCACGTGCTTGGACCGCTTGGCGCGCGATCTCCTCACGCAAGCCCAAAAGACCAGCGGAAAGGGCCTGACCCTGGTCTAATATCCGCGTATTCAAGGCTTCTATCTGACGCGTCTGATGGCGCAGTGTCAGACTGGAGCGCGTCAAGGCAAAATAAAGAAGGCCAAGGAGGACCAACACATAAAGGCCGACAACCGCCCCCAACAGCAGCGGGTCTTGGATTGGTGATGCTGTCATAATCTGCCCTAAGTTTTGAGAGCTTCAGACCTATGTCTGCTCGCTGTGCCGCGCAAGCCTAACTGGCCTTTGCGTCAAAATCGGCCGCACATAATCCATAGCATAGAATAAAACAAAAAAGGGCCGCGCTATGGTTAAGCGCGGCCAGGCCCTCTTGCGAGAGCAGAAGACGTCTCCTCCCCGAAACGCCGCAGAACCGAAGCTCTTGCCCTTTTTTTGTCGCAATCTGTCTCGTTGCTGTCAAGTCCAATTTGTCGCAGGTAGGAAAAAACAATGCTCCCGATCACTTTACTCAACTTATGGTTTTACTTGATACGATGAAGTCACTTGAATCTGTCGATAAGTCGGGCTTAAAGTCCGGACATGTCATTACCTCCCGACTATCTCATTTATGACAACCGCCATTATGGCCAGGATATCGCCCGCTATGATTGGGCGATGGCGCATGACCGGCCAAAAATCATATGGCCAGATGCCAAGAGCGTCGCGGTACTGATCATTGTGCCCCTTGAGTTCTTTATGCTCAATCCGTCGGGAAAGCCCTTTAAGCATCCAGGCGCCATGGTCACGCCATTTCCCGATCTGCGCCACTTCACCAGCCGCGACTATGGCAATCGTGTGGGGGTCTTCCGATTATTGAAGGCGCTCAAAACCGCAGGCCTGCGCGCGACTTTTCCTGTGAACGCCGTCCTGCTTGAGAAGAAACGGCCCCTGATTGACGCGATTCTAACCGATGGTCATGAAATCGCTGCCCATGGCTGGGACACAGACAGCATTCATTATGGTGGCATGGATCCCAGTTTGGAAGCAGATTATATTGCCAAAACGCGCGCGGCCTTTAGCGCAGCGGGCCTTAATCCGCGCGCGTGGATGTCGCCTGCCCGCCAGCAAAGCGTGGCCACGCCCGATCTGATCAAGGCGGCGGGATTCGATATATGCCTTGATTGGGAAAGCGATAGCGTGCCTTGGTCGATGCGCACCGATTCCGGTCTGCTAACCTGTGTGCCTGTCAGCAACGAGTTAGACGATCGAAAAATCCTGATTGATCAGCGCCAGGGTGAAGCCGATTGGCGCGATCAGATTCTGGCCGCCCGCGACCTTCTCGTCGAAGAAGCGCCCCGCTATGGCGGGCAGGTGCTATCCTTGACGCTGACACCCTACATCAGCGGCCTGCCGTTTCGGATTTGGGCTGTGCGCGAGGTGTTGGCGAGCCTCTCAGCCGATGCCAATGTCTGGAGTGCGGGCGCTAGCGATATGGCCGATGCAGTTGCCTGAAACCCCCGTCACTTGGGAAAGCCTGCGGGCTTTTGCTTTGTCTTTGAGCCTGCCTCATGTTGAAGACGCAGTGTCGTGGGGCCAACCGAACTTAAAGGCACATGGCAAAATGTGGGTCTGGTGGAGCCAGAAAGAAAACGCGCCTGTCTTTAAGACATCATTTGAAGAGCGCGCGTTTCTGATCGAAGTTGATCCAGACACCTTCTTTTTTACCCCCCATTATAAAAGTTGGCCCTTGATTCTGGCGCGCCCTGATAAAGTGCAATGGGATTGGATCGGCGCCAATCTGATCCGCGTGTGGCGTGCACAGGCGAAGAAGACGTTTTTGAAGAAGTGGGATGCTGATGCGTCGTTGAACGCGTCGTCGCCCCCGCCAAAATCTGCTTGCGGTCATATAAGCAAGGACATAGGTTGCCACCATGAAACTTGACTTTTCTGCCACCCGCGAAGCTAGATTTGCCGCTCTCTCAACAAAAGCTGGGATGGAGCGGTTTAAGAAGATGGCTAAGCAGCATACCAAGACGGCTACAGCGACGAAAGAAACCGCGATCGCATCCCTTCAATCGCTCGGCATTATGACGCCAACAGGTCGGCTGACGAAAAAGTATCGGGCTTGTTAACTGTGCCTCCTCAAGATCTAGCGGATATAACCCAATGAATCGCCGCACTCTCCTCACATCCGCCCTCGCCGCTGGAGCCAGCTTGTCCATGACCGATGCCATCGCCCAAACCGCCAGCCTAAGATACTCCGCCTTGGCGCTGCAAACCCGTTGCGACGCCGTCAATCAAGACACCACCAAAGAGGCCGCGCGGGCGCGGATGGCGGCGACGATGGCGCGGGTTTCCGCTCAGATTGGTGCAGCCAAAGGTTTCTTGAAGGGCTTTAATGGTTACGATCCCAAGCTCGTTGTATTGCCCGAATATTGGATGACGAGCTTTCCCTTAGGCGAAACACGCGAGCAATGGCAGGCCAAAGCGGCGATCAATATGGATGGACCAGATGCCGATGCCATTGCGGCTATCGCTCAGAAGCATGGGCTGTTCCTCTGCTCGAACCATTATGAGAATGACCCGAATTTTCCCGATCTCTATTTTCAGGCCAATGTCATTTACGCGCCCAATGGCAATGTGGCTTTGCGCTATCGCCGCATGATTTCACTATACACCCCAAGCCCTTATGACGTGTGGGATCGTTATCTTGATGTCTATGGTATAGAGGGTGTGTTTCCGGTCGCGGCTACAGAAATCGGCACTTTGGGCACCATAGCGTCTGAAGAAATTCTTTATCCAGAGATTGCCCGCATGGCCGTCCTCAAGGGCGCGGAAATCCTGCTCCACCCAACCAGCGAAGTCGGAAGCCCGAACCTGACGCCCAAACATATTTCCAAAATGGCGCGAGCGGTTGAGAACATGGCTTATGTGGTTAGCGCGAACTCAGCTGGCATTTACGGCACATCCGTGGCCGCCAATTCCACTGACGGCATGTCCATTGTGCTCGATTGGTATGGTCGAACACTGGCAGAGGCGGGCACGGGCGAGACCTTCAATGCCAATGCTGTCCTCGACCTCACCGCTTTGCGTGACACACGGCGCAAAACCGGCATGACCAACACTTTGTCACGCCTGCCGTTGGCCGCTTTCGCGTCGGCTTATTCCGCTGACCAACTCGCCCCCCCGAACAAAACGCCTGACGGCAAAATGATCGAACGCGGCGAAGTCTTGGCGCGTCAGCGCGGTGTGATCGACGAGATGGTCAAGCGCGGCATTGTACGGTGAAGAGCGCTGGACCCGTGTGCCCCACCTCGCTATGGAGAAGTCATTGCGGGCGTAGTTCAGCGGTAGAACGCTAGCTTCCCAAGCTAGATGTCGTGGGTTCGATCCCCATCGCCCGCTCCAATTACAACAATAGAAACAAAATATTGCAAGAGGCCCAAAATTCTGATCACGATTTCGTGATAATTGGGGTGGGATAGGGGCACAGCTTCCCGAAGCATGGGTCAAATCTGATTCTCGTCTTGGCAAGCGGGCCTGCGCCTCGGCCCCATGGCTTGCGAGGCGCAGGCCCCCGCGCTCACCTTGTCCTTACGGCCACAAGCCCTGCTTGGAACTCCCGGGTGGCGGCTGGGGAAGTACCTCAAGCCTGCCATTAGCGCAGTCATTCATGGCAATACCCGACGGTGTGGATCGCAAAACAAAGCAGTTCTATGCGACCTACCGGACGTCTTAGCGCAAGGAATAGCTAGTAATTTTCGCCGGAGAAAGTTTGTAGCTGTTGACGATTAATTTTCCGTCTGGCGTGATGGCAATCCATCCCGGTGTTGGGGCCGTCCACACCGTTTGACGAGTATCAGCCTGATCAATCGCGTAAATGCCCGACGTCGTGCTGAGGAAGAGCAAATTTTCAGTCACAACAATGTTGCCGTAAAAGTTCTGGCCCGCGGGTAAGGGCCAAGTCCAAAGCACTTTCCCTGTTGCTTCCTCAATTGCTGAAAGCTGCCCAAATTCATTACTCCAGGCATAGATAACACCCTTAGCTGCAGCCGGGTGGCCGTCGTATTTTTCGGCAGTCCGCCATCTGTGAACTCCTGTTTGGATGTTAAAATTCACGAGCGGAAATGAGACATTGTAAGTCCCTTGCCCATTGCCCGAAAACGCAATCACATTATTGTCCGAACTAATCATCGGCGTTCCGCCATAGGAATAGCCATTCCAAGTCCAAAATGGATCAGGAATGCTTTTAACCAGCGCACCCGTCGTGCGGTCAAAAACGTCTAAGTTTCCAGAGTAATAATAGATGTATTTGCTATCAACGGCGGGCGTTTGACCGTCCCATGATTTCGCGCCTGAACCATTGACTTCAAACATGGTTTTGCCAGCTTTGAGGTCAAAGCCATAGACGACGTTTCCAAAGTAGCCAGAGGCAATATAGGCGCTGTCACCGCTTGGAGTTGGTTGGGCAAAGGTGGACCATTGAGATGCAAATACAAAATTGCGCGCAAACTGCCCAGTTGATGCATTTAGGACGGTCATTTGGTTGTTGGTTGATGACGTCTGCATTGTACTGAAAATGAGTTGGTTGCCGACGATTGCCGGGCCGCTAGCACTGTAAATGTTTCCAAAATCATAGCGCCATAGCTGAGCCCCAGTATTGCCATTTAAGGCGAGAGAATTGGTTGAGCCGTCGCTATTTAATGCCGTCGTAAACACGCTACCAGCCTGCGCCGCTATCGGTTCAAACGCAACGGCGGTCGGTGAAACATACTCCCACGATTTTGAAAATTTGGTTGGGTCCAAAGTTAAGCGAACAAATCCATTGTGCGCAGCATTTCGTTGGCGCGTCGTCCAATTGGAAAGGCTAACCTGGATTGTATGCTCAAAACTCGCTGTCGATCCGGGATATACCGTGGTGCAGCCCGCTTCTTTGCAAAGCCTGAGTTGCACTGTGGATTTATATTGTTTGACCGCCAGGCCCTCTTTTGACTTAAGGGTCGCGCTAAAAGTCTTTCCCGACTGGGTGATCGCGCCGTCAATTTGGAGAAGATTGTTATCAAGGGCTAAGACTGGGACAATTGGATCAGTAGAGTCGCCCGTATAGGTCGCATCGATCTTAAATGTTCCGACAGTTGAGTCGTCGGTCACATTTAATGTGCTAGCACTGGGGACTAAAGTAACACCCAAGGTTGGCACGGGAGGTGGTGCCACTACAACTGGCACAGGAACTCCACCGCCACCGCCGCCGCCACAACTAATAAGAAATAGGCAACAAACCACAATAAATTTACGTTTCACACTATTCGCCTCAACTTATATTGTTTGATTAAGATCAAATGACCTATGAGATGTAGTCTTACTTTTGATAGGCGACTTGTCAATGCACCGATTGAGGACTGGTCGGCTACCCATCGTCGGGCCGCTTTGATTCCTATTTCCCACCACATACCTCAAGGCCTAGTGGATAACGCGTAACGGATGATTCCCTATGGGGATTCCCAAGCGGTGCTGGATGTGCGAGTCTGTATGTATGCGCACAGGGATAAAATTTACAGTTTCGTCGGCTGACCGTCTGGCCTTAGAAGAGGTGGTTCGTAATCGCAATTCACCCCAGAAGCATGTTTGGCGGGCGTCGATTATTTTGTTGTCTGCCGATGGCTTTGGCACAGTTTCAATCATGGCTCAAACAGGCAAGTCCAAGCCCTGTGTTTGGCGCTGGCAGGAACGGTTTATGGCAGAAGGCGTTAAGGGCCTTTTGCGTGACAAAACAAGGCCTTCGCGGATACCGGCTTTGGCACCCGACCTTATAGAAAGGGTCGTGGCTTTGACTTTGACCGACGCGCCGGGAGAAACAACCCACTGGACCGCCGATCTATTGGTTGCCACCTTGGCCCAAGAAAATAAGCCGATTAGCGCCACCGCCGTGCGTCGTATTTGGAAGACCCACGGCCTTCAGCCGCATCGCTATCGCCAATTCAAGCTGTCAAACGATCCCAAATTTGCCGACAAACTCCTCGATATTGTCGGTTTGTATGTCGATCCGCCCGCTCATGCGATTGTGTTCTCTTTTGACGAAAAGAGCCAAATTCAGGCGCTGGATCGAACCCAGCCGGGCCTACCTCTCAAAAAGGGGCGGCTTGGCACCATGACGCACGACTATAAACGCAACGGCACAACAACACTGTTTGCAGCCCTCAATGTGCTTGATGGCACCGTGATCGGGCAGAATATGCAAAAGCATCGCCACCAAGAGTTCATCCGGTTTCTCAATAAAATCAACGCCAGCGTGCCAG
>JBEINE010000116.1:0-9879 GCA_040378245.1 Hyphomonadaceae bacterium | reverse complement strand
TCCGCTGAAAATCAGCAGGAGAGTGACACTTTAACCTTGCAGGATGGTGTCACTTTAGCTTTGCTCTTACAAGCTCGGATTCGCATAATATGTATTATGGGACTTTTAGGCCATAAAGATTGCGTCACACCCAAGACGTCTGATTTTTAGGCAATAGCCCGTTGGGATCAAACACTGTCACTTGTGATGGTAAAGTTACCCCCCAATTCCAAAGAATCAGGTTGCGATCATCAGGGCTGGCGCCCACAGCAAAACTGGGGGCAATCATGCCGACAAAACCCTTTTGCTTAAGTTTGTCTACAACAAGCCAAGACGGTGCGTCTCGATTCGTGCCCTGGAAAGTTAGCCAGGAGCAACTAAGATCCAAAAGCGCGACATCGTGCGCGTTTTGACCCGCTGAGGTACTCAGATCGGCTATCGGCTTACAATCGACGTCATATTCGCAGATGGTCAAGGGCGCCAATCGTCGCGAAAATCCTTGGGTGAGTTCATTGACAGCTGTTGATATCGTCAGTGCCAGATAAAGCGTCGCCTCTCCACGCCGATTAAAACGGCCACCGGTTTTTGATGCGCCCGCGCCCGACAAGGGCGTAAATGACCATTTAGGATCGTGGCCTCGATAGCAAATCCCCCTAAATCTCACGCAAAACCGCCCAACGCGAGATGATCTAGATAAGCGCGCACAGAAGCGGCTTGCCCAGCTTTTACCAATGCTTCTGGCGTTCGCCCGTCCAAAGCTGGAATAGGTTGAGATCGATACCACGCCATGGCCTGAATATCTCCCCCGGCCCAATCGCGAACACGGGAGACAATTTCTAACATCTCACGCACTCGACTTTGTGTCCGCACGGCCGTCTGGCGATCAGATTTAGTCACCGCTGGCGCGGTCAAGCCAATCGTCTGCGCCAATTGACCTTTCGTCATCCAAAACAGGCTCGCCACACGGTCAAAGTCGACAAAGCCTGCACTATTTGTAAGCTGTGATATCAATGGCTGAGTCATAGGGTTCTCGCTTAATGTGCTGCCTGCATTAACATGGACGCTTTTCATGCTCTGTCCCATTTTTTTACTCTGTTACGGTCGAAAATAGGACATATGACCTAATAGGTCAATCAGCATGCAAAATTGACAATGCCTCCTCGCTCGCTCAAACCCTTGTTCAAGTGACGAGACTTATTTTCCACTAAGACTCTATTTGGAAATCTCGTTTAAGGTTTGTGCCATTGGCGATCTTGCTGATCATTTAGATGTTGGAACCCTTTGATGAGCGCGCCTAATTCACTTTCAGCCCTGTCAGTCACTAATCTTGTCAAGAATTTCGGGCCCAAGCGCGCAGTTGACCATATTTCTATAGAGTTAGCACCAGGCGCTTTCTACGGATTGTTGGGCGCAAATGGGGCTGGCAAAACAACCACCATGCGCATGATCGCCGGCCTTTTGGCGCAGGATTTGGGCACAATTTCGGTTTTTGGCAAAGACACGCTGGACGATCCGCGCGGCGTTAAGTCTATGGTTGCGTGGCTACCCGATGAGCCTTTGCTGTATGACAAGCTGACGGCGCTTGAGTATCTGGAGTTTGTGTGCGGCCTCTGGTCGGTGGACCGCTTGTTGGGTGAGCAGCGAGCCGAAGACTTGTTGCGATGGCTCGATCTCTGGGACGTCCGGGATCAGCGCTGCGAGGGCTTTTCGCGCGGCATGCGTCAGAAAACCGCCTTGGCCGGCGCCCTGATACACGATCCCAAGCTCTTGCTCCTTGATGAGCCCTTTTCTGGCCTTGATGCGGCCGTGGCGCGTCAGGTCAAGGACTTGTTGGTCCAGAAAACCAAGGAAGGTGCTACGATTATACTGACGACCCATGTTATGGAGATCGCTCAACGGCTTGCCCAAACCATTGCCATCATCAGCGATGGGCGGATTTTGGCCGAGGGCGACATCGAACATTTGCGCGCGTTCGCGGATATGCCAGGTTCAAGCCTTGAGGATGTCTTTATTACCTTGGTGGATCGTCAGGCCGCCGCGGCAAAGGCCGCCTCCCCTCACGCACTGGGAGCAGGCTGGTCATGACGCAAAACGCCCAGCCCTTATTCGCGCGCCCGTCCCTATTGCATAAGCCCGGCACCGCAAGTTGGTTGATCCGCAACAACATCCGCACGCGGCTGCGGTCTAAATCAAGCGCCAGTCGCCTTCAAGCAACGGGTCGAAATATTGTCTTACTGTTATTGCTTGGTTATGCGATTGCTGAATTAGGCGGCCGCATAGCTCGCGCTTTAGCCGTACTCGATGGTGATTATGAATATCCGCCTTACCTCCTCAATGCTGGAATCATGTTGAGCGCTTTTGCTATTTCTCTGCTGGGCTCATCTTTGATCAGTGCCTATTCAGTGTTTACCGACCGCGACGATTTGGATCTGCTGCTGGCCTCGCCTTTACCGCCACAGAGAATTTTGACCGCTCGTCTTTTGCAAAGTGCCTATGGTGCGGCCCTGACGACGACTTTGATCGGGACGATTGCCTATGGCTATAGTATCGTTACGGTCGATATCCGATTTGCTTTGATTTTCCCTGTCCTCATGAGTTTTATGCTGATCAATCTGGCGGTCAGCTTCGTGATCGCCCGTTGCTTGTTACTCTGGTTTGGCCTTCGTCGGGGGCGGACGATTGCGATGGTTGCGGGCTTTGTGGTGTTGATTTGCGGCGTATTGGTGTTTCAGATCAATTCGATGATTTCGAGCCAAAGCGGCAAAGCCATTCTAGCTGAGACGTTCGGACCGGGCTTTGAGCCCTCTTTGATCGCACTGCTCACGCCCATTGGTCGCTTGGCCTTTGGCCAGGGTGCTGAAACTCTAGTGCTCTCAGGGGTGGCTGTGGCGGTCTTTATGGGTGTCGGGGCGTTCTTTTGGGATCGCTTTGCCGCCGACGCCGCTTTGATGGCCGGTCAATCCCAACATATCCCCAGCGGACGGAAAACCAGCAAAATCAAGTTTCGACACGCAATCCTGATGGCCACGATCATTAAGGAATGGCGTTCAATGCTGCGCGATCCTTTTGTTATGGTTCAAGTTGCGACGCCACTTGTATCACTGATCCCGATGGCTATCGCCATATGGAGCCTTAACCAGCCAAGCGCTGTTTTGAAGGGCCAAGGCTTACCCGAAGGGACGCTGTCAATCATAATTGGCTTTTTGGTGGTCATGTTTGGGGGGCAAGTCGCGGGCACTTTGGCATGGACAGCGGCCTCTATCGAGGAAGCAGGCGATTTATTGCTTTCGTCACCAGCCGATGGTGGAAAACTCTTTTGGAGTAAGGCGTTGGCCACAGCGATCCCATCCTTCGTTTTTCTGGCCTTATCCATGATGATTATTGGCCTCAGCGATCCTTTGGCGGCACTCTTGGGCCTTGGTGTTGGCTCTATTGGACTGGCTTGTGTGGGCGCGGTTGAGTTTCTGCGGCCGCGTCCGGCTAGGCGGGTCAAAATGACGCAACGCCCTGATCGTTCAGTCATATCCATTATCTTGGGAGCTTTATTCTCATTGCTTTGGGCAACAGCAGCAGCCATGGTGATCGGGGGGCAAGGTTTCTGGAGCTTGATTCCCATGTCCATCGGAATTGCCGCGCTGATTTTTGTTTGGGCAAGCTCGCCCAAGTCTGTGGTATGGCTGGCCCGCTCGCCTAAAGTCGGTGCTGCTGGGGGGCCTTGGCGGGCGTAACCTGGATAGGAATTATCGCTTGATAACGACACTTCTGACCATGAATAATCCGCCTTTTGAAGATCCGATGATCGCGTTTAAGCGCATGAGACGGGTGGCGACAGGGCTTTTTGTGGCGATGACCCTAATTTTCATCTTCGCAAAACATTATGAAGCTTCAAGCCCTATCGTGCCTTTCATTCGGGCTTTTGCCGAAGCGGCAATGGTGGGCGCGCTAGCCGATTGGTTTGCGGTAACTGCGCTCTTTCGGCGTCCATTAGGCCTGCCTATTCCCCATACGGCCATCGTCCCCCGCTCCAAGGACCGCATTGGCGCGGGTCTTGGTCGCTTTATCTCGCGCAATTTTCTTCAAGCCGAACAAGTGGAGCGGCGCTTGCGGGATATGGATGTAGCGGGTTCAGTCGCCGCTTGGCTGACAGAGGGTGATCGCGCCCGAAAAGTCGCAGTCAGCATGGCAGGTGCCGTACCTCGGATATTGGGCCTGCTCAACGACGACAAAATCGCAACGTGGCTGCAAAATAACATCACTGAACGACTTCGCAACGCGGAGATTGCTAACCTTCTCGCCGATGGTCTTGAAACCCTTATCCGCAACCAGCGCCACAAACCCATCGTCGATCTCATTATCTTTCACGCCGACCTGACCATCCATGCCCAAGAAGGTGAGTTTCGTTCCCGCGTGACCAACAAAATGGACTGGCTGCCTAAATTATTTGCCGTCGATTCAGCGGCTTCTGATGCGTTGTTGACAGCGATCAAGGACACATTGAAAGCCGCTTCTAAGGACCCTGATCATCCCATAAGGACTCGAATTGATGAGGCCTTGGCGCATTTGTGCCGTGATTTGCGTCAAGATCCCAATTTGCGCGGGCAACTTCAAAAATGGATACGTGAGATTGCGGATCAGGGTTCGCTGCGGACCTATGTCACCCAAATTTGGGACGATGTGAAGGCTTCGTTCAAGGAGCAAAAGCCCGACGAGACAGAGCGTCTGGCGCACTTAATTGCGGCCGGTCTTGAAGATTTAGCTCGCGCGATTGACCGCGACGAGGAATTGCGCATTAGTCTTAATGTGCGCCTGAAGCGTTGGGCCGTTGAATTGGCCGAAGCTCAGGGCGAAAATGTCGGCGTAATGGTGGCCGACACAATCAAGAGCTGGGACGCCCAGACAGTTGTCAATCAGATTGAAGCGGCGGTGGGGCGTGATCTGCAATTCATCCGCATCAGCGGCACACTTATAGGCGGCCTTGCTGGGCTGGTGATTTATACCGTTTCAGAGTTTGTTTTTTGACCTTCAGGAGCCCTTAAGCCTCCCCATCCCAAACCAACCCATCGACGCCAGGTTCTACACCAGCTGGCAAACGCGCTGCCAAGGTCGCGTAATCCAAATCGATGTGCATATTGGTCAAGATCGCGTGAGATGGTTTAATCTGCTCTATCTAATCAAGCGCTTGGGCAACATTGGCGTGGCTGGGATGCAACGTATCGCGCAAAGCGTCGACAATGAATAGATGAAGACCCTCGCACGCAATCAGAGTTGTGGCCGGCAAATGCTTGCAATCATTGCAATAAGCCACAGGGCCAAAACGGAAGCCAAGGCTTTCGATATCACCGTGGTTTTGCGCCAATACCTGAAAGTTGATCATTCCGCCCCGCCCATTTATGCTGACGTGATGACCGGGGGCGGGCATCGGATGGAAGTCGAGCAAAGCGGGATAATTTGAACCTAGGGGTGTTTCGAAAATATAGCTGAACCGGCTCAACAAACTTGTGGCAGTGGCTTCATCCATCCACGCCGGGATGCGTTTACGCTGGTGGTAAACAAGGGCGCGCACATCATCAATGCCATGGGTTTGGTCGGCATGATCATGCGTATAAAGCAGGCCATCAATGTGGCTAACGTGCGCTGCTAGGAGCTGTTGACGCAAATCCGGCGACGTATCGATGAGAACGACCGTCGATTTCTCGTGGCTGTAAGTGCCTTCATAACGCTCCACCAGCAAACTGCAACGCGAACGCCGATTGCGCGGGTCACTTGGATCGCACGCGCCCCATTCATTGCCAACGCGGGGCACCCCGCCCGACGATCCACAGCCCAGAAGTGTGACACGAATTCTTGCGTTCATGCAGCACGCGCAAACAAAGCATAGAAGTTAGCATCGGCTTGCGTCTGAAACTCTGTCATATCCGATCCATAAAGCTGCGCCAGATATGCGCTAACATGGGCGATAAAGGCAGGCTCATTGCGTCGGCCACGCATCGGGATCGGAGCCAGATAAGGGCAATCGGTCTCAATTAACACGCGATCACGCGGGACTGCCAAAGCCGCTTCGCGCACGCCAGCCGCATTCTTAAACGTGGCAATTCCCGAAAACGACACATAGGCACCCAAAGCCAAGCCGCGCCGCAAAAGCGCTAGACTGCTCGTATAGCAATGCAGCAATATCCCAAACGCGCCTTTGGCCGTTTCTGCTTCTAAAATGTCGCCCATCAGATCGTCGGCCTCGCGCGTGTGAACGATCAGAGGCAGGCCCGTTTCGCGGGCCGCATCAATATGGGCCCTAAAGATACGAACTTGATCATCTAAACAACTATAATTATAATGAAAATCAAGACCAGTCTCACCAATGCCAATGACGTCTTGAGGTTCCGCCAACGCCACAAGTTGGTCGCTCGTTAGGTCCAAATGTTCGCTTGCATAATGGGGATGTGCCCCCACACTGCGCCACACGCGTTCGTGATTCGCGCAGATGGTGGCTATTGCGGCACTATTGGAAATCTTATCGCAGATCGTCAGCATGCCGCTGACGCCAGCCTGTCGCGCTCTCGCCATGACGGCAGGCAAATCGTCGGCAAAAGCTTCATGATGAAGATTAACGTGGCTATCAATCATGATCGGACCTCTAATGTCGCGGCGATAAATCTGCACGCACAGCACGCAGCGCATCAAGGGTCGCAAGCCCTTTGTCGAGGTTTAGCGCTTCAACAGCATGGCGCAACTCTCTAACCTTCGCCCAAGCCAGTGCCGCAGCATCGCTGCCAGCATTGGCTCCCAGACGGGCCAGCATTGCACTTTCTCCAGGCTCAATCTCCTCAATCGGCAGTCCGGCTGCGGCCCGACCCGCCCGAGCCAACCAACTTTCGAGCATATCAAACAAGGCCGCGAATGTCTCAGGACGGCTCGCCATGTCAGCCAGCGCTAATGCCTCGTCCAAAGGGGCGCGCGGTAATCCCGACAAATGGCGCGTTAATGTCGTATAGATTTTCCCTCCACCCAAAGCTGCCAGCGCGCGCGCGACCGGGGCAGCCCGCCGCCAAAGCGCGCGTCGTCGCATCGATCTGTGGCAACGCGAGTTTCAAGTCAGCCTCTGAAATGGGCGATAGAGTGAGCCGTCGGCAGCGGGATCGGATGGTCGGCAATAATCGGCCCGGTGCATTGGCCAGTAATATAAGCGTGCCTCCAGCGGGGGGTTCCTCCAGTGTTTTCAACAAAGCATTGGCGGCATTTGTGCTCAAATCATCAGCGCAATCCACAATGCCCACGCGCGCGCCGCTGACGCCATCGGCCGTCAGGGCGAAAAAGCTCGTCAAAGTACGAGCGGCCAGCACAGTGACATCACGTTTGATTTCGTTCTTCTCCGGGTCCAAGCGCGTCGCCGTGCGCAAATCGGGGTGAGCGCCCATGGCGATTTTTCCCGCGATAGGATCATCCGGCTCACACGATAAAGGTCGGTCGTCACCGGGGCGTGCGCCCAGCAAGCGCCGCGCGAAACGATAAGCCAAAGTAGCCTTGCCGACACCTTTGGGTCCGCTGATGAGCCAAGCATGATGGGGCCGTCCTTGTGTCAGGCTTTCGGCCAATTCTTTCTCAGCATCCATATGCCCATAGAGTTCAAAAACTTCGCGGGGATGGGGTGACCCAGCTTCCTGATCGGGAAGCGTCATAGCTTCGCTCATGTCTGAGCCATCCGTTCCACGACCTTTTCCCATGCAGCCTCAAGCAGATCAATGGGCGGCAATCTGGCATCCAAAACGAAACACCGATGGTGAAACTCAAGCGCGATCTCCAGATAAGCCTCACGCAAGGCCGTATGAAATGCGATGGTCTTGCCTTCAAATCTGTCTTCCGATCCTCGCCGCGCGGCAGCGCGTGCCAAGCCAATAGCGGGTTCAATATCAAGGATTAAGGTCAAGTCAGGTTGGGTGTCTTTGACGATTAAGGTATCGAGTGTTTCAACCGCGCCTCGCCCTGCACCCCCAGCTTGCCCCTGATAGGCTCTGGTTGAATCAGCAAAGCGATCACATAAAATGATCGCACCGCGCGTCAGGGCCGGACGAATTAAGCGTTCCAAATGATGTTCGCGCGCCGCATAAAATAGGCAAAGCTCACTCAGAGCCGTCCAGCGGGCGGGATCCCCTGTGACGAGTAAGGTGCGAATGAGTTCGGCGTCGGGTGTGCCGCCGGGCTCACGTGTGACAATGACGTCCTGACCACTTTGCTCTAGCCGCGCTGCAAGGCCTTTGAGCAAAGTCGACTTACCAGCCCCCTCGCCCCCCTCCAGCGTGATGAATAATCCTTTGCGCATGGGTGTTGCTTAGCCCCATGCACGGGCGATTAAAAGCGGCTTTCCGGTACTCTAACAGTCCCCTGAAACGCGGTCAGTTCAAAGACGCCAGCACGCGTCCGCCCGATATGCCCTCACTCGACGGATCAGGGGTTTTAGTATTGGCGTGCGTGGTGCCTGAAGCCGATCCGAGCATAACACGGTAAAGCGGGCGTCCATCTGGCTGCGGCGTTTCCTTGATCAGGACACGACCACGACTCATAGATTGGTCGCGCAGTCGTTCGGCGTTTGCGCGGCTTGAGAACGCCCCCATTTGCACAAATGACACGCCGTCAACGGGTGCCGCTTCAGATGATCGGGCCGCAACAGGTTCGGTTGATTGAGTCTCCGCAAAGGTCAGTGGTGCCTCGCTCGCCGGGCCGACATAGCGGACGCGCACTTGAGTGTGTCCCTGTTCTTTAAAGCCCAGCAATTGTGCACCCCGGGCTGACATATCGATCAAACGTCCACCAACAAACGGGCCGCGATCATTAATGCGGACCATGAGAGAACGGCCGTTAGCCAAGTTCGTGACCTCAACCATACTTGGGATCGGCAAGGTGGGATGCGCGCCAGACACCAGCCCCATGTCAAAGATTTCGCCATTTGCCGTTGGGCGACCGTGAAATTGTTCACCATACCAGGATGCAACCCCAGTCTCGTCATAATTTGGCTCATGAGCAGGTACATACCAAGTGCCTAATACCTGATAGGGGGATCCGATTTTTTGAAATGGCGCAACGTCACTTGGACGAACATTGGACGCCTTGTCCGGCTCTGGCATGGCTTTAGCGGCGGGGCGAGATTTTGGCTCTTGGATGGGTGATGGCGCGAGGTTCTGGCGGCTCGTCGTTTTTTTCGCCGTTGTTTGGCGTGGTGCCACAAGCGCGCCCCCCCCAAGACTGATCGGGGATTCCGTCGCCTAACCGCGGGCTTACTTGGCGCTCAGGTCTGTCACGTTCGGTTCTCGCGGTCGGGCCTGCGGTTGAAGCCGATGAATCAACATTAGGGGTCCCTGCCCGCGCCGAGGATGTGACTGGTGCTTTGCTGCGCTGGGGTGGCGCGGCCTCGGTGTTGATCATTGCCGCTCGTGCGGGGCCCGATAGCGCCGTACACCAAAAGACAGGCACAATCGCTAACATCAGAGCCAAGCGTAGCCTGTCTCCCCGCCTTTTTGCTTTTCCAAGCCTAACCATTGTGGTCATCCGTTCCTGCCCGACTACAGTAGTTTATGCAGCCCGATGCATCGCGCCAGTTGATCCGACGTCGGTTTGCACCTTAATGGAGAAGTTCTGAAACCTAGCCTTGGGAAAATGATTGGATTTTATCAATCATAGCTCTTTTTGCGGCTATTTTGAGACAGCGGACAGGTGGCCGAGAGGTTTAAGGCAGCGGTCTTGAAAACCGCCGTAGGTGAAAGTCTACCGTGGGTTCGAATCCCACCCTGTCCGCCAGTCCCCTGTTTTTGCACGTTTTCTGGTGTTTCTTGTTCCCACAAAAGCCCCGACAAATAAGGCTTTGACGTTTCAACTTGTCCCTTGACGTATCCCTCTAGCCCGCGCACAGTG
>JBEINE010000038.1:0-18581 GCA_040378245.1 Hyphomonadaceae bacterium | reverse complement strand
GTCGATGTTGCTCATGCTGATGGTCGAGCAGGGATGGCCGTGATTGTTGCCCGTGGCGACATCGATATTGCTGCATTCTCAAAGCATGTCCGACGCGAGTTGCCAAGCTATGCAGTGCCCGTGTTTTTGCGCTTTAAGACTGAGGTCGAAGTCACTGGAACTCTCAAATACCAAAAGGTGGAACTGGTGAAAGAGGGGTTTAATCCTTCAACAATTCGTGACACTCTTTTCTGGATGAACCCAACCACTAGGCAATATGAACCTTTGACCATCGAAGTCTTCGAAGATATCCAAGCTGGCCATGTGCGCCTTTGACACGTCGCGTTAGGGCGATGGCAACGATAAATTGACACTTCCCCCTTTAAGACACCTCATGAGTGGTTTAGCGAAGCATAACAAGAGCCCGATTGGGCCCGATGGCTGGGATCATGAGGCTTTAGCGCGTGGTAACATTATGCCCACGACGGGCCTTGCGACCGACTATCTCAACGTGTTCAATGAAGCGGTCATGTTGTTCGGTCTACTGCCGGAAATACCTGAAATGATCGACGACTTGCTGGCTTGGCAGCCACTGACTTACGAGCAACATTTCATGCGGTCGAGCTTTGCTGCAAAAGATTTAGCTATATGGGCCTATGAACATATGGATCCCTCTGTCAGGCACCCTTTTGATGCCTTGAGCCACTCATTGGGGGCGATTTTGTTGGCAGCCATTGCTCAAGCCCGCGAGATGATTGCCACAAGCACGGATATCTCTGACTTTGTTGGCGAAACCAACTTAGCCGTCCAATCTGCCATTTCGATGCTAGACGGGATGATTCATGGTGGCAGTGTCGGTGGAGCGCAAGACGATATCGACGCTCTGTTTGATTAAGCGGCTTCCTGCTGGGCAACAGCGTGGCGAGGCAGGGTAACTGATACCATCGTGCCAACCCCAAGCTCTGAGCTTATGCTCAGGCTGCCGCCATGCATCTCAGCAAAGGAGCGGCACAAGGCAAGCCCAAGACCCGTGCCTTGATTAGCCTTGGCATGTTCACTTTCGACCTGCTCAAATGGGCGCGCCAAACGGGGCAGGGATTCAGCGGGAATGCCGATGCCGGTATCGATGATCCGTATGGTCACGTCGTCAAATCGGCTTCGGACTTGGATCGAAATCCGTCCGCCCTCGGAGGTAAATTTTATGGCGTTTGTCAAAAGGTTGATCATGATTTGCTTGATGGCCCGTGCATCGCCAACAATTTCACCGCACTCGTTCAAATCCGCTTCCATCGAGATCGACTTCTCGTCTGCACGACCGCGCACAAGACGCATCGCCTGACTGATTGTTTCTTCCAAATCCATTAGTTTTGGATAAATAATGAACTTGCCCGCTTCAACTTTGGCCATATCAAGGACGTCATTGATCAGCTCTAGCAGATGGCGTCCGCTTTCGAGAATATCGGCGGCATAGGTGTGATAGCGACGATCACCCAGTGGCCCATAAAGTTGCTGAACCATGATTTCCGAAAATCCATTGATGGCGTTTAAGGGTGTCCGCAATTCGTGGCTCATATTGGCAAGGAAGCCACTTTTGGCGCTGGAGGCCTCCTCAGCGCGTTGACGCTCAACATTGAATTTTGCCGCCAGATCTGCCGCCTGCTGCTCGGAGCGTTCGAGCTCTGTGACGATTGAACGCATTTGCCGTTCACTGCGCACAATGCTTTCTTCGGTCTCTTTCAGGGGTGAAATATCAATACCAATCGAGACCAAGCCGCCGTCAGATGTTGGGCGCTCTACGAGTTGCAGCCATACGCCATTATCAAGCTCGATCTCTTGAGCCAGTTCATCATATCGGTCTGGGCGCTGTGATTTGACATGTTTGGCGGCAGCGGCGGAGACGTCTTCATATCGAGCGCCAACGCGCAAGACACTTCCATCCAAGCCAAATGATTTTGCAAAGCCACCATTCCACAAAATCAGCTTCTGCTCTTTTGACCATAAGGCAAAAGGTCCTGAAATAGAATCAATGGCATCACGCAAGCGCCGCTCAGCCGCTGTGACCCGTGCCTCTGTGATCCGCTCTTCTGATACATCAATCGACACGCCGATTACGCGTATGGTGCCGGGCTGACGCCGACTTGACGCAGCACGTCCGCGCAAATGAAGGTGGCTGATCCGCCCTCCCTTGCGGACAGGCAATACCAAGTCTATGGAGCCGATTTTTGCCGCCGCCGACAGCGCAGCACGAAGGCGCGCGCCATCTTCAGGTGCCAGAGATTTCAGCACATCGCTTGTATCAAAGCGCCCTGCACCCCCCCTCAGACCGAAAATTTGAGCGAGACGCTTCGTCAAATAGACGCGATCTCTGGTGATGTCCCAATCCCAAACGCCGCAATTTGCGCCATCAATAGCGATACGAAGCCGCCCCTCAGCATCGCGCATTTGAGTTATTGCAATTTGAAATCGCTCATTCTGATCGCGTACCAGCAGCCAAACAGCTGTCGCTGCCAGTAATGGCCCCATAAACAGCAAGGCAAACAAAAAAGCCGACCGATACCAAGCCCCATCCAAGCTCGACCGGTCCTTTGCCACATATGCGACCAGACCACTTTGGGAGACAGCCATACCCAGAACGATTTTCTTACCATCGGGATCGCTTGTGAAAGTGCCGATTGGGCCTGACGCCTTATCGGGCCGAGCGACGCCAAAAGCCGCCGCGGCGCCGCCGCGAATAACTCGTTTGAAAGCGGGTTGTACTGAGAGAAAAGAACCACCCCTCTCAGTGATAATGACCTGCCGCCCAGAACCCAAGATGTCAGTTGTCGGCAATCTTATCAGTGCAGCGATCGTCAGCCCACCCGGTGTGAGGATCGACAGGGCAGGGGCAAAGCGGCCATCGCCACGGCCCACGGCCCCAGCCCATCCCTCACTGGTCGCCAGCTGCGCTGCCCGAGTCAAAGGGGCAAAATCTGCGGTGTCGGTCGTGCTATCAGCCGACACTAGGCCTGTGCCGTCAACTAGAGCCGCAGCTTCAATACTTGGTGAGGTTGCTGGAAGAGCTGTTATAATTTCGGGACTTGCGTTTGCCACGGCCAAGAGGCTGGCACGCGCCGACAAGACGGCGCTATCCACATTTTCAGCAACAAGACGGGCTTCCAATGCAATCTTTGAGGTCGCATCCAGTCGATACCTGTCGTAATCGCGCTTAGCCAGAAAAGCGACGACGGCCGCGAACAACACACATACGACAAGCGTGACGGCGATGGGCCATTGACCCGCCGAAGGTTCGTCACTTTCATATGCTCTGCTCATCAATTCGTCCAAACCTCATACGCCGAATCCAAATTCGGTAGATACAAGCCTTCCTAGCTAAAGCTGTTCTAAGCTATTCGTCTAGTTTCATGCCTGCGAAGTCGGCATTCCATTTCATAGTTCGTTCATTTTTCCAAATGTGGAATGTTAGGCCTCAGTTTCAGCTTAGGCCCAATCATCTCCATCACGAAACAGCCATCCTTGGTTGTTCAATTGCAAGGCTGATTTTATTGAGTATTTCTCTGGAATTGGCTGAAAGGGCTGGGCGCTCCAATAGACCGGTAACCGCTTTGCTGGCCAGTTGTCGGCGCCCAACTTCGACGCGCGCTGTCGATTCAAACAATGTGCACAAGCGCGCAGCGATCGCTCCGTTTCGGGCGTCGATATCGGCTATGAGGTCAGCCATGACGCGATAGCCGGCCCCGTCTTTCCGGTGGAAGCTCTTTGGGTTACCGGCTGCAAAGGCACCGCCCAAAGAACGCACACGATTGGGATTGAATAGATTAAAGGCACTGTCCTGACGCAGCCTATTGAAAGTCGCAATTCCGTCACCCGAGGTTGCCATAGCTTGGACCCGGAACCACTTGTCCATCACCAGCGGATTATCTGAAAAACGTTGACGAAACGCCTGAAGGGCAGCCTCAAATCGCGGGCCACCTATGAGTGCGAGGCTTTCGAGCGCTGCCATCATGTCAGTCATTGTGCGGGCTGCAAAAAAGAAGTTTTCGGCCCGCAGCGCCGCGCGATCATGCAAAGAGGCGGTCAATAGATCGAGACAGGCTGACGCTAACGCCCGTCGACCCGCTGCTTCGGCGCTGGGTGAAAAAGCCTGTGCTGGATCATAGGCTGCGAAGGCCGCATTGAGCGGCGCATTAAGCTGGTGGCACAACGTCTCACGAACCAACTGACGGGCTTCGTGAAGCGATTCAGGGTCGCACTCTTGGCTATATTGCATAAGTTCCCCCACATCGGGCAGGCGCAACATCAGCGCCGCAAAAGCAGGATCGCTGTCACCTTGGCGCATCGCCCCCAAAAGCGCATGAGGGAGCGCATCGCCGCTGTCGAATGTCCGGCCTTGGCTTATGGAATCAGCCGCGTTCAAAATGATTTTGCGCGCCAAGTTTTGGGTCGATTCCCATCGGACAAACGCATCGCTATCAAAAGCTGCCAAAATGGATAAATCCTCATCGCTCCGGTCAATCTCAAGGCGAACAGGAGCCGAAAAGCCGCGCAACAGTGAGGGGATTGGTCGTGTCTTTGCCCCCTCAAAAACCACTGTCAGCGTTTCACTGCTAAAAGGTATCAGCCACTCGTCCACAGGGATTTGATTTCCGGCAATCCTCAGGCGCATTGGGGTCCCAGTAGTGTCGAAAAATGCCAAGCGGATTGGTATAGGAACCCACGTCTTGATTGGCTGATCGGGCGTGGGCGGGGTTATTTGCGTAAACTGAAGCGCAAAAGTCTCCGCGTCGCCATCATGGCTACACGACACATTCACGACCGGCGTACCCGCCTGATCATACCAGTGCTCAAATCCCTTTAAGGGCAGGCCAGACGCCTTGCGCATCGCCGACAGCCAATCCTCAATTGTTGCCGCCCGGCCGTCATTGTCATCAAAATAAAGATCAGCACCGCGCGAAAAAGCTTGTTCCCCAATCAAGCTTTGTACAACGCGAATAAGCTCAGCGCCTTTCTCGTAAACCGTTGCCGTGTAGAAATTGTCGATCTTGACATAGCTGTCTGGGCGGACGGGATGGGCGAGGGGGCCACTATCCTCTGCGAATTGCCGGCTGCGAAGCACCTTGACATCCTTGATCCTTTGAACGGCGCGCGAGCGCTGGTCGGCCGAGAACTCCTGATCTCGAAAGACAGTAAAGCCTTCTTTCAGCGATAACTGAAACCAATCGCGACAGGTCACCCGATTGCCTGACCAATTATGAAAATACTCATGAGCGACGACAGATTCAATCGCACCATAATCGGCATCTGTGGCTGTTTGCTCGTCGGCCATCAAAAGCGCTGAGTTAAAGATATTGAGACCCTTATTCTCCATCGCCCCGCCATTGAAGTCTGAAACGGCAACGCAGTTGTAGACATCAAGATCATACGCGCGACCATAAACCTCCTCGTCCCAGACCATGGCACGCTTGAGCGCATCCATCGCATAAAGCGCACGGCCTCCTTGCCCTTTTTCAACATAAATGGCCAAACCCACTTGGCGGCCATTCATAGTGGTGAAGCGATCTTCAATTGTGTCGAACGAGCCTGCGACAAGGGCAAACAAGTAAGACGGCTTTGGGTGTGGATCATCCCATTCGACCCAATGTCGGCCCTCATCAAGCTCGCCTGATGCCATTCTGTTGCCGTTTGACAACAGGACCGGAAACCGCGCTTTCTCGGCCTCAACCCGCACCTGAAAGCGGCTCATGACATCTGGGCGGTCGGGCCAGAATGTTATGCGACGAAACCCTTCTGCTTCACATCGGGTACAATATCGTCCACCAGACATGTATAAGCCCAGCAAGGCCGTATTGTCCTTCGGGCTAATGGCGACTTTTGTCTCCAACTCGAACTGGTCGGGCACGTTAAAGATGGTTAGCCCTTTTCGGTCCAAGCCATAAGCATCTTCGGGCAATACCTTGCCATCCAACTTGAGCTCTAGAAGCGTTAATCCTTCGCCATCCAGCCACAAAGAACTGGGCGGCTGATTCTCTAATCGGCGCCGGTCTATGAAAAGGCGGGCCGTGACAAAAGTTTTCTCTGGATCGAGGATAAACGTCAGCGAGGCTTGACGAATAAAAAAGGGGAATGGCGAATAATCGCTTAGTTTAATTTTAATTTTATCTATTCTTGTCATGATAAATCCTTGGCTTACTTAAAAACGCGCGAAAATCTCTGTTGTGCCTTGATTGTTCGGCGGTGGTCACATCGGCCATTCTCCACTCAAAGGTCAACGAGATTCAGTCAGGCCTTCAAATGTATACCTAATCTTAATGCTAGATGCTTAGCACAACAATTGGGGTGTTTGAACATAGAGGTGGGGGTATAAATGTATCAGCCGCAGCCTAACAAGCTGTTCGCTAGTGCGACGCAGCAAATAGTGGGTCCTAACGACTTGGAGCGGCCCGAGGCTAGGGCGTCTGGCGCAATGGCTGTCTCTTCACGGCCTCATGAGACCGGCGTGGCTACAACACCTCCCGCTGTCATGTCAGGGCCTATTGGCGAACCGCCTCAAGAGCGCCGCTCATCAGAATTAACACACCCGATGACGGCACGGGCCGAAGGATCGGTGGCGCGCCCAGCCGGTGGCCAGATCAGCCAATTGCAACCGATTCAGCCTCCCCAACCGGCTCCGACCCGCTTGCCTGTGGATCAGGTGTCTGAGTTGCAAGAGCGCCGCAACCGAAACCAACGAGAAGACCGTAAAATTGGCAGAGTGACTTATTGCAGTGGCGCACGCGCGACGATTTCCACGACCGCGACCAACCTCTCAGGCGCAACGACAGACTTCTGGGCAGTTGGGCGCTTGATCTCAATTCATGGGGGTACAAATCGCATCGTCGCCCTCGTCTGTGAAATGCGCACAGATAGCGCAGCCTGGGATGAAGAAAGTGCAAACTCTGTCAGCGTTCAAGTTGAGCTTGTCGGAGAGGTGTCCAAGGACAAAAATGGCGGCGAAAGCTTCAAGCGTGGCCTTTCGCGCTATCCCCAAGTTGGGGCCGTAGCGTTCAAGATGCGGGTCGAAGACCTGGAAATCATGCACGACCTGGGAGAAAAAATGTCGGTCGAGGTCGGACGCTTGTCCCAGAATGAAGACGTTCCGGCAACAATCAGCGTTAACGACATGTTGCGCAAGCATTTTGCCGTTGTCGGCACGACTGGTGTGGGTAAATCCTGCTCATTGACCTTGTTAGTACGCCAGTGCCTCGCGGTTAAGCCAGAATTGCGGGTTCTGCTGCTTGACCCTCACAATGAGTTTGCAACTGCGTTTGGTCCTGAAGCGTCATTGCTGGATGCTGACACCTTAAAACTGCCCTATTGGCTGTTTAAGTTGGACGAAATTGAAGACGTGGTTTTCAGAAGTAAAGTTATCGATGAAGAAGCAGATATTCTGCGTGAGCTCATTTCTTTGGCCAAAGCCCAGTTCCACGCAGAGAAAACGGGTGAAACTGCGGTTGGGACGTTTCGTAAGTCTCTAGACCCAAATGGGTTTAACGCCGATACCCCAGCGCCCTATCGCTTATTGGACCTGTTTAAGCTGATTGACGAAATGCTCGGGCAATTAGAGCCGCGTTATAATCGGCTCAACTTAAAGACACTTCGGGTACGCCTTGATAGCCTGATAAGTGATCAACGCTATGGTTTCATGTTTCCCAAGGGCGCGGTGACTGATGATTTCAGCGCAATCTTGGCGACGATCTTTCGACTTCCCGCCCTTGGAAAACCGATCTCGATTGTAAATCTGTCTGGCTTACCATCAGATGTCACCAACGCGGTGGTTTCTGTTTTGGCGCGATTGAGCTTTGATGTGTCATTTGCCAGCCAAGGCACTATTCATGTTTTGTTGGTGTGCGAAGAGGCCCACCGTTACGTACCGCAAGAAGAAAAAGCAGGTTTTTTGCCAGCGCGTCGCGCCATTGCCCGTATCGCCAAAGAAGGCCGAAAATACGGCTGCTCAATAGCCGTTGTATCCCAGCGCCCTGGAGAACTCGATCCGACAATTCTGTCCCAGTGTTCAACTGTTTTTGCGATGCGATTATCGAATGATCGCGACCAAGCCATCATCCGTTCTGCGATTTCAGACTCAAGCAGCTCGACTATCTCATTCCTGTCTGCGCTCGATAATCGCGAGGCCATCGTGTTCGGTGAGGGGGTGGCAACGCCAATGCGCTTTAAATTCACCTTCCAAGAAGTCGCCCGCCTTCCGTCTGCGCCCGGCGCCAAAATGAGCGCGACCCAACAAGTTGAAAGCCCCAAGTCGGCACCCACAGACGTTTCGGTCTTGGTGGCGCGTTTGCGCGGTACGCGCACAGCACCGATCAATGACGAGTCCTCCCTTGAAGCACCGCTTCCATCTGCGCGCGTTGGCCGATTGGCACCTTTAGGAACCGCAGGGGCTGTGCCTGGTCCCGTGCCGCAAAAGACCACGGTGGCTGGAACGCCACTCAGGCTCAATCAAAGCCAACCGTCGCGCCTGACTTCAGGAGGTTGGTAAGTACGCGGTCGCACTGCATTTTTTCAGATGAGATCGGCTTGATTTCCCTAAGGTGACGGCTTTGCGTTTGGCTAAACTGCCCTATGCTTTGTCCTAACTATAGTGAGGCTTTGCGCTCCGGCGTCAGATAGCTTTGGTGGGGAACGTCGCCAGATGAATTTTGATTTTTCAGATGACCAAAAATATCTCAAAGGCCAGGCTCACAAGTTTCTGTCCGAGAAAGCGAGCATGTCATCGACTCGCGCTGTACTAGAAAATGACAATATGCCCTTTGACACCGCGCTCTGGGCATCAATTGCTGAGATGGGCTGGTTAGGGGCGGCTATCCCAGAAGCCTATGGCGGATTGGGGTTAGGTGAGCTTGAATTATGTGTATTGGCCGAGGAAATGGGTCGCTCTCTGGCTCCCGTCCCGTGGTCTTCGACTGTCTATCTCTTGGCTGAAGCGCTGAAAATAGCGGGTCGTGAGAGCCAGAAGCAAGAGATTTTGCCAAAATTGGCGCAAGGTCAGATCATTGGCTGTGTCGCGGCATCGGAGGGACCCGGCGAACCCCGTCTTGAGACACTGAAGAGCTTCTTTGATGGGTCGACGGTTTCAGGCACAAAAATCCCAGTTACCGACGGCGATTGCGCGACGCACGCATTGGTACTGGCCAAACACGGAAGCGCCAGCTCGCTTGTTTTGGTCGACATGGCGCATACTGGAATCACCAAAACGCCGCTTAAGACTTTTGATCCTACGCGCTCACATGCCAGCTTGAAGTTTGACCAGACCCCAGCCCAACTTATCGGCGAGGCTGGCGACGGGTTAGGGCTATTGTCGCGCCTGTATGACCGGGCGGCGGTTCTGTTTGCCTTCGAGCAAATTGGTGGGACCGCCGCTTGCTTGGACATGGCCACCGCCTTTGCGAAAACCCGTTTCGCCTTCTCCCGCCCGATTGGCAGCTTTCAAGGCATTAAACATAAACTTGCCGACATTTATGTGGCTCTCGAGATTGCCAGATCCAACGCCTATTATGGCGCCTGGGCCTTGTCGTGCGATGCACCAGAATTGCCTTTAGCGGCCGCCCTCGCGCGGGTTGGGGCGTGTGAGGCCTATTACCTCGCAAGCAAGGAGAACATTCAAACCCATGGCGGTATGGGCTTTACGTGGGATGTCGACTGCCATTTATTCTATCGTCGTGCGAAATTGCTGGCAATTCAGCTGGGGGCACCGGCCCTTTGGAAGGAAAAAATCGTGCGCCGTCTAGAAATGCGCAATGCGGCTTAAGCGGCCAAGTCAGGGCCATAGGAATAGGTGAGATAAAGTTATGGATTTCAATGATACGCCGCAAGAAGCTGACTATCGTGCTAAGGCGCACGCCTTTTTGAGTGCTCATGTCAGACCCAAGGGCAGTGAGAAAGAGACCTTACAAAAGCGCCTGTCAGAGGCTGTCTATTTGGCTGCGGCAAAGGCCTATCAAAAATCAAAAGCGGAAAATGGTTTTGCTGGAATCACTTGGCCAAAGGATCAGGGCGGGCAGGGGTTATCGCCGATATATTCGGTTATCTTCGGTCAAGAGGAAAGCAAGTTTGACGCACCCGCTGGCCCTTTCACCATTGGCCTTGGCATGTGCGTTCCCACTGTCATTGCTTTTGCCAGCAGCACTCAAAAAGAACGATTTGTCGGCCCGGCATTGCGCGGGGACGAAATCTGGTGCCAGCTTTTCTCAGAGCCGTCCGCCGGATCAGATGTTGCTGGCCTGAAGACAAGAGCGGTGCGCGACGGTGATGATTGGGTGATTAACGGACAAAAAGTCTGGACGTCGGGAGCTCATTATTCAGACTGGGGTATTGTGCTTGTGCGCACAAATCCAGACAAGGCCAAGCACAAAGGCCTCAGCATGTTTTTTGTTGATATGAAGAGCCAGGGCATTGAGGTTCGGCCGATCCACCAAATGAGCGGCGGATCAAACTTTAACGAAGTCTATTTCACCGATGTGCGGGTATCCAACGACCAATTGCTAGGCGGCGAGGGCAATGGCTGGAGCGTCGCACTCGTCACCTTAATGAATGAACGCTTGGCCGTGGGCGGCAGCCCCGGCCCTGACTATAAGGAAATATTTGACTGGGCGCATCATGTTCCAGGTTTGGATGGCAGTACTTTGGCAGAGGATCCAAGCTTCCGCCAAAAACTCGCCGATTGGGCGGTTCGCGCCGAGGGCTATAAACTGGCCAAGTTCAGAACAATGACGGCGCTGTCTAAGGGCGAAACACCGGGTCCTGAGAGTTCAATCGGAAAGATTATCACGGCAAACCAGTTACAGGACATGACAAATACCGCCATCGAATCCATGGATCATTTTGGCATCATCACCGAAGAAGGGCATGCCCCACGCGATGGCGTGTTCCAGCAAAGCTTTATGTGGGCCGCAGGCCTGCGTATTGCCGGTGGTACCGATGAGATCCTGAAGAACATTATTGCTGAGCGCATTCTGGGCCTACCAGGCGACGTCCGGGTCGATAAAGATGTGGCCTTCAAGGACCTGCCAACAGGCCATTGAGGCCTGCCGCTCGCCTTGTCTTGATTGAGGCGAAATAAAGTGCGACAAATAGCGCCTATCGCTCTTGGGAATTTTCGTTAAAAGCTCAACGTGTCAACGCGTGACCTGACTGTATCGGGAGAGGGGAGCTAAGGCTCCAGTGTTTATGGATTATGCAAGCGCATTCGATGCAGCGATCGGTGAAGTCCGCAAGGAAGGCCGTTATCGGGTCTTTGCTGATATAAAGCGTATCCAAGGCGAATTTCCTCGGGCCCGCCTGCGCACGCCTGAAGGCGAACGCGACATCACTGTTTGGTGCTCAAACGACTATCTCGGGCAAGGTCAACACCCCCGGGTTCTTGCAGCTATGCATGACGCGTTAAGCGATGTTGGCGCGGGGTCTGGTGGCACACGCAATATTTCAGGCACAACGCGCTATCATGTCGACCTTGAAGCCGAACTCGCTGACCTGCACCAAAAGGACAGCGCGCTTTTGTTTACATCTGGCTACGTCGCCAATGATGCGACACTTGCAACCATGGCACGGATTCTGCCCGGGTGCATCATTTTTTCCGATGAGCTCAATCACGCATCCATGATTGAAGGCATCCGGCGTTCTGGCTGCGAGAAGCGGCTTTTCCGGCACAATGACGTGTCCCATTTGCGCCAATTGCTGGCTGCTGCGCCTACCAACGCCCCAAAACTGATCGCTTTTGAAAGCGTGTACTCGATGGACGGCGATGTCGCGCCCATTCACGCCATTTGCGATTTGGCCGAAGAGTTTGGGGCTATGACCTATCTTGATGAAGTCCATGGCGTTGGGCTTTATGGATCGCGAGGTGCTGGCGTCGCAGAGCGTGATCAAGCGCTCCATCGGATTGATGTGATCGAAGGCACATTGGGTAAAGCGTTCGGCCTGATGGGTGGCTATATTGCGGGCTCGCATAGCTTTGTCGACGCGATCCGGTCTTTTGCGCCGGGCTTTATTTTCACGACCTCCCTCGCGCCAGTTCTGGCAGCGGGGGCCTTGGAAAGTGTGCGCATACTCAAAAGTCAGGAAGGTGGGGCGTTGCGGTCCGCGCACCAGGCTCATGCAGCGCTACTCAAGCGCTTATTCTGCGAGGTCGGCCTGCCCGTCATGGAGAGTTCCACGACCCATATTGTGCCGCTTCTTGTCGGTAATGCGTTGGGATGCAAAGCGATATCCGACAAATTATTGAGTGAGCACGCCATCTATGTTCAACCAATCAATTACCCGACAGTACCTCGCGGTCTAGAACGCTTGCGTTTCACACCCAGCCCTCTCCACGACGAACGCTTTTGTCGCGAGTTAGTGGCTGCCGTTCAGGACGTATGGTGTTATGGTGAACAGATAAAGACGGCATAGCGTCATTCGAAGGCCAGTGAATGGACATTCTGTCAGGCCGTGAGATCATTTTTGAGATTAAGGCTGCAGGCAGTTATGCCCAAGTCTGCGCTGTTGATTGTGCGACTGGCATTGAAGTCTCAATTGTTACGCCTGTGGGGGCTGCGCGATCCGATCAACAGGGGCTGGCTTTGCGGAAATTAGCCAAGGCGCTTGTCGCAGAAGGTGTGATCCAAATCGACAAAGCCCCAACAGAAAAAGGCGATGGGCCCTTAGCCACACCGCCTTCATCCAAACGTGGTTTTTTGGCTTAAGTCAGGTTTTTCCGCGAACACCGCGACCCAAGCCGATTTGTTTGGCAAACTCAGACCGACGTTTAGCATAATTGGGCGCGACCATCGGGTAGTCCACAGGAAGGTTCCATCGCTTGCGGTAATCATCAGGCGACAAATCATACTTAGAGCGCAAATAACGCTTCAACATCTTCAAGCGCTTCCCGTCCTCCAGACAAACAATGTAATCATCGGTGATGGATTTAGCGATTGTGACAGCAGCTTTTGGCTTCTCAGATAGCTTGTCCACCTCAACATGACTGCCCAATCCACTCAAGCTGGTGTGCACGCTGCGTATCAAATCCGAAAGTCCCGCAGCGCTGATCTCATTCCCACTGACATAAGAGGCGACAATTTCAGTTGTCATCTCAAGTATGTCAGCGGCTTGGGGCGCGTTCTCGTCCTTCATTAGATACCTTTCCAGTTGTTGATGCTGATTTCGCGTCATAACGGCTTAATAGCGCCTTTTTTTCAAGATGTGCAAGTATTGAGACATAGAAAGTGTGAGTTTAATTGTCAAATTGGTTCTTAAACGCCATTTTATACGGTCATATTGTGTATTTTTTTGGAAAGCAGAGCTTAAAGATTGCAGTTTTGGGCGAGTCGCTAACTATAGTCATATTTTTTCCAATTTAAAACTACGATAGGTCAAAGGTTGCACTAGGGCACAGTAATACGCTAAGGGTTCAGGAAAGGAGACGGCCGAATGACAACCTTTGTGACTCCAACTTTGGACCCCAATTATTCTTTTTTTGCCGATTCATTACTTAGCGCAGATCGAATAATCGCTGAGTCAATCGAGAAAGAACTAGAGCGTCAACAAACCCAAATTGAGCTAATTGCTTCTGAAAACATCGTCTCTCGCGCTGTGTTAGAAGCACAAGGTTCAATCATGACCAATAAATACGCAGAGGGCTATCCGGGGCGACGTTACTATGGAGGTTGTGAGTTTGTCGATGTCGCTGAAAACTTGGCTATTGATCGTGCAAAGGCCTTGTTTGACTGCAGCTATGCTAATGTTCAACCTCACTCAGGCGCTCAAGCCAATCAAGCGGTGTTCCTCGCGCTTCTTCAGCCTGGCGATACCCTTATGGGGCTGGATCTGGCTAGTGGGGGTCATTTGACACACGGCTCTCCAGCCAACCAATCGGGCAAATGGTTCAATGCTGTGCCTTATGGTGTGCGGCCCGACACCCATCGCATCGATTATGACGAAGTCGCGAGGCTGGCTGGGGAGCATAAGCCAAAAATTATCATCGCTGGCGGGTCTGCTTATCCCCGGCAGGTCGATTTCAAGCGATTCCGTGAAATTGCTGATTCGGTTGGCGCTTACCTCATGGTTGACATGGCCCACTTCGCGGGTTTGGTTGCCGGTAAAGCCCATCCAAGCCCACTCCCTCACGCCCATGTCGTGACGACGACGACCCACAAAACTTTGCGCGGCCCGCGTGGGGGTTTGATTTTGTCCAATGATTTGGATCTGGGAAAAAAGATTAACTCAGCTGTGTTTCCGGGCCTGCAAGGTGGACCCCTCATGCATGTGATCGCCGCCAAAGCGGTCGCTTTTGGCGAAGCGCTCAAGCCTGAGTTTCAGGCTTATGCCTCTCAGATCATCACAAATGCACAGGCCTTGGCTGCTGCTGTAAAGGCAGGGGGATTTGATCTGGTTGCAGGGGGAACCGACACCCATGTTGTGTTGGTTGATTTGCGACCCAAAGACCTAACCGGCAAAGCCAGTGAGGCCGCGCTTGAGCGTGCTGGATTTACCTGCAACAAAAATGGCGTCCCATTTGATCCCAAACCGCCCGCCACCACATCAGGCGTGCGCCTTGGAACCCCCGCAGGCACCACCCGCGGGTTTAAGGCCGAAGAGTTTAGCTGGATTGGCAGGAAAATTGTTGAGGTGCTCGACGGGCTTAAGGGCACACCTGATGGCAATCCTGACGTTGAAAAACGTGTTCGTGAAGAAGTGCGCGCTTTGTGCACGCGGTTTCCGATTTATAGCTGAGCGCGCAGCTATCTGTTTAGGGACTTATGATGCGGTGTCCATTTTGCGGTTTTGCCGATACCCAAGTGAAGGATTCCCGGCCCGCTGAGGATGGGGCCTCGATCCGTCGGCGACGGCAATGTCCGGCTTGTGGCGGACGGTTTACGACCTATGAGCGGGTTCAGTTGCGAGAACTCAAAGTCATCAAGCGCGACGGTGTGAGAGAGCTGTTTGATCGTGACAAATTGCAACGATCCGTATCAATTGCTCTGCGCAAACGCGAGGTAACTGAAGAGCGGGTCGATCATTTGGTGTCGGGCATCATACGGCGTTTGGAGACATCTGGTGAGACCGAAATCCCCACCAAAACAGTCGGTCAATTTGTATTGGACGCGCTTGGTGAAACCGATCCCGTAGCATTCGTACGCTATGCCTCGGTGTATCGTGATTTTCGTGAAGCTGAGGATTTCAATCGGTTTGTCGACGAAGAATTGGGCGCATTAAAGGACCGAATGGCCGGGCAATTGGCTTCAAAGAACGATCAGGGTGATGGATAAATCAAACCGAGCTCGCCCGACGGTTACACTCAAATTAGCGACGAGTTTGGATGGCTATATCGCTACTTTCAGTGGCCAAAGTCAGTGGATCACCGGTTCGCAGTCTCGGGCAAGGGTCCATGAGCTGCGAGCGGCCCATGATTGTATTGTAACCGGTATTGGGACCGTCCTTGCCGATGACCCGGAATTGAGCGCACGCACACCAACGCCACCGCCGCGCCAACCTCTACGGGCCATCCTTGATAGCCACGCACGAACGCCCGCAACGGCCAAATTGCTCAATACCCGCGATCTCGGCCCGGTTTGCTTGTTCCATGACCATCCAAGACCCAACGAGCATTCAAGCATTACAAGGTTTTGCGTTTCGCGAAACCAAGTGGGCAATGGCCTTGATTTAGTGGAGGTCCTTGGGGTTCTTTCAGCCACTGAGGGCATAAAAACAATCATGGTCGAAGCAGGGGCGCGGGTTGCTGGGGCTTTTCTGCGGGCTGGACTGGTCGATCATGTGGTGTGGTTTCGAGCCCCCATCCTGATTGGGGGCGATGGCTTAGCGGTCTTTGGTGCTTTAGGCGTGAAGGAATTAGCACAGGCGGTCAAACTTGATCGCCTTGACATCACCCATTGCGGCGACGACGTGATGGAAACATATCGTATCAAGCGTCAAGACTAGGGACTATTCATGTTTACCGGCATAATCTCGGATATCGGAACGATTGTTGGCGCTGATAAGGCGCACGGTTCTGACGCTTTGTTTGAAGTGGTGAGCCATTACGATCCCGCCAGTTTAGCAGTGGGTGCGTCAATCAGTCATCAGGGTGTGTGTCTGACGCTCATCGATTTTGAGGCCCGCGACGGCGGCAGCGCGTGGCGGGTGCAGGTTTCTCAAGAAAGCCTCGATTTAACCACCGCTTGTGATTGGGGCGTGGGCACAAAACTGAATCTAGAGCGCGCGCTAAAAATGGGCGACGAACTTGGCGGACATATGGTTTCTGGCCATATTGACGGGGTCGGTGAAATTATCGCGGTCACGCCTGAAAACGACAGTCATCGCCTGAGCATTCGCGTGCCGCGCGAACTCGCCAAATATGTCTCTCCCAAAGGATCCATCGCCATTGATGGCATTTCGTTGACTGTCAATGAAGTGAGCGGTGACATTTTCGGAATCAATGTAATACCTCATACGTGGATCGTTACAACCTTGGGTCAGGCTAAAGCTGGCACCAAGGTTAATCTTGAAGCCGATCAATTAGCGCGTTACGTTGATCGCATATTATCCCACCGCTCCGACGGGCGCGCGTGACATCGCTAAATATTGGAACCCAGCATGAGCCTACATCTTGATCCACCCCATGTCCTTTTAGTTGTTGGCGATTTTTATCAGCATATCGCCGAGGAATTGATCGCGGGCGCTACAGAAGCGCTGAACGCACAGCAGATCGCACATAGTATCATTCGTGTGCCCGGTGTGTTTGAAATACCTGCGGTTATTGCCAACGCTGAGCGCGCCGCCCATCGCCCGGCGGGGCGGAAGTTTGATGGCTTTGTTGCGTTGGGCTGCGTGATCAGGGGCGAGACCACCCATTATGATTATGTTTGTGAGCAAAGCGCACGCGCGCTGATGGATTTGTCGGTTGAGGGCCTACCGATTGGTTATGGGATTTTGACAGTCGAAAACGAAGCCCAAGCTATTGTTCGGGCTTCGCGCAGCCAAAAGAACAAAGGTAAGGACGCCGTGATGGCATGTTTGGCCATGCTGTCGGTCAAGCGTAGCCTGAATATGGGCGGGGTATGACACGAACCAAACCAACCAGCCAAACAGACGCTCGACGCGGCGCGCGTTTGGCGGCAGTGCAAGCGCTCTATCAGATGGAAATGTCTGGTGTTGGAGTAACCGCCACGGTGCGTGAATATCTCGATCACCGCTTGGGCGAGGATAGTGAGACCGGGCCCCTTGAAAACGCCGATGCTGACTTTTTCAAGACCATTGTGGAAGGCGTCGTGGCGGAGCAGGCCTTGATTGACGCCTCAATCAAAACTCGGCTTGCGGCCGGCTGGCGCTTGGAACGGATCGATTCTATTGTGCGCGCTGCGGTTCGTGCAGCGACCTTTGAGTTATTGCGACAAGCTGATGTACCCATTGCGGTTATTCTCGATGAATATGTTGGGATCGTGAATGCGTTTTTTGACGGTCCAGAGGGTGGCTTTGCTAACGCGCTTTTGGATCGGCTGGCGCGCGAGACTGAAGCCAGTGCGTTGCGCGCCGTAGCCTAAGTCCGTCTGAAACAAAGAGGCATTTAATGGCCGATCCCATGTCTGAAGCCGACCTAATTCAAGGCATATTTGCGCCTTTAAGTTTAGGTGCGCTTGGCAGCTATGGCTTGCGTGATGACATTGCGTTCCTCGCACCAGCACCCCACGGATTGATCGTAACGCAAGATCAAATCATTGAGAGGACGCACTTTTTACCAAGCGATCCCTTGGACTTAATCGCCCAGCGTTTGGTTCGGCGCAATCTCTCCGACATGATCGCTAAATCAGGGATACCGACGGCGGCCTTTTTGAGCCTAGCGTGGCCCAAGGCACGCGATCGAGATGGGATAAAGACATTTGCGCAAGGACTTGGCGAAGATCTCGACCAATTATGCGGCCATTGTCCCCTGATGGGCGGGGATACGAGCATCACTGACGGCCCCCTCGTTGCCAGTCTCACCATGATGGGACGGCCAACGACGAGCGCTGGCATGCCAGTATTGCGCAGTGGTGCTCAAATTGGCGATATGGTGGCCGTCACTGGCGTGATCGGCGATGCATGGCTGGGCTTACAAGTACGTTTAGGCCGTATGCCTGCCGACAATTTGGAGGCTTGCATAGCTTTCAGCGCCGCACCCCGACCGCCAAACCTCGGCATAGCATCCCTAATCGGTCGCTATGCCCATGCCAGCATCGACGTATCTGACGGCCTGATTTTGGATGCGTCTCACATTGCAAAGGCGTCGGGCGTTGCCATCAGTTTGGAGCTTGATTTACTGCCACTCTCCGACGAGGCGCGGTACTTTATTGGCTTTGGCGATAGGCACCCAGCCGAGCTTGAGCGCACAATCAGTTTGGCAACGGGCGGTGACGATTATCAGCCCCTTATAACTTTACCGCCTTCCGAAGCTGAAGCCTTTCAAAAAGCGGCCCAAGGTTTGGGCGTGCGTGTTACACTCATTGGGCAGTGCGGATCGGGGGAAGGTGTGTCTCTGAGGTATAAAGGCGAGAGCGTTAAAGTGCCCACGAACCTTGGTTGGCAGATTTAAAGCGCGTCTGGTT
>JBEINE010000102.1:0-11324 GCA_040378245.1 Hyphomonadaceae bacterium | reverse complement strand
CCCAGATCGAAACATCACCACAATCACCATTGCAGCAACTTTTGCAAACTAACGAGCAATGGCTGCGCATTTTTGCCGATATTGCCTGCGCAGCTAGTGCTACGCGCTCCGGTGCTTTATGCCCATCTCGATGCCCCGCCTCATCCTCTTCAACAAACCCTATCATGTGCTCTGCCAATTCTCGGGCGGGGAGGGGCGGCAAACGCTGGCGGACTTTATCCCTGTGCCAGACGTTTATCCGGCCGGGCGACTGGATTATGATAGTGAAGGGCTATTGCTTCTGACAGATGACGGGAAATTGCAGGCCCGCATTTCAAGCCCTAAGTTCAAATGGCCGAAAACTTATCTCGTGCAGGTCGAGGGTGGTGCCACCGACGATGCGGCGCTGGAAGTCCTCAGAAATGGCGTTATGTTGAAGGATGGCCTGACGGCCCCGGCTCAAGTTGAGAGAATTGAAGCACCATCGCTCTGGCCGCGCGATCCACCCATTCGATTTCGCAAAAGCGTAGCTGATAGCTGGCTGAGGCTCATGATTACAGAGGGCCGCAATCGCCAAGTCCGTCGCATGACGGCGGCCGTTGGTTTACCGACTTTGCGGCTCATACGGTGGAAGATACGCAATTGGGATGTTTCTGACCTCAAACCGGGCGCCTGGCGCGAAGCACCCTTTAGCTGGACAAACCTGCGTTAGGCCGCTTGCTCGCGCTTAAATGTGTCGAGATCAACATCAGCTTTAGGCGGCTCAACCCCCGTTAGAGCTACGCTAAGCGTAAAGGTTGAGCCTAAGCCCATTTTGCTCGTTACCTGCGCATCGCCGCCCATGAGGCGGGCGAGCTTGCGCGTGATGGCCAGGCCAAGGCCCGTTCCACCGAACCGACGTGCGGTTGTCTCATCGGCCTGAACAAAGGGCTCAAAGACTTTTGACGTCTGGGCTTCGCTCATGCCGATGCCAGTGTCTTTAACCTTGAAGACCAATGAATGGTCTTCGACATATCCAGTCACTGAAACGACCCCATTTTGGGTAAATTTCGCGGCATTTGAGACCAGATTGAACAAGCATTGCCGCAATTTTGTCGGGTCGCCTGTTGTCATGGGAAGGTTGTTGGCTGAGACCGCCAGCGTATTGCCACCGGCTTCGACAAGCTGGCGCGTCATGTCGACCACTTCGCGAACCAAGCTATTGGGGCAGAAATTGATGCACTCTGTCTCCATCGATCCCGCTTCGATCTTCGACAGGTCCAGCACCTGATTGATCACGCCTAACAAATGACGACCGGCGCTGCGAATCTTGCCCGCATCGTGGAGCTGTTGGGTCATGTTTGCCGCTCTCAAATCCTCTTCAAGGATTTCGGCAAAGCCAATGACGGCATTCAATGGGGTCCGTAACTCATGGCTCATGACGGCCAAGAAGGATGACTTGGCATTATTGGCGGCCACGGCACTGGCGCGTTCGTCCTCGGCGTCAAGGCGACCTTTGGCATCGCGGCGCAACCGCTCAAAGGCTCTCGCGAGGGCACCGATCTCATCGTGTCGGCCTTGTAAGGGCGTTTTGTGGGCGAGGTCGCCGGCGACGAAGCGATCAGCAACTTGAGTCAGACTTAAGATGGGGTTGGTAACGCGGGTCCGCAACAAGGCAATGACAAAGACCATTGCGGCAACAAACAGGATTGCAGCACCCAATAGTGATTGCGCACGCGCCTCCCGCAAACGCACAATGCGATTTTCCAGCAGAAACCTAAGTTGCTGCGCTGTTAACATCGACATTTCAAAGAGACGCTGGCGGGCCTGCCAATCCAGCGTTGCTGCAAATTTGGGATCGAAGGCCTCATTGTTTTGGGCTGCGCGCAACATATAGCCGTCAAGGCGCTCCAACGAGGTTATTGTATCGGCAAATTGAGTTTGTAATCCCGACAATCTGCTTGGCTGTCTGGTGTGACGCAAAGCTGAACTGGCAGAATCCCTCATTTGTCGAAGTGCGAAACGATAGGTTCCATTGGCCCCGAGAATGTCGATATCATCGCGCCGACTGACAGCGTTGTCGGAATCCTCAATGAGTTCCATGGCTTCGGCGCGGCTAGAGATGACGGCGGCAACTTCTGGTATTCGGACAATCAGAAGGTCCATCAGATAATAGGAATCAAGTTCGGGGTCGAGAATGAGGTTAGAGGCGTCCCCGATTTGGGCCAACAAAGTGCGGACTTTCAAAACGACGGGGCCAGCCCCTTGATTGGACAAGCTGCCCGCAGCAGCTATATCCAACATAGTTTCAGCGACTTGATCGACGATTTCATCGGTTTCAAGGCCTTCGCCAAAGTTTTGCTCGGCAAGGCGCAGATCGGTTGGGACCGTAAAGAGGCTAGAGGTCAAAGCGCCCGATGTCTTTGTACGATAAATCGCATGATCAATGCTAAGGCTGGCTTTCTTCACCGCAACAGCCATCTCAACGCCACGGATTTCCTTCATCGCGAAGTCAATGTCGCGTTGTTGCTCGCGCAGAAACATGATGAGCAACATGATGACGGGGCCCAAAAAAACCACAAACGCAACCGTCAGGCTGGCCGATAGACCAAAGCCATTTGGAAAGATTGCACGGCGCTTCATGCAACTTGTAGTATTTGTTTTAGGTTACCATCCAAATAAGGAAGTCTGGAAAAAGAGTTAAAGGCCAAGCGCCTTTTAGGCGGCCATGCGCGCCCGAATCGCGTTGCGCAATGTGTCGATTGGAACCAGCCCCGAATCCGTGCGCAAGTGCCAATATGTCCACCCGTTACACGCGGGCGCATGTTGGACCTCTGCGCCGACCCGGTGGATCGAACCGACTTTATCGCCCGACATGATTGAGCCGTCGGCGCGCACGCGGGCGGCAACATCGCCGCGGGGCGAGTAAAGGGCGTCCCCAGGATTCAGCAAGCCTTGCTCAACAATGGTCCCAAACGGGACCCGCACATCATCTTTTTTAGACTTCATGACCATGAGATCATCGGGGGCGCTCGGCGTGACGCGCGCGATGCGTTGTTCGGCAGCCAAAGCGTAGCCTGCGTCGCGTTCCAGCCCAATCCAGCGGCGTCCAAGCGCTTTCGCGACAGCCCCCGTGGTACCAGAGCCAAAAAACGGGTCGAGGATGAGGTCGCCGGGCTTGCTGGCCGCCATCATGATGCGGTGCAAGAGGGCTTCTGGCTTCTGAGTTGGATGCACCTTAGTTCCGTGATGATCTTTCAATCGTTCACCGCCGGAGCAGATTGGGATCAACCAGTCAGAACGCATTTGAAGGTCATCATTGAGGACTTTAAGGGCGTCGTAATTGAACGTGTAACGCTTTTGATTGGCACTTTTAGTTGCCCAGATCATGGTTTCATGGGCGTTTTGAAAACGGGTGCCTTTAAAATTGGGCATTGGATTGGTCTTGCGCCAGATGACGTCGTTTAAAATCCAGAAGCCCGCGTCTTGCAGCGCCGCACCAACGCGAAAGATGTTATGGTAGGAGCCGATAACCCAGATCGTGCCTGTGTCTGATAAGATGCGCCGCGCTGCGGCTAGCCAGTCACGGGTGAATTTATCATAGGCGGCAAAGTCAGCAAACTTGTCCCAGTCATCATCAACCCCTGCGACATTTGAATTGTCGGGGCGGGTCAACGTGCCGCCGAGTTGAAGATTATAGGGGGGGTCGGCGAAAATCATGTCCACCGAGCCTTCGGGCAAGGTGTTCATCATCTCGATACAATCACCAATTAGAATTTTATTTTCGAATGATGTCGTCATTTTCTGCCCCTTAAGTCACGGGGCACTTGAATCTATTAGGGTTAAAAAAGGATTCACAAATTCGAATAGTGATTCTTTTTTCTGACAAGCCTGCTGCTATTTTTCCGCCTGCATAAAGCTACGGTCTTCTTGGATCAGCGCGTCGCGACCGGCCTGCGTCCAAAACCGTACAAGCCCTGCGCGCTTGCCAAAAACGAAGCGATTGATGGCAAGGGCGACTGCGATGGTCGCGAAGAGATTGAAGGCCATCAAGTGGATGTAATGGAGATCAAATGGCTTCAACACAAAGCTCAGAAGCGCATAAAAGGCAATTCCGAAGATAACGGCGACGATTGCGGCCCGCGCGTCTACATTGGTGAACAATAGTCCCACAACAAAGGCCGCGAGAATGGGCATGGAGGTAAGACCATTGAGCTGTTGCAGCAAATTGATAATGCTTTCGGCATTGGCATAAACCGGCACCATGGCGATGGAAATCGCAATGAATGTTAGCGACACGATCAAGCTGAGTTTGCGAATAGCTACGTTCGGATTGACGTATTTCTGGTGAATGTCGCAGACATAAAGGGAGGCGGCGGCATTCATAATCGCCACGAAATGGGTTGCAACGCTGGTCACGAGCACGGCGGCGAAAACCCCTGATAACCACGGCGGCAAAACATCACCAACTAAGCGCCCAAAAGCGGCGTCCCCGATGTCGCCGTAAAGCTTGTAGGCGATCACGCCAGGTATCACCACGATCATCGGGATGATCATAACGCGGATAGCGGCCGCTGCCAGAACACCTTTTTGCGCCTCTTTCAGGGATGGGCTGGCCATGGCTTTTTGAGTGATGGCCTGATTTGTCGACCAATAGAAAATCTGGATGAATAGCATCCCCGTCAGGAGGGTAGTCCATGGTATGGGAGAGCTGTCATCGCCAATCAAGGTCAGGCGCTCCGCCGGTATGCCTTCAAACGAGAAATTGATCGCGGCCAGACCCAAAAATACGATGATCAAACAAATGATCAAAAGGCTAGAGCCTGAGAAGGTTTCAGATATGGCTACGGCGCGCAGGCCACCCATCAGGCCATAAGCCGCACCCAGAACAGCAATCCCCGCGGCGAGCAATAATAATGAGACATCCACACCAAAGGCGGTCTTTACAAATAGCGCCCCCGTATAAAGCGCCGACGGCATCGACAAGAAAACCAGCCCAAACATGAAGATGGTTGAGATCATGGTGCGGATACGACGATCACGATAGCGTTTTTCCAAAAGCTCTGTGGTCGTGGTGCAATTATATTTGTAATAGATTGGCAGAAACACGAAGGTGAGGATCAAAAGTCCAGCGACCGCTGCCAATTCCCACCAAGCGAGCAAAATCATCTGATTGCCATTCATGCCCACCAATTGCTCTGTGCCCAGATTGGTGATGGTGATGGCCCCGGCAACGTAAAACCAACTTAAGCCCCCGCCTGCCAAGAAGTATTCCTTCTTGGTATCGGGCGTGTTGGCGCCTGCAGCTCGTACGCGCCAAAACGTCAGCCCGCCGACGATGAGTATAATCAAAGCAAACATAATGAGTTGCCAAGGACCATGCATCGTCATTTGATTTCCCCTAATTTGGACGTTTGCCGCCCTTACCCTGTTGTGGCTTTAGCAAGCCGGCTTTGTCTAGCCCTCTTGCTCAGGAAGATTGACCAAAACATGTGACGTCTGGAACAGCTGAGCGGCGGTCGCAACGGGCTTGAAGCTCATACGGTGCAGCGCGCAGGGCCCAAGGCGTGTCAATGCCTGACTGTGCAGGGGCACGCCATAACCCTTGTGCTGTGCAAAGCCATAGCCTGGAAAATCTCGCTCGGCCTGCTGCATGAGCCGATCGCGCGCCACTTTTGCCAGAATAGAAGCGGCGGCAATCGATAGAGAGAGCGTATCGCCCTTAACAATTGTGACGCATGGACATTTGAGCTTTGGCGCCCGATTGCCGTCGATCAATGCCAGAGCGGGTTTGATGCTCAATCCCTCGACAGCCCGTATCATCCCGAGATGGGTTGCCGCCAGAATATTGGTCGCGTCGATTTCAGTCGCATCAATCATGATAACGGAGGTGGCGATGGCGCACTCTAAAATCTCGTTATGTAGTCGCTCGCGCGACCGATCCGTTAGCTTTTTTGAATCATCAATCCCCGCCGGCAAGCGCAATGGATCAAGGATGACGGCCGCGACGCTGACAGGTCCCGCCCAAGGGCCGCGGCCTGCTTCATCAACCCCGCAAACCAAAGACGGGGATAGGCCCAAGCGCTGCGCATGGAAGGCTTCATAGGAAAGATCAGGCATGACTGCAGACGATGACCGGATTCGCGCTGAAAACGCACTGAAATCGCATTAGCTTCACAGAATATGCTTTCCCTCAGGGGGCTATCTGGCTATGAACCACTCATAACTAAGGACCAAATTATGAGTTCAAAAGCCGAACCGAGCCAATTTGACGCGTACTCAAAAGCGGAGTCTGATGAGCCAAGCTTTACCCTTTTGGGTCGTGATCCGATTGCGCCCAGCCTGATCGAGGCTTGGGCCTATTTAAGGTCGGGTCAGATTGGTGCGGCCGAAATTGCCTTCAAGCAGGCTGCTGACGCGGCTACCCATATTAGTCCTCAAATGCCCGGGGAGGCGCAAATCCGTTCGGCCTTCGAAGTGGCCGACGCGTGCCGAGGGTGGGCCCGCTCAAAACTGGTGGCCGGGAGGCGCTAGGTGACGATAACTGCCAATCCTGCCGCAGGCGCACAACAAGGCGGCCTGTTGAAACGACTATTGCTGTTAACTGCACCCGTTGCTGGATCCAATGTATTGGTCATGCTGATGGGCTTGGTCGACAGCATAATTGTGGGCCATCATTCACCTCAAGAGCTAGCAGAGCTCGCTCTTGCGTGGTCCCTTAATGGCACGGCTATGGTCGGCATCATTGGTCTTTTGACGGGTGTTCAGGTCTTAAGTGCACGTCGCTTTGGCGAAGGCAAAGCGGAAGCCATTGGTGCGATTTGGCGGCGCGGCGTCATTTGGGCCATTATGGCGGGCGTCACTTTGGCCTTATTGCTGCAATTTGGTGCGCTTTGGGCGCTGGAACATTTAGGCCAAAAGGCGGAACTGGCGCGCGGGGCGGCAAGTTGCGCCGCCATTCTGGGTCTCAGTCTCTTGCCAATCGGCCTCTATCTGACCTGCTCAAAAACCCTTGAAGCCTTAGCCAGACCGAAAATCGCCCTGATTTTGATGGTGTTTGCCAATGTCGTGAATTTGGGTCTCAATCTATGGCTTGTCCCGACACTGGGCGCGGATGGGGCGGCCTGGGCAACGCTTGGCGCACGCTCATTTCTGGCAATTGCTGGCCTGACGTGGCTGCTGACCATGCAGGGCAGTGCCGCTTATCGATTCCTCGACTTCAAAGTGAAATCAGAGGCTGGTGAGGCCAAGGAACAAGTGTCAATCGGCTTGTCGGCAGCAGGTAGTGGGATTTTGGAGGCGGGATCCTTCAATGTGCTCGTCTTGATTGCTGGGATTGCGGGCGTTTTTCAAGTTGGGGCGTTCAATATCGTTCTTAATATGATGTCGATAGGCTTTATGCCGGCCATGGGCTTAGCTGCGGCGACTGGGGTGATTGCTTCTAACCTGCGTGGTCAAGGGGATGTGACGGGGGCTGTACGGGTGGCGTGGCTTGGACTGGGTGTCGGGGGCATTTACGCGGTGCTTTTTGGCTTAACAACTGTCCTATTGGCGGGGCCCTTGGCCTCGGCCTTTACGAACGACCCGGTATTATTGAGCTATGGCACAGCCCTGATCGGGCTAGTTTGGCTAATGTCAGTGCCGGACTTCACGCAAGTGGTTGCAGCTGGGGCTCTGCGGGCCTTAGGTCGCCCTTGGTTTCCAACCATTAGCCATTTTGGTTCCTACGTGTTGATCATGATACCTCTTGGATGGTGGTTGTGTCTTGAACAAGAGCGCGGTGCCCGCGGGCTCGTGGAAGCTGTCGGTATTGCCAGCGTGGTTTCCGCTGGGATTTTGATTACGAGGCTCGTGTTTTTCGGGAACGTCAAAGTCGGGCAGCCAATAACGCAGCCGATAACACTGCCTCGCTAACCTTAGGGCCTCTTAATTAGTCGCCTGCTTTGGCCGGCATTTTGCGCAGCAAAGGTCATATGTCTCGATTTGAGGCAGCTAAGGACCCGATAATGCGAACCCAGGGACACCAAATAATGCGCCGCCTAGGTGCCACTGTGTTTCTGGGTCTCTTTGGTACCACGGCTGCGCTCATGCCTATTGCCTTTGTGTCGCTCTCATCGAATGGGACACCTGCGCATTGGACGCTTTATGTGGCTGCGGCGTTTATTGGCGGTGGGGCTATTGGCTGGATTTTGCGTTCTAAACTTCTGAAATAGGACCAGTTTGACACCGTTTCTTGGTTGCAAGAAACGGTGAACGGCCCTAAGGAAACGGCATTATTGTTCGCGCAGCGCGGGTGGTGATACCCGCTTATTGGTGAGCCAACACGGATTAGGGCCTGTCCCGTCTTTTTTGAATCAAAAAAGCGGGATAAACAGGCCCTAAATAAAATAGCAAGACGCGCAACCTAGTTCTAAAAGAACCAGACGCGCTTTTTAGCGGCACAATAAAGCTGTCGTTTGACCAAGAGTGGAGAGTGGCTCATGAACCTGAATCTAACGCCTACCCAATGGCTCTTTTGCTTCGGTTATGGTCTGGCGCTTTGGTTGGGTGCGGTTTTATTGGTGCGGGCGATGGGACCGATCGGCGCGCTTTCAGGGATCGGCCTTATTATCAGTTATGTGGCGCTGGTTCCGGGCACTTTGCCAGCGGTTTTATTGACCAAGCGGGTGATGGGGCCCTTCATTGACCAGCTTCTGGTGGGGGTTTCGATCATTTCGGCCATCGCGCTCGTTTTAGCGGGCATCGGTTTTGGATTTTTTCCAGGCCTCTATGGGCAGGATCCTAGGCAAGCACTCGCCGCTTCGGGCTTCATTTTGTGGGGTGGCGGGGTGGGGCTTGTTTTGGGTCTCATGATGGGCAAAGCGCGATAAAGCGCGTCAGCGCGCAACCCTGCGCACAAAAACGCTTCCTGCAGAATAGCCGGCTCCAAATGAGCAAATCAGGCCCGTGTCGCCCTCCACCATATCCGCGCTATGCTTGTGAAACGCGATGATGGAGCCAGCCGAAGAGGTATTGGCATAGGTATCAAGAACCGTCGGGCTTTCGTCTTCGGTCGCGTCATGTCCCAACACTTTGGCAGCGATCAGGCGGTTCATATTGGCATTGGCCTGATGCAGCCATAGACGGCGGAGATCAGAGGCCGACAGACCCAATATGTCCATATGCTCAATGATCATTGCAGCGACCATGGGCACGACCTCTTTGAAAACCTTGCGCCCTTCTTGCACAAATAATTTATCGCGCGCGCCAATGCCCTCAGGTGCGGTATGGTTCAGAAAGCCAAAATTATTGCGAATATTATTGGAAAACTGCGTCTTGAGCTTGGTGCCAAGGATCGTCCAATGGGGGGCGTTGCCGGCCACCTCGGCGGATTCAATCAGGATCGCAGTGCCCACGTCGCCAAAGATGAAGTGACTATCGCGGTCTTTAAAGTTCAAATGGCCAGAGCAAATCTCAGGATTGACCACTAAGACAGATCGAGCATGACCTGCCCGAATAAAGTCTGCCGCGGTCTGGATACCAAACGTCGCACTCGAACAGGCGACATTCATGTCAAAGGCAAATCCTTCGCGATTACAGCCAAGTGCCGCTTGAACTTCAATTGAGATCGCAGGATAAGCGCGCTGCATATTGGAAGCTGCACAAATAACGGCGTCAATGTCTTTGGCCTCACGACCCGCTGTTTCCAGCGCTTGGCGCGCCGCATGGACGGCCAATTCCGCCATAATGGACACATCTTCGTTTGGCCGTTCGGGGATGCGCGGCACCATAATGGACGGATCCAAAATACCTGACTTATTGACGACAAAACGGGACTTTATGCCTGACGCCTTCTCAATAAACTCCGCTGAGGAGGGAGTCAGCGCGATGATCGCACCCGCATCAATGGCGTCACGATTGGCCACGTTAAATGCGTCCACATAGGTATTGAACGCTGTCACCAATTCGTCATTGGAGATTGAAAATGGCGGCGTATAGAGGCCAGTGGCTGAAATGACGGGAGTGATTTGAGTGCTCATCTGACTGGGCGCCTTGTTGTTCTTGGCCATTTGGACGTCACCAAAAGATATATTCTGTCATAGTCGCGTCATCGAAAAAGGTCGAGCCAGAGATGCACGCAAACACGCTTTTGTCAGTGCGACCCGACTAAACTGTGTGACTTGCGCATCAACCGCCTCCAACAACGCCGCGACTATCAAAGACAAAGCATCCCCCCTCAAAGGTGCTTTCTTCAGGTGGTATTTGGTCCAGATAGGCCAGAATGCCGCCGTGGAGATGATAGACCTGTTCAAACCCCTCAGAGAGCAAATAAGATGAGGCTTTTTCACACCGAATGCCGCCCGTACAAAACATCGCGATTTTTTTATGCCGCACCGGGTCAAGATTGGCATGAGCCCACGCCTTAAAGCCGGTGAACTTGTCGATCCCGGGGTTGATCGCGCCCGTAAACGTGCCCTCTGCGATCTCGTAATCATTTCGCGTATCGATCAAAAGGATTTCAGGGTCTTTGATCAAATCATTCCACATTGAGGGCGCGACGTAGGAACCAACTTGGATGTTGGGATCGGCTTTAGGTGCGCGCAATGTCACAATCTCGCGCTTAAGCCGCACCTTCATGCGGACAAAGGGGTTTTTGTCGGCGGGCGCATATTTGATCTCAGCGCCATGGAAACGGCCGCCAAAAATCTGATCGTCCATCAAATAAGTGACAAACGCATCGATGGAATCCTTTGTCCCGGCAAATGTACCATTTATGCCCTCTGGTGCCATTAACAGTGACCCCATCAGACCCAATTGCTTGGCGGTGGCGCGCACATCGGGGCGCAACTGCTCGAAGTCAGGGCAGGGTGCGAATTTGTAAAGCGCGCAAACGATGATCTGCTGGTTCGGACAAAGCATGGGAGGCACATAGCAAACTCACTGCGCATTGGGCAGCCCCACGGTGCAGGGCTAGGGTCTATCGCGCTTTTTTGAATCAAAAAAGCGGGATAAACAGACCCTAAATCAGATGCCTAGACGCGCAACCTTGTTCTGACAGAACCAGACGCGCTAGAACTCTAAATCAGAGCATATTTTTTGCGAAAATCTGTTTCAGATTTTACCCAAGATGCTCCAGTCGGAAGTCTTGAAAAATAACTCATTGCCAGCCATCAAATTTCATACCGCTGGCACTACCCATACAATAAAAACGCCGCTCGCTCCGCTTTGAACGCGCTGATTGATGGTTTCCAGCCGTCAATGAGGTCTCTGACAGGTGTGCCGGTCTCCAATGCGCGCCAAAGGTCCTCATTGCCATAGACTTTGTTGAACAAGTCCTTTGTGGTGCCACCACTGGCCCGCAGCGGCGCGCCGCGCGTGCGGCGGAT
>JBEINE010000292.1:0-2094 GCA_040378245.1 Hyphomonadaceae bacterium | reverse complement strand
GACAACGATTGCGATTTGTATTGAAGAAGCGGGTTTAGGCTCTGACGATGTTTGCTCCTTTAACAAGATAGGAGCGACCCGCTATGAAGAGACCATTTTTACTGACCTCGGCTACACCTTTGCGCCAACGCATGATCGAAGACATGAACTTGCGCGGATTTCAGGATAAAACCCAGCGGGGTTACATTCGGATTGTCAGCGCTTTTGCACAGTATCTGGGCCGATCACCAGAGACAGCCACACCGGAAGATGTGCGCGCTTATCAGATCCATTTATCGGGGGAAGGTGTACCGATACCAGCTACCAACGCGCGGATCGCGGCCTTACGGTTTTTGTTCACGGTCACATTGGATCGCCCTGATTTATCGCGTCGCTTGGTGCGGGTGTTCCACCCGCTTTTAACCCAACACGTTGTCATCAAGTCAGTTTAAGCAGCGCGCATTCGTGAGTTGTGACGTTAGGCTGCTGCTATTTAACGTCCGCGTCGTCGTCAAGCGCAGCGTCTTGGGCATCATCCTCAATAATGGCCTCGCCCGCCACGTCAAAGATCAACACCCGCTTGCCTTTCATGACAAGGCCAATCTCGCCGCGCTTGAGACGTAGCGCTTTCTCCCCAAAGGCTTCACGCCGCCAACCTTTCAGCGCCGCGACATCGGCATGATCGCTGGCGGCGATTTCCTCCAGATCCGACACCGTCGCGAGCAGTTTGGACGCGACGCCCAAACGCTCAGCCTCGCAGCGCAACAAAACTTTCAACAATTCCACCACTGGCCCCAGACCCGGCGGCGAAGCGGGGGCGCGCTCGGTCTTGGGCGCAAATTGTGCCGGATCATCGAGCGCTTCATTGAGGGCTTCGAGCAATTGTATGCCACCTTTCGACTTGCCAAACCCCTTGGGCAGTGCCCGCATATTGTCCATTGCTTCGGCGGTACGTGGGCGCTGTTCGGCGATCTCAAAGATCGCGTCATCCTTCAAAACCCGCCCGCGCGGCACATCGCGCTCTTGCGCATACCAATCTCGCCAAGTGGCAGCCGTAAAGAAGGCCGCCAGATAATCTTGCGCAAAGCGGCGCGGCTTCAGGCGCTTCCAAGCGTTTGCTGGGGTGGTGTCATAAGCGATAGGGTCACTAAAGGCCGCCATTTCCTGACTGACCCAATCCGTGCGGCCTTTACGCGCGAGTTGAGCTGCCATTTTGGGATAGAGGTCGCGCAGATGGGTGACGTCGGCCAAAGCATAGGTTAATTGGTTCTCGGATAGGGGCCTGCGGCTCCAGTCGGTAAAGCGCGAACTCTTGTCGACAGTGCGCTTGAGCATCGCCATAACCAGCCCATCATAGGCGATCTGCTCGCCATAACCCAAGGCCATAGCCGCCGTTTGCGTATCGAAGACGGGGCTGGGTAGTTTCCCATCCATCAGCCGATAAAAGATCTCGAGGTCTTGGCGGGGTGCGTGAAAGACTTTGAGGACCTTCTCATTGGCCATCAGCTCCAAAAACGGCGCCAGCGATAAACCCTCAACCATTGGGTCAATCAGGATTTCGATGTTGCCCGCCGCCGCTTGGATCAGGCACAGCATCGGCCAATAGGTGGTCTCGCGCAGAAACTCAGTATCAACAGCGACAAAATCGTGCTCTGCAATCGCGGCGCAGGCCGCTGAGAGTTCTTCAGTCGTTTTGATCACATTCATGCGAGCTGCTATGGCCTGCCTTGCTTGAAAGTGCGAGTCTGGCGGAGGCTGCCCAGTGGTAAATCATGCAGCGAGGACACTTATGGTGTTTTAGAGCAACAGTTTTTTGCATGAGCCAATTATGTGGCCATTGCGAAAATTCGATCAGTTTGAAGTTGACTGAGATAGGGAGTGCTTTTTTCTCTGATCTCAGGACGGCTGCCTTGATATTCAATAACTCCAGCCATGATTACAGGCCTGGTCAGCCAGCCCAACAAAATGTCGCCTGTAGCTGATATGAACACGGCTCTATTGATAATCGAGAACAGGTCATGCTGTTGTGGCACCGTCATCTTTTGAACGGCTGAAAGCAGGCGAGAACTCTTGATTTGATCATTGCTAAGAGGGCGTAAATACGTCATCTTAAAT
>JBEINE010000022.1:0-22965 GCA_040378245.1 Hyphomonadaceae bacterium | reverse complement strand
TTCTTCCTTGAAGAAAATGGTGCCCGGAAGCGTTATAGACTCGAACCATAGTCCGAGCGAAGCGAAGGAACCGAGCATTGAGCGAGGCAGGCTGCGTGCCTGAGGAACGCCAACAAAAAAGCCATTTTCTTCCTTGAAGAAAATGGTGCCCCCGGTCGGACTCGAACCGACACACCTCTCGGTACCGGATTTTGAGTCCGGCGCGTCTACCAATTCCACCACAGGGGCTCAGTATGGAGGCGGTTTTCTAGACGTCTGAGGGGCTTTAGGCAATCGATTCATGTGTAACTGGTTTGTGGTCTTTCTAGTGGCCGTAACAAAATATGCTAGACATGGGGTTCAAAGTGCCCACCCTGAGAAAATCGCGCTTTTCTAGCTGAAAGAAACTTATGTCCGACACAATCTCCCCGCCGCCACACTCCCACATCACCGACGACAAAACGGCTAGTTTCATCGATACAATTGTGGCGCTGAAAGCCAATAGTGGGCCACAAGGGGCCAGTATTGCGGAGATTGTCGACCAGCTTGATGAGCGGGCCTTTGGCCTTTTGATCCTGCTGTTTGCTATACCCTGTTTGGTCCCGGGCCTGCCCGGCGCGCAGGTCATCGCGATACCGATCTTTCTACTGGCGTTGCAGCTTGGGGCGGGACGCAGTGAGGTTTGGCTACCCAAGCAGGCATTACAGGCCGTCGTGAAAAAGCCTTGGCTCGACAATATTGCCGACTTCACCGACAAGAGACTTCGCTGGAGCGAGAGACTGTCTAGACCCCGCCTAACCTGGCTTGCCTCTGGACCGGCAGAGCGGATCATTGGCATCATTGTCGCGCTCGCCGCCCTAACCATCATGTTGCCGATCACCAACACGATCCCGTCGCTGGCGATTACTTTGGTCGCCATTGGTCTTCTGCAGCGCGATGGATTGTTTACAGTTTCTGGGACGATTTTGGCCCTGACTTGGGTGCTTTTCTTGGGTGCCATCGTTTGGGGGCTATTCACCGGGGCGGGTTTTGCGGTTGAGTTTATGCAAGAGCGGATGCCGTGGCTGGCAACTTATTTTACGCCCCCAAGATAGGGTCAGGCCCCAAGCTGAAACAAAGCTCGCAACATCCTCTCCCGAGACCTATATCATACAGATGAAAATCAGAAGTTTGCTCAATCCACTTCTCCTGAATTGGCCCGGCGTGGCACTCGTCATCAGCACTGCGATGTTGGCTATAGCCCATGGGTTTGAGCGATTTGGCAATCTGTCGCCTTGCCCCTTATGTCTGCACCAACGTGAGGCTTATTGGGCTGCTTTGGCGATTTCGGGCTTAGCGATTATGAGCGATAGGTTTCGCGCCGACATGATGGCCAAGCGGGCGTTTGCGCTTCTGTTGGCCTGTGCTTTTGGAGCGGGCGCACTGATTGCGGGCTTTCATATGGGCGTCGAGTTTAAATGGTGGCCGGGTCTCGCCGAGTGCGCAGGGGGAGGCAATTATAAGCCATCAGGCGATTTACTGGGCGCACTTTCGTCCAGTATGAAAGTGCCCGCTTGCGACGCCGTCGCATGGTCCTTCTTGGGGCTGTCCATGGCCGGTTGGAACATGCTCATTTCACTGGGTTTGGCGGGGATGTCAGGACTAACACTGGCTTACCCAAATGGCCTTAAGGAGACCGCACATGACTGATGCCAGCCTTGCTCAAAGCGGCGCGCGCGCCCCCCGCCCAGCCCTGCCAGGCAGAGCGGGAAAAAAGGAACGCATAGCCGAAATGATCCGCGTCGACCATGCCGGAGAGTTTGCAGCCACGCGCATCTATGAAGGCCAGCGCGCCATCTTCTCGCGTTTGCCCGGCGCCAAGAAGATTATCGGCCAATTGGCGCATCAAGAGGCCGACGAACGTGTGCACAAAGCGGCCTTTGACACATTGATCCAAGAGCGCGGCGTAAGGCCAACGCTGCTCGCTCCGATCTGGGGTGTCGCAGCCTTTGGATTAGGCGTCGCGACTGCGCTGATGGGCGAAAAGGCCGCCCATGCCTGCACGGCCGCCGTCGAAGAGGTGATTGAAGGCCATTACCGCGATCAGATTGAAGAATTAGGCGATAGTGAACCTGAACTCAAAGCCATGATCACCAAATTCCGCGATGAAGAAATCGCCCATAAGGATCAAGCCATTGCAGAAGGGGCTAAAGAGGCGTTTGGCCATCCCATCTTAGAGGCCATTATTAAGACGGGCTGCCGCGCCGCGATTGCGATTTCTCAGAAAGTCTAATGTCTGGATTGGCTTCTTATAGCCTCTGACTTTGGCCGACCATTTCTGCTCATCCTCTCCGCATGGCTGGAGTGTAAAACTTCAAACTGCCGCGTCGCTTTTCCATTGCGTGCCCCCACCGAAGCGTTAAAATGTGATTTCCCTAGGGGGATAGGTGCCGCTGTCAAATAGAGCGGAAAAGAAGGACCAAGACAATGTGGGAATTTTTGTTATTTGCAGTTGCCGTTGTGATTATGGCGCTGGTCTTTGTTACTTCTTTTGTCAAGATCGTGCCCCAAGGGCGTCAATTTACGCTTGAGCGCTTTGGTCGCTATACCCGCACGCTCAGCCCCGGCATCCATTTCATCACACCCGTTATGGATCAAATTGGCCGGAGACTATCGATGATGGAGAGCGTGCTGGATGTACCACGCCAGGAAGTCATCACCAAAGATAACGTCATGGTGCGCTGCGATGCTGTTGTCTTTACGCAAGTTTATGATGCTGCCAAAGCGGCTTATCAAGTTGAGGATGTGCGCCTCGCCATTACCAATCTGGCCTTGACAAATTTGCGCACTGTTATCGGCTCAATGGAATTGGATGAAGTTTTGTCACAACGTGACACGATTAATGCCAAGCTCCTTCACACGATTGATTCGGCAACCAATCCATGGGGCGTTAAGGTTGTGCGGATGGAAATCAAAGACCTTTCGCCGCCAGCAGACTTGAACGAAGCGATGGCCAAGCAAATGAAAGCCGAGCGCGAACGCCGCGCTGAAATCACCACAGCTGAAGGCGAAAAGGCCGGTGCCATCCTTCGCGCTGAAGGCCACAAGCAAGCTGTGATCCTTGAAGCTGAAGGCCGGAAGGAATCCGCTTTCCGCGACGCAGAGGGCCGTGAACGCGCGGCAGAAGCCGAGGCTACCGCAACACGGATGGTTTCAGAAGCCATCTCCAGCGGCGACGTTAACGCGCTCAATTACTTCCTGGGTCAGTCCTATGTTGAGGCTTTCGGTAAGCTAGCCTCTTCGCCCCAGCAACGCACAGTTATCATTCCCGCTGAGCTCAGCGGTATCGCAGCTGCTCTTGAAGGCGTGCGCCAACTCACAATGTCTGGCAGTGCGACAGCGGCCCAGCAACAAGGTCGCACCTCGGTACCAACAACGAAAGGCTAATCGACAATGGATCAAATCATTGATGCTTGGACTGGCCTTGGCGCTTGGCGTTGGCTTGGCTTAGCAGCACTTTTGTTTACAGCTGAACTGGTTACGGGCACCGCCTATCTGCTGTGGCTATCGGCGGCAGCCGTTTTAACGGCGGGGGTCGTGGTTTTGTCGGGCGATATGAATGCCGCGACACAGCTCCTAACATTTGCGATGTTCTCAATTGCGTCGACTGCCTTTGGTCGACGTGTCTTTAAACCTGGGACGTTTAAGTCTGACCAGCCCAGCCTCAATCAGCCAGAGCAACGCCATATCGGGGCCCGTGCAGTGGCCGTTGTAGACTTTGCTGGTGGGCACGGCCGCGTCGCACTTGGCGATACCCAATGGAGCGCACAAACATTAGACGGCTCAAGCCCAACAAATGGCACAGGCCTGCTTGTTTTGGCGGTTGATGGCACCATGCTGCATGTGCAGGCTGCTGATTAGGCCTTTGAGGCGAAGCGCACGCGTGGCAATAGTCCCGCATGGATCAACTTCTCTCAGGCTATCAAAGGTTTCGGGCGCGGAGATGGATTGAGCAACGCGATTTGTTCACCCATCTGGCCGAGGGGCAAAAGCCACGTATTCTGGTCATAGCCTGTTCGGACTCGCGCGTTGATCCGGCTCAGATTTTTGATGTGGCACCGGGGGAATTGTTCGTGGTGCGCAATGTTGCAGCACTGGTTCCGCCCTGCGAACAAGGTGAAGGCCTACATGGTACGTCCGCGGCTATAGAGTTTGCGGTCGAAGCCTTGGGCGTCAAGACGGTCTTGGTGATGGGCCATGCACGATGCGGGGGCGTCGCCGCAGCCATTGATCGCGGGCGCTGGGGAACAAAATCAGGTGCAGCGGCGGCTGAGATGCGATTTGTCAATGCCTGGATTGACCTCTTGGCCCCAGTCGTTGAGGCACTTCAAGGCGCGGATTTGCCTTCAACAGAGCGCGGTGGCGTGGAATTGTCCTTGCGCAACCTAATGACGTTTCCTTTTGTCGCCAGCAAAGTGGCGGCAGGCGTGCTCAGTTTGGAAGGCGCACGCTTTGATATCGCCAGCGGGGAACTTGATTTATACAATGAAGCGCGTGGCTGGGTATTGGCTACGGCCTAGAAGCCTCAGCCTTTGCCGCGCTATCCCCACCCTTCTCATCGCCCGGCAACATGCCTTCCCAGGGCGAGAGAAAATCAAAATTGCGATAATCTTGAACGAGCTTCACAGGCTCATAAATCACCCGCTTTTGCTCTTCATCATAGCGCACTTCATTATGACCGGTCAGCGGGAAGTCCTTGCGTAAAGGATAGCCGTCAAAGCCATAAGCGGTAAGGATGCGGCGAAGGTCTGGGTGACCTGAGAATAAGATACCATACATATCAAACACTTCCCGCTCAAACCAATCGGCGGCTGGCCATAAAGCGCAGGCCGAGGCCACGGGCGTGTCCTCATCGGTTGAGACCTTGACCCGGATACGGATATTCTCGCTCATGGATAGGAGATGATAGACCACTTCAAAGCGCTGTGACCGCTCAGGATAATCGACGCCGCAAACATCCACAAACGACGAAAATCCTTCAATATCGCGCAAATGTTGCAATACTGCGAGGATATCCTCCCGCTTGGCCGTCAGGGTCAATTCACCCGTGACGATGCTGGCAGACAGCACCGACCCGCCCAATGCACCCGCTACACGCTCTTGAAGCTCAACCAAAGCGCTCATCGCTCAATCGTTCCTTCGCGGCGGATTTTCTTTTGCAATTGCAAGATCCCATACATCAAGGCCTCGGCTGTCGGTGGGCAACCCGGCACATAAATATCAACCGGCACAATGCGATCACAGCCACGCACAACCGCATAGCTATAATGATAATAGCCACCGCCATTCGCGCATGACCCCATAGAGATCACATAACGGGGATTGGGCATCTGGTCATAAACCTTGCGAAGTGCAGGTGCCATTTTGTTGGTGAGTGTGCCCGCCACGATCATCACGTCAGACTGACGCGGGCTGGCGCGCGGGGCAAAGCCAAAGCGCTCCATATCATAGCGCGGCATGGCCGCCTGCATCATCTCCACCGCGCAACAGGCCAAACCAAACGTCATCCACATGAGAGAGCCGGTGCGCGCCCAAGTGATCAGATCGTCAGTTGCAGCGACAACAAAGCCCTTGTCAGCCAATTCATCCGAAAGTCCCGAAAAATAGGGATCATTGGGAACAATCGGCCCGATCTTTTCAGGCAGAACCAAGGACGAACCAGCCCGTTCAGGCAACTTCAGTTCCATTCCAAAGCCCCCTTCTTCCACTCATAAATAAAGCCCACCAGCAAAATGCCCAAAAAGCTCATCATCGACCAATAGCCAAACGGCCCGATCTCATCCAAGGCCAAGACCCATGGGAACAAAAATGCAATTTCCAGATCAAACAAGATGAACAAAATCGCGACCAAATAAAACTTCACGTCAAACTTCATGCGCGCATCATCAAAAGCATTGAACCCGCACTCATAGGTCGACACTTTTTCAGCGTCTGGGCTTGATGGCGCAAAGACCAAGCTCGCCAGCATAAAGGCGCAGCCAAGCCCTGCGGCCAGCACGATAAAGATGATAACCGGCAGGAAATCGAGCAGGAAATTGCCTGTCACAGGGGTCTGGGTCACGCTCGGCCCCATCGCACCGATTGACTGTAATGCCGCTTCAGCCATAAATATTCCTTCAGTCCTTTTTCCAGACCGCTTCTAAGCTGGAGCGTGCCTTCGTGCAACGCGCAACTGCCGCGGGTCCGCTGCGTCAAAAAGGGGTTTCTGGGGAGAAGCCTAACCTCATAGTGCCGAAAAACATTGCGCCACCATATCGGGATGGGTCAACATGCCGTCGCGCGAGGTTGCGACGTCAATCCAGTTCCACCCTTCACCCCGCCCAGGTCCCCACATCGCTTGCGATGACGGCGCAAATGTCTGCAAAGTGGTGTGAATATAGGTGCGCGGCACGTCTTCCCAGCCACCATTGGCAAAACTGACGGGCTCTGTCCATTGGCCCGCCGGGTGCCACGTCAAGCGGCGTTTGAGCAGCTCGATGTTGCTGACATCACTTTCAGAAACCAGCATCTTTAAAGGATAATGGTCAAAGAAGTTCATCTTATAGCCATCGATAAACTTGGTCTGCCGATCAAGCCACCATTTCGGCCAGTTGCCATCGGCCTCGCGCATCACCCAGGCCGGGCGCTGACGGGTGGGAATAAAGGCGTCGTAAAAGGCAATATGCTTGATGCGGCTACCCAGACGATCTGCAACACCGGTGATCGTCATGCCGCCAAATGAATGACCAATTAGGATAATGTCCTCAAGCTCTTCAGCTTCAATGGCGGCGCAAACATCCTGCACATGGATGGATAGATTGGTGTCTGGCGTGATCAGATGCGCTCGCTCACCACAACCCGTCGCGGTCGGGCGAATGACAATGTGGCCCATGGCCGTCAAACGCTGCGCGACCCGCGCCCAGACCCAGCCGCCATGCCAAGTTCCATGGACTAAGACAAAAGTTTTAGCAGGCGATATGGCGGTCGGTGCGGCCAAGGCTGGGGCCGTTAACGCGGCGGTGGCGAGGCCTGCGGATATGATACTGCGTCTGGTTGATATCATGCCTGTAGTCTCTCCTTGCCATCTTCGCCTGCTTTAGGCTATTTGCCCGCTTCGTTATGGTCACCCTCCATCTGACGAGGGGTTGGGCCGGCTTAGCTCAGTTGGTAGAGCGCCTGATTTGTAATCAGGATGTCACGAGTTCGAATCTTGTAGCCGGCACCATTTTCTTCTTTGACGTTTTAAATCGCGCTCACGACCACTTTGAACCGCCAAAACTAGTGCCTATCGTCTTGTCGCGATACACCCTCGCATTTTGCATCAAGCCAATGCCAAACATCAATGACATCATCACACTGCCCCCATAACTTAAGAAGGGCAAAGGCTCACCCACTACGGGCAGTAGCCCCATAATCATGCCCGTATTGATGCCGACATAAATGAACAGCAGCATGGTTATGCCACCGGCTACAAACTTGCCAAACACGTGACGGCACGACATCGCGATCAAGATACCAAACGCCATGGCCGCAATATAAAGCCCCAGAACGAAAAGCCCCCCGACCATGCCAAACTCTTCCAGCAACATAGCAAAGACAAAATCAGTGTGGCGTTCGGGTAGGAAACCCAATTGGCTTTGCGTGCCCTGCATATAGCCGACACCCCAGAACCCCCCCGATCCAATGGCGATCTTGGACTGAGTGATATGATAGCCAGATCCGAGCGGATCGCGTGATGGATCAAGAAAGGTCAAAATCCGATTACGTTGAAACTCATGCATGACAAAGAAAAAGCTGATCGTGGCAAATGTCACGACCGCTCCGCCTGCGGCAACAATATACCACCACGACAAGCCGGCCAGAATAACCATAGTGGCCCCAACGCCCGCCACCATGATCGCTGTTCCCAAGTCAGGCTGTAACATGATAAGCGCGGCCGGTGTCGCCAGCAAAAAAAGCGGAATGACATGGGCCTTCAGCTCAGCCATGTTCGCGCTTGAATGATCCTGATAATAACGCGCGAGAGCCAAAACCACCGCGATTTTCATGAATTCAGAGGGTTGAATTCGGATGGGGCCAATGAGCAACCAACGCTGTGCCCCTAAGGCTACATGCCCAAACAATTCAACTAAAATCAGAAGCACAAAAGTGGCAACATAAGCGGGATAGGCGCTGTAATACCAAACACGGACATCAATGGTGGCAACGACCAGCATCATAGAACCAAAAATTGCAAAGCGAATGACATGATCACCAGCCCAAGGCTCCCACTTTGCTCCGGCTGCGCCGAATAGCAAAATACTTCCAACCGTCGTGATCATCACCAGGACAAAAACAAGACCCCATTCAATCCGGCGTAACTTGCCAAAGAAGCTCTCGCGACTCCCGTTTATGTCAGTTAAGAAGGTCATGCGCGGCCCTTTGTTGCAACCGCATTGAGCGGGGGGAGCGGCGGGGGTTCAGCGGTTGCGACTTGAGCACTGGCGCTAAACCGAGGCAGCGACGACGGGTCCTTTAACAGGGTCGCACGCATGATTTCTCTCGCCCGAGGTGCTGCCGCAACCCCGCCAGTCCCGCCATGCTCAACCACGACGGCGCACGCATAACGCGGGTTTTCCGACGGCCCATAGCAGACGAACAAAGCATTATCGCGCATCCGCCATGGTAATTCCGCGTTAGACCTGACGCCGGTCCGTCGCTCAGCCATGGTGATTCTGCGAACTTGAGACGTCCCTGTTTTACCGGCCAACGTCATGCCCTCTATCTCAAGGTTCATACGGGCTGTGCCACCGGGTTCGTTGCACACTCCGTATAGCCCCTTATGCAATAGCTCAATGTTGTTGGGATCAAAGCCCAGCGACGCAAATTCTTTGACCGGCGTGGCACCAGGTCCTTCATGAATCAGGCGGGGCTCAACCGCCAACCCTCTGGAGCCGACCCGCGCCGCCATGATCGCCAATTGCAGGGGCGACACAGCGACAAGGCCTTGACCGATGGATGAATTAATCGTGTCGCCAATTGTCCAATCGCTCTTAAATGTCGACATTTTATGGGGTGGATCAGCGACATAGCCCGCACGAACACCAGGTATCCCCAAGTCATACCCGCCACCAATACCAAGTTTTCGCGCCATATCACCGATGCGCTGGCCGCCCAACCTTCGCCCGAGTTCGTAATAATAAAGGTCGCATGATGACTTTACGGCATCGTGCAAATGCACCATGCCATGGCCGCGCCGTGAGCTGCAATGGAACAAATGACCGCTGATGCTAATGACACCATTGCAAAATATGCCCTCTTCGGGCGTAATCAGACCGGCTTCTAAAGCTGCCAATGTCGTGACCAATTTGTAGGTTGAGCCCGGGGGATAAGTCCCGCGAACCGACTTATGATACAAAGGCTGGCGCTCGTTGGTATTATATTCGTTAAACTCGCTCTGCGCGATGCCATCGACGAACTTATTAGGGTCAAAGCTCGGCGCAGACACTAGAGCCAAAATATCGCCGGTTTTCAGGTCCATGAGAACCGCCGCGCCGCTTTCGGCTGGTCGTTTTTGAGTCGCTAAAAATTGGTCATAAGCAATTTGTTGCAGCTCAGCGTCAATCGTTAGGACAATCGCTTGGCCCGAAACCGGATCAAAACGCGTGTCGACCACCTCGCGTATGACCCGCCCGCGTGCATTGACTTCAACTTTCAACGCACCGTGTTTGCCTTTCAGGCCTTTTTCCTGCGACTTTTCAATGCCCTCTTTGCCGACCCGAATACCGGGATGATGCGCTTGTGAATCAAGCGCAATTTCTTTGGCATTGGCGCGTCCGACATAGCCCAGGACATGGGCCATACTTTCGCCAAGGGGATAATTGCGACTCTCCCCCATTTCCGCGCGCACACTGGGATAGGATGCCGCATACACGTTTAACCTAGAATATTCCTCCCACGATAGATTTTCAGCAACTAGGACCGGAATAAAGCGCGCGGCCGCACGGGCGTCGGCCAAGACGGTTGCCGCTTTAGCAGAGGGCATCTGAAGAATTGTCGCTAAGGCGCTGATAGTCGATGCTAAACCATCATCATCAGTGCGCATCACCGAAACGCGGAAGTCACGTCTATTCACGGCGACCGGCACGCCAAAACGGTCATAGATCGAGCCCCGCGAGGCCGGATTAACGAGCAGGTTGAATTGATTTTCGGCGGCCTCCAAGCGAAACTCGTCATTTTCGAAAATCTGTAATTGGGCCATACGAATGGTGATGGCTCCAAAAAACAAACCACCGAGCGAGGACAGGATCATCGCACGACGGCTAAAAATGTCTCCCCCCGCATCCGGTCTCATAACTCATCCTCACTGAGGTCATATAGCTGACCGACACGCTGATAGCAAAAAATCGCGACGGTGATCGGCACAATGGCACTCATGATGTTGAAGCCGATATTCCGCCATAGCGCAAACAAAAGCATGACCAAAAACAACACGACGCCGGCCAGTGTGGCCCGGCTAATGCGCCCAAGATTTCGAGTGCCCAGCACGCGCGCTTGCACCAGCACACAAGCATGTGACAAAAGTGCGATAAAGGACCAAGTTCCAAATTGTGCACCGGTCAGCGTATCAACCCATAACCCCAATAAGAACAATAAACCGGCGGTCGTCACATTGGGCCCGAGCCCTGCCCAGCCGCACACTGGCCACAGCAATACAATCGGCCAAACAGAACCAAGCAGACCCAGCTCCAAAGGGATCAAGTCTAAAGTACTCAGACCCATAACGAGTATCGCCCCGACGAAGAGGCGTTGCCTGGTCGCCAATCGGCCAGGCAGGATTCCGATCACTAATTTGGACCTTCTATCAATGGTGCGGGTTCGGCGGCTCTCGTCGGTTCGGGAGCGGGTGTTGGAGCCGTCGCTAGGGGTGATTGAGCTGCACTGCCTTCTGACTTTTTTGCGCTTCTTGGCGCGGTTGCAGAATCGCTGCCAGCACCAGACGCAGCATCCTTGCGCGCGGGACCCGCATTTCCGCGCAAAGCCTCCAGCCGGGCGGCTTCAGCTTTTCGGGCGGTTTCGCGAGCCGCATCTCGTTCATTTGCGGACTTCTTGGTCAGGCCGAGTGCCGCGTCGGTTTGCGCGGCTCGTATGGCCTCTGGTGTCGCTGCACTTGGGACAGCCGCCGCACCGGGTGCCAATGGCAATATGGCGCCACTTCCGGTCAGATCACGCATCGTGGCATCGCTTGGCGGTGCGGGCAAAGGTGGCGGCGTCACAGTCTCCAGCGGTGGCGGGAAGTTAGACGGGGGAATGAGGCGCACAAAGTCGATTGCACTGGCATTCGTCGCCAGCCGCACGCGCCAGACCTTATCGGGGGCAATGCCGGCTTGCCCTACAGCAATGCCCCGCGGGAATATACCGTCATCGCCCGACGTCATCACGCGCTCGCCATCTTGCATGATAGTGGGCGTATTGAGATGAGCGAGACGGGGAACCGCACTTTTGTCGCCGCTGGCAATGGCCCGCGCCCGCGTCACTTCACCCATCACAGGAACGCGGCTTTCGCTATCGCCCAACAACAAAACGCGAGACGTATCGGCCCCAACCGCAATAACGCGGCCAACAAGTCCATTCTGGTTCAACACGATCCAATTAACTTTGACGCCCGCTTTCGATCCTAAATTGACAATCCCAGCCCGCGAAAACACGCTGACGCTCTCGCCTACCATACGTCCGGAAATGCCCTCGGGCAATTTTTCCCCAGCAATGCCGTGGAGCTTTTCATAAGCATCCAATCGCTCTGCCATGGCGCGCGCTTGATCGCGCCATTGCAAGAGAGACGCGTTTTCTTCTTTCAGCTTTTGATTGAGCGGTGAACCACCAAAGTAAGAGGTCACCGACGATACACCTGCTTGAAACCAACCCACTGGGACCGAGATAACTCGCCCCAAAGCACCTGCCACATCTGAAGAAAAGCCCGCGACAGCGCCATAGCGGCTGCCCGTCACCAACATGGTCACGGCCGCCGTCACAAGCGCGGTTAGAACGACGGCGCCAATGACGGGTCCCACAATATTGGTGCGTCGATTACCACGGCGAACCATAAGACGCCTCCCAACTCAAACAACCAAAACACGCACGGATCAAACTTTGGACAAAACGCCCTTCCATTGATCGAAGTTATCGACGCACTTGCCCGTGCCCAAAACCACACATGAGAGTGCATCATCAGCGACTGAAACCGGCAGGCCTGTCCGCTCACGCAAAATCACATCAAGATTGCGCAATAAGGCCCCACCCCCCGTCAGCATGATACCTTTTTCCACGATATCGGCGGCGAGTTCAGGGGGTGTTGTTTCTAGCGCAACACGGACCGCTTCAACGATTTCATCTACAGGATCAGACAACGCCTCGGCAATCAATTGCTCGGAAACTTGGATCTCACGAGGGACACCATTGAGCAAATCACGGCCCTTAACAGACATTGTGAGGCCATGGCCGTCGGCCGGGGGGGCCGCAGAGCCAATCTCCTTTTTGATCCGTTCAGCCGTCGTTTCCCCGATCAACATGTTCTCGGTCCGGCGCAAATAGCTAATAATCGCCTCGTCCATCCGGTCACCGCCAACTCGGACTGAGCGCGCATAAACGATACCTTCCAGCGACAAGACGGCCACTTCAGTGGTGCCCCCGCCGATATCCACCACCATAGAGCCAGAAGGCTGATCAATCGCCAACCCCGCACCAATGGCTGCCGCCATAGGCTCTTCGATCAAGAAAGCATCAGAGGCACCCGCGTTTAATGCTGCATCCTGAATGGCGCGCCGCTCAACGGGTGTCGCACCAGAGGGAACACAAATAATGATGCGAGGACGCCCACGGAAAATGCCCTTCTTCGCGCTGACTTTGCGGATGAAATGCTTGATCATCTCCTCTGCGACTTCAAAATCAGCGATAACGCCATCACGCATCGGCCGCACCGCTTGGATTTCGCCAGGTGTGCGCCCCAACATCAGTTTGGCCTGATGACCTACGGCTTGTACTTCTTTGCGACCGCCGCGTTGACGATAGGCCACGACTGAGGGTTCATTAAGGACAACCCCCTCGCCTTTGACATAAACGAGTGTATTGGCTGTACCAAGATCGATGGCCATGTCGCTGGAAAACCAGTTGAAGAGGCGTCCGAACATTTAAAAACTCACGATTCAGGGGAAGTTTCGGCGAGGATTCGCCTGACTCAAAGCGTTGCAGTGCCGTGTTGCGAGCTTCAAATCAAGGCCGCAATGCCGCTGACGCGCTTAGTTTCTGCCGTAAACAGCGCCTTGTGCGCAGTTCGTGCCCGTTTAGGGGCTCAATACAAGCCACTGAAAGAATCCGTCCACATCGCTGGGTTGGGAAATAGTTATAAATGGCAAAATCTTAGATTGCACAAGGACGATCGTGCCTATGGCCGATTCTAGAGGGTAGGATCGTCATAAAACAAGCGCGTCTGGGTATCTAATTTAGGGTCTGTTTATGTCGATTTTTTGATTCAAAAAAGCGCGACAGACCCTAAGAAGGCCCAAACTTCCCCAGTGGGTGGGCCAGAGATATCCAGCCGGCTGAAATGACAATCGCCAATATCGCCCACACCCCCAAAGCGATCACGCTCGTTAAAATCAGTTTCCGCCTCATATTGGGAAAGACCGGCGCACCAGGATCGGTGCCAGCGGTCACCTCGCCCGCTTCGGCTTGGCTGCGCGCGCCAAAGGGCAGAACACAGAACAGCACGACCCACCACAAAGTCAAATAAGTGACTATTCCAGTAAACCAGCCCATATCAATGTGCGTCCTTTGGCGTTTCCATCAGTTCGATCAGCACACCGTTTGAGTTTTTCGGGTGCACGAAAATGATCAAAGTGCCGTGCGCCCCGATCCTCGGTTCCCCCAATATCGTCGCACCGCGCGCGCGCATCATGTCGCGAGCTGCATAAATCTCTGGCACTTCAAAACAGACGTGATGCTGGCCACCAGCTGGATTTTTTTCCAGAAACTTCAATATCGGTGAGGCCTCGCCCAAGGGCTCAATCAGTTCCAATTGGCTATTTGGAATATCCACAAAAGCCACGCGCACGCCTTGTTCGGGCATATCGCGTACAGGCGTGATATCCTTGTCCTCCACGCCATAAAGCGCACGGTAATTGTCCAGCGCTGCCGCGATTGAAGGGACAGCAATGCCGACATGATTGAGACGACCGAGTTTCATATGTGATCCTTTTGCTGGCGCGCTGGCACTGTTGGGTTGACTTAACTCATCTATCTTCGCCGGGCCACACTTTGATGCGTTTGATGAGATGCTTGGCCTTGACCCGCCCCTCAGGTGTGGCTTTGCCCGCAACGCTCATGCCTGCCGCATGAATGCTACCCGGGTCACCACTAACGAGGGGGTGCCAATCATACAGGGGCGAGCCTTCTGCCACTAGGCGATAGGCGCAGGTCTTGGGCAGCCAGCTCAGCTCCCCCATATTCTGCGGCGTCAGCTTCACGCAATCGGGCACAATTTTCTGGCGACCCGCATAATCCTTGCACCGACAACTTGTGGTGTCGAGGAGTTTGCAGGCAACATCGGTGGTGTAAATGTCGCCGGTGTCTTCATCTTCAAGGCGGAGCAGACAACATTTGCCACAGCCATCACACAGGCTCTCCCATTGGGCCTCTGTCATGTCGGCCAGTTTGATTTCAGTCCAGAAGCTCATTTTTTGGCCCTCACGAATTTAGCCGCGATCTCAACATGGGAGGTAAAGCGAAACTGGTCAAAGGCTACACATTCGACCATCTCAAAACCGCCCTCAATCAAAACCGCCGCATCGCGAGCGAAAGTTGCGGGATCGCAGGAAATGGCGACCACCAAATTGACCTTAGACCGCGCAATCTGGACGGCCTGAGCCTCCGCCCCTGCACGGGGTGGGTCAAACACGATGGCGTCTATGCCTTTCATTTCGTGGGGCGTCAGGGGGGCACGGAATAAATCACGCACGATAGCGGTCAGGGTTTTACCCCCCGCCAACGCGTCCGAGGCTTGTTTCATCGCGGCAATGGCCGCAGCATCGGCTTCAATGGCAGTGACTTGCGCATTCCCTTTTAAGCGCAGCGCAAAGGTGCCAAGGCCTGAAAACAAGTCCGCCACATGCTTGCAGCCCGCTGTCCACTCAAGGACCTTGGCGGCTAAAGCCTCTTCGCCAGCTCGGGTCGCCTGCAAGAAACCACCCGGCGGGATCGCGACAATCGCCTGGCCCATCTTGACCCGAGGACTGGCGCGCGAGACCGCAACATCACCATGCAGGGTTAGCCGCCCGATCTGGGCCGTTTCGGCCAATTGTCCCAAACGCTCCAAGCCCCGGCGTTCAAACCGATCCATTTGGCCGGCGTTTCTTGCGTCAACATCAATGCCCGTCGGCGTTTCAGTAACCGCCAGATCAATCGTGTCACTTTTCGGTGCCAGCCCTTGCGCCAAGGCCCGCAACCTTGGCAATGCGGCCTGTAGCCCCAGACTCAAGACAGGACATTCGACAATATTCACAATTTTGTGAGACCCAGCTTGCGCAAAACCAAACTCAAACCCTTGTGGGCCCGTTCTGGCATGAAACGTCGCGCGCCTGCGGCCATGGCCCCAAGCCGCCACCGCCGCGCCAATTTCCGTACTTACACCTCGACGCGCGAGCGCACGGGTCACCAGATCGCCCTTCCACGCCAGCATGGGCTTTTCGTCCCAATGCTGAAGGCTACAGCCGCCACAGGTGCCAAAGTGTTGACAGATCGGGGCAATACGCTCAGCCGACGGCGACGTGACAGCAACGAGGCGCGCCCGCTCACCGCGCTGAACCACGTCCACGACTTCACCGGGCAGCGTAAAGGGCACATGCACGGCCCGCTCGTCATCGCGACTTACACCATCTCCATGAGAGCCCATGTAACTAATGGTGAGCGGGTTTGTTTCCTGAATATCGCGGGTCATATTTGCTCATGCGCCGTTCAGCTAGAGGGTGGCAAGGTCTCTATCACAGAAGGCCAAACAGCCCCCCTTCTTCAACGAGGTCTTCTTTAATGCAAAGGAACAAGCCAATGCGTAACATGATCATTCTTTCCGCCTGTACTGCCGCTATGGCTTTTTTGGCCCCAGCGCTGGCGTCCGCGCAATCCTATGGCGACATCAGTCAAGAGTGCCAACAATCACTCAATAACAATCGTCTGGCGGGCGGCACAATTGGTGCGATTGCCGGGGCGGTCCTTGGCAACCAGATCGCAGGCCGCAATGCCCGCACCGAGGGCCAAGTTTTGGGTGCCGTGGTTGGCGCTGTTGCAGGCTCGGAAATCGGTCGCCGTCGCCTAGCCTGTGACGACGAGGTTTATCGGACCCAATCAGCCCCGCGCAAGAGTGCCTATCGCAATAGTGACTATGGCTACAGCAATTACGATGACCGTGGTTATAATGACCGGCAATATGGCAATGCCTATCAAGCGAGCTATCGCGCCCCTCCTGTGGTACGCCGCGAACAATGCGGTTGGGGCGAGAAATTGCTACGTACGCCCGATGGTCAGTATCAGACCCGAAATGTATGGCTGTGCCAGGCTCATGATGGCCGCTGGTATCCAGCTGGCCGCTCATAATGGTCTGTTAGCGGATAAGGTGAAGCCCTGCGGTGAAAGCGGGGCTTCACATATTGTTGGCAGCGATCATCTTGCCCCTATTCCTGCACTGCGCTAGAACGCGCGTCCCGAGGTCGGCTTTTGTGACCTTCGCCAAACAGGCGGGCGTATAGCTCAGCGGGAGAGCACCTCGTTGACATCGAGGGGGTCACAGGTTCAATCCCTGTTACGCCCACCATTTCTATTCGCTCACGGTGTCGGTGCTTTGCACCTTCGCCCCGCTGTGGCGACGCATAGGCGTCGGCGCGCGGTCGTGCTTGGGAACCCTCCGAGTTCGAACTGGTCTCCCCCTATGTGCACAGCACGTGGGAGCGCGCAGCACGAGCTGCGCATCCTTTCCATAATTTGTTGATTTAAAAACGAAATTGCGCAGCAAGTGCTGTGGGCTCCGCTTTCGCACCAGTCCGAAATGGGTCGCCGGTTAACGCCGTTGGTATTAGCCCTTCCGAGATTCTCGGTATTGTTTCGTTCTTATGTCGATTTTACCGGCAAAACATGAGAATTGCCGGTAATGGACATGTTGCCGATCATCTCAACAGGTACCTTTGATTTCTTAGCTACTCGCCCACTAGTTTCGCATACATCACATGGTCCTGCCACATGTCATTGATTCGCAAATAGCCCCGAGCATAGCCTTCCTCGCGAAACCCGCAACGTTCCAATAATCCGCGCGAACGAAAATTGGTCGGGATGCACGCAGCCTGTGCGCGGTGCAGGCCCAATGTTTGAAAGGCATGGGTAAGGACAGCGCCAAGCGCCTGTCGGGCGTAACCTTGCCTCGCAAAGGGTTGCCCGATCCAATAGCCAATGGTGCAATCTTGGGCGACGCCGCGGCGGATGTTGGAAATATTGATGCCCCCGACAAGGGCCTGATCATGCGATCTGAAGATGAAAAAGGGCACAGCCAAGCCTAATTTCTCATCATGCCGCCAGCTTTGCAGACGCCAATAATAGCACGCTCGGCTCAGTTCATCGACCCGCCACTTGGGCTCCCAAGGGGACAGCCAGTCACGACTCGTGTCACGTAGCTCTGCCCAGGCTTTATAATCATTTTTTTGGGGCGCGCGCAGGAAAACGCCTTCGGCTTCCAAACGTAAACGACCTTCCGCTGAGACGGGCAAGCGCAATAAAGCCATTTGATGAACCTGCTACTAATTTGACTTGAACTGTGCCCCAAAAGCGGCGGCACTGGCAAGGCCGTTGGCTGGGCCAACGGCGCTGACAGCGACGCCCCCAGCGTGCCCCGCGGCGACCGCGGCCCGGGCGACATCTTGGACGCGCGCGGGCGTAACGGCGCGAACGCGCGCAGAAACTTCAGCCAGGTTCAGTGGTCGACCATAAAGCAAGGTCTGGCTGATCGCGCCTTCACATCGTGCAGCCGGGCTTTCCGCCGCCATCATCATGCTGGCTTCCAAGATCCGGCCGGCGCGCTGTAGCTCGCGGTCAGTGGGTCCGTGCTCGGCCATGTCGATGAGATGTTGCGCTCCACGGCTTGCGACATCATAGACGGAGCTAGCGCTACAGCCCGCCGAAATGCAGATGCGGCCTGTATCTTCATAAAGGTCGGCGAAGGCCTCAACAGAATAGACAAGGCCTCTCAATTCACGCAGGTCTTGAAACAAGCGTGACGCCATACCCCCGCCCAGTATTTCGCACATGACCCGCGCGGCAATGGCGTCCTCGCTGCCAGATTGGGGGCCAGGTAGCGACATCGTCAGATGCAATTGCTCGCTATCACGGACCTCACTAAGGACTTGACCACCGATGGTGGCGGGGGTCGGTCGGACAGCGTCAAAGGCTGGCAAGTTTCCAAATGCAGCGCTGACTTGATCATATATTGCGCTTGGGTCGACCGCCCCTGATGCTGCGATCAACATGGCAGACGGCGCATAAGTACGCGCGCGGAAGATATCAATATCGGCTTTTGTAATGCCTGCCAAACTGGTCTCATCGCCTAGAATCGGGCGGCCGAGGGCCTGATCAGGAAAAGACGCCAGTTGATGAAGCACGCCACACCGGTCTTCAGCATCGTCAAAGGCTTCGCCAATCTCCTGCAGCACCACGCCTTTTTCCAGCGCCAAATCCGCCTCTTTCAGATGAGGATTGAGCACCAAATCTGTGGCCAAGCCTAATGCAAAGGCGGCGTCATCAGCCAGACATCGCGCAAAAAAGCCTGTGCGCTCATAACCAGTGGCCGCATTGAGATAAATGCCGCGTCCTTCGGCTTCTTCGACGAGTGCGCGCGCATCACGTGTGCCCGCACCTTTGAAGACCAAATGCTCAAGCAAATGGGCAATGCCGTTTTCGTGAGCGGCTTCAGCGCGTGCGCCGGCGCGAACCCAGACCCCAACGCAGGAGGTTGCCAGTCCCGGCATCGGATCAATTAACAGTCGTACCTGATTATCGAACTTATAGAGCGTGGCCGCACTCATGATGGCGTTGGCCCGTGGCTCAACAGATAGGCCTTTACCGCCGCCACCGTAGCCGGCAATTTCGTCATCCGCTCTGGTCGCTCAAACAAATCGGCGCAATGGCGGGGTAGCACGGGGTCAATGCCCAGCACGTCCTCAACAGTTTCGGGAAACTTGGCAGGGTGAGCGGTCGCGAGCAATACACGCGCGCCCTTGGTTTCCTCGCCATCAAATCGCGCCCGCCAGCCAACCGCGGTATGGGGGCACAGCACTTCGCCCGTTTGCTCGTAACAATCGGCCAATGCCCATCGGGTTTCGCTGTCATCAACAGCAAATGCATCGAAGGTGGCTTTCAGTCTGGCGAGGGCGAGTGGAGGGATATCGTAGCTGTCAGATTGGGCAAACCCATCATAAAGAGCTTTTAGAACTGGTGCTTGGCGATCTACGGATTCAAAGACCAAGCGCTCAAAATTGCTGGCCACACTGATATCCATCGCCGGGCTGAGTGTGGCTGAGCTGGCCGCAGCCTTAACATAAGTGCCGGTTTCAATGGCCTTGGCGATGCCGTCATTGGCATTTGTAGCCATCATGATCTTGCCGATGGGGGTCCCAATCATCTTGGCAACATAGCCCGCCAACGCATCGCCCAGATTGCCACTGGGCACGGTGAAGTTAACCAGACCCCCAGCGCGCAGCGCACAAGCGGAGGTCACATAATAAACGGATTGAGCCAAGATACGGGCCCAATTGATCGAATTGACGGGCGATAGTGCCATCTGAGTGGCAAAAGCCTGATCGGCCAGTAAGGCCTTCACAATGGCCTGCGCCGCATCAAAATCACCATCGACGACAAGGGCGTGAATCGTGTCAGATCCGGACGACGTCATAAAGCGGCGCTGAACGTCTGAAACCCGGCCATCGGGCAACAGGACAAAGAGGTCAACCCGATGGCTGTCTTTTAGCGCCTCAACCGCCGCACCGCCAGTGTCGCCAGAGGTGGCGCAAATGATCGACAGGCGGGCATCGCGCTGATCCAAGACGTGATCGAACAAGCCTGCAAGAAGCTGCATGGCCACATCTTTAAAAGCCAAGGATGGCCCGTGAAACAGCTCCAATATGTATTCGCCCGGCCCGATTTGACGCAGCGGAGTGATCGCCGGATTGGCCCATTGGCTGCCATAGGCGGCCTCGGTCAGACCAATCGCTTCCTCGCGGGTTAAATCCGCGCCAGCAAACAAGCTCAAGATGGCGGCGGCCGTATCCGCATAGGGGGGCAGTGGCCGCCGCTGCTAACTCCTCGGCGGAAAGGCTCGGCCAAAACTCCGGCATGTAAAGCCCGCCATCGGGGGCGAGACCTGCCAAAAGTGCATCAAAAAAACCAACTGACGGGGAGCCACCACGGGTGGAAATATAGCGCATGAAACAGCTTTATATGTGTTGATTAAGAAGAGATTTGACCCGCAAACCTAAGTCGGCCAGCGCGGACGTGCATACCTATATAGACACCGATTAACGCCAAGCCAAACCCCCACCATGTCAAAGCATATCCCAAATGCGTTTCGGGCTTAATGCGATTGGCACCTGAGGCGTCCGCATAAGGATTGTCGACAGGCTTGCCGATGCCAAGCGGGTCGACTTGTGATTGCGCGACATAATAGAGCGCGCTGGCGCTCCTGACGCCTAACGCCCCACTCATGGCACTGACATCTGGCCAAAACCAGACATCACCGGCGGGATCATTATCGGGTGTATAGCTATTGGCCTTGGCACCCCGACGCAAAACCCCGATCCATTGCGTCTGCCCTGTTGGCTGAACGACGCGCGCGCTATCGGCTTCACCGACAAAACCGCGATCCACCCATATCTGAGCGTCGGCCCCCGCGACAAAAGAGAACAGACGATAGCCCCTGACCCCGTCTTGTACGGCGCTGACCTTAAGGCTGCGGGGGGCGAGAGTGCCACTGACACTGACCACACCATATTCCGGACTTGGAGCCGCGATGGCTCGTGCGAGTGTTTCGGGGGCCGTTGTGGTGGCGGGCGCTGTGGCCCTAGATTTAAGAACAAATTTGTCCCATTGCCATTGGCCCAGCATGATCAGGATCGCCAAGCACACGAGGCTGAGCAAAGTCAGGACCGGCATGGGGCGAAAGCCCGCGCGCTCCAAAATGACGGGGTCAGGCTTAGATTGGTTGTCACGCATCGCCTGAACGCTCACATTTGGGGAGGTCGCTGCGATCGACCTTCACCCCCTCACCAGCCCCATGCCGCCATTGTGCGGCAAACAACATGGATTTGAACGGTCGGAGCAAAGCCAAGCAGACCGCGGCGGTTAGGGGTAGGCCGATCAGGCCCGTCAGCCAGATCGGCATTCTTAAAGCCAATTGCGTAATCACAATGAAAGGCACGCATATCGCACCCGCTACCAAGATTACAAAAACCGCCGGGCCATCGCCGGAATCTTGGACGGAGAAATCGGCACCACAGGCCGGGCACGCGGATCTTATCGTCAACAGCCCGTCAAACAAAGGCGCTTTGCCGCACGCGGGGCAAAGGCTGAATAGGCCCGCCTTCCAGACATTGTGCACTTTGTGCCTCCTTCGACTTAAGGCCTTAAAACGACGACAGGCGAGCGGCCTTTGCCCTCGCCTGCCCTCAAACTTAGACTCAAGCCTCGACTTTACTTGAACGCGACATAGACAAAGGCGAACAGAAACAGCCAGACCACATCAACGAAGTGCCAATACCAAGCCGCCGCTTCAAAGCCGAAGTGCTTTTTAGGTGTGAAATGGCCGTTCATCAGGCGGAATAAGCAGACGGCCAAAAAGATCGTACCAATGATCACATGGGCCCCATGAAAGCCCGTGGCCATAAAGAATGACGAGCCATATACGCCGACAGTCTCGCCGCCAAAGCCAAAATAGTTTTCATGCAAGGCATGCTGATATTCCAGCACTTGAAGCCCTGTGAAGAACATGCCCAAAAGGACCGTCAACATCAGACCTAATTGCGCGCTCTTCCGATTACCTTCCTGCATGGCGTGGTGAGCCCAAGTCACGGTTGTGCCCGATAGGAGCAGTGTCAACGTGTTCATCAACGGCAAATGGAAAGGATCGAGCGTTTCAACACCTTTAGGCGGCCAAGTCGCCCAAGCACTGGCAACTTCAGGGATGGTGGACAATGTCCGCTCATCGGCAAACAGACCCACTTCGAAAAACATCCAAAACCAAGCTACGAAAAACATGACTTCAGAGGCGATGAACAAAATCATGCCATAGCGCAGGCCAATTCCGACCACAGGCGTGTGATCGCCTTTGTGGCTTTCTTTAACAACGTCAGCCCACCAAGACGCCGCGCCATAAATTGTCATCAAGAAGCCAGCAACCAAAACAATCAAATCGCCCTTGCCCAATAACCAATACCATTGCTGTGCGGTTTGATAATCAGCAATGGCCTGGCTCTTAAGATCGGCGCTCAAGGACTGAAACCCTGCGCTGGCTTGAAGGCCGGCTTCAACGGCTTTCCAGCCCCCAGCCATGGCAGCTTTTGCCGCCGCCTCATCAGCAAAATAGCCGGAGATCAACGATAAGGGATCGGCCACAAAACCCTTCATGAAAATGACCGCACCGATCGCCAGCACAAATAAGGCGAGTGAGGTGACAATCGGCCAAGGGCTTGGATCTACCAGGTGATAATCATGTTTTACGGCGGCGTGAGCCATGGTTTTGTCCTATGAATTAGCCCAGTCCAATGATGAGCCGGGGTCCCGCAATATCTCGTCCGCTTTAGCCCGTACGGGGGCAAAATAGCAACCGCATTAAGCCTCATTCCCTCAGCATAATGCCATCGCCGACCAGAGCGCGTCTGGTTCTTTTAGAACTAGGTTGCGCGTCTA
>JBEINE010000089.1:0-12280 GCA_040378245.1 Hyphomonadaceae bacterium | reverse complement strand
ATACCTGTGCGCATCCAAGCAGAATCGCACATCTCGCATCGCCTAGGAATCCCCATAGGGAATCATCCGTTACGCGTTATCCACTAGACGCGCAACCTGGTTCTAAAAGAACCAGACGCGCTCTATAGCCGCAAAGGAATCGCGGTTGTGTATTTGATCGTCTCCATCGCAAAACTTGAGCTGACGTCGCTTAACTTGGCTGAGCGTATCAGTTTCTTGTAGACGCGGTCATAGTCAGAAATCGATTCAACCAATAATTTCAATAAATAATCCGTCTCGCCGGTCATGCGATAAAACTCCACCACTTCGGGAATGAGCGCCACCGCTTTGGCAAAGCCTTCAAGCCAAGCGTCGGAATGTTCGGCGGTTTTGATGGCGACAAAGACCGTCATGCCAAGCCCAATCGCTTCGGGATTGATGAGTGCGACGCGTTTGGTAATGACGCCACTTTCCTCTAGACGCTTGATCCGACGCCACGCGGTATTGGTCGCCATGGCTGTCTTATTGGCGATTTCCTCCAACGAGACTGAAGCGTCAGTTTGTAGGATAGCCAATAATTTTCGATCTGCATCGTCTATTTTTTGATCAATTGCCGCCATTGTCGAAAAAAATCCCTGCTTTTTCCATTTGATTATGATAAGTCGGGAAACTTTACCATCCTGTCTATGGCACCAACAGTCGCAGTGAACGGAGATGGGCCCCATGTTGAAAAAGCTGTTTGTCGAGCACCCGCAAAGTGTTGGTGAAAGCTATGTTGAACATATGGGCGTTGCGTTCGGGTTTGCCTTTAAGTTGATGTCCGCTGGGGTGATGTGCTTTATCCATGGTCTGGTTCCGGGCCTTTTCAAGACAGGCGGAAGTCAGGCCATCATCGTGCTTCATGATCGCATGGTTGCCAATCGCTGTGGTCACACAAGTGAGCGGGGCGGCGCAATTGCCAGCCGACCTGAAAGCACGCTAGGTTAAGCTGGGATAGGCTCTGAGAGTACAGAGTTGAGGGGTAGATGGGCACGTCTTTGGGAAAAATGGTGCCCGGTGTGGCTTTGGGCCTCCTGCTGGCGGCATTGGCTTATTTTCCCACGCAAGGCACCCGCATCCCGACCCTATTGATCGCCCTTCTTTTGGGCATGGCGGCCTCTTTTGTTTTGAGGAAGCCTGCGTTCAGGCCCGGCAATGATGTGTTGGCCAAGCCTCTGTTGCGGACGGGCGTCGCGCTCATGGGATTTCGGATTACAATCTCAGACCTTCAAGCGCTGGGTTGGCAGCCGGCTTTGATCGCCATTGTGGCCGCAGGCGGCACTTTATGTTTGGGCTATTTGGCGGGGCGAGCTTTGAAATTGTCACGCCACACCGCGTTTTTGACAGCAGCCTCTGTGGCGATCTGTGGCGCTTCGGCGGCTTTGGCAATTGCGACGGTTTTAGCCAAGCGCCCCAATTCAAATGTCGAGCGTGATGTCGTTGCAACTGTCGCCAGTATCACAATTATCGGCACGGTCGCTGTCGTCGCCTATCCAGCCCTCTGCCACTTCCTAGGCATTCCCATGATACCGTCGGCGGTGTTTTTGGGCGCTTCAATTCATGAGGTCTCCCAAGTCGTGGCCGCGGCCGATCTCTATGGCGAAGCGGCCACCCCTGCGGCCACAACTGTTAAGATGATCAGGGTGGCCATGATGCCAGTGGTCATATTTGGGCTATTGATGATTTTGTCCTGGCGAGACCGGGGCGACCATGATCAAGACAACCCCGAAGCAACTGTGCCTGTGTTTCTTTTGGGCTTTGTCGCCGCCATTGTAATCGCCAATACTGGCTGGCTGACGCCCGCGGGCATAAGTGCTTTAACAAACTTATCGGGCATTTGTTTGGTTGTATCGATGGTCGCACTGGGGGCGAGTGCCTCGATCAAGGGCGTCATGGCGCTGGGGCCCGCCGCCGTCGGGGCGCTTTTGATTCAAACTTTGATTATCGCTTTGCTCGCGGCTCTCGGCGTCGAAGTGATGATGATGCTGAGCTGATTGAGCCTGAGAGCCGATATTGCCCATGGTGTCGAAGTCGCCAATAAGTTCAAAAGTCAGTGAGGTGAGGTTCCTATGTCCCCTGTAGCGATTCTCAAAAGGATCTGGCACTTGATGCCACAGTCTTGGCGCTATCGCTTGGCAGCGCAGACGCGCCATTTTAGCGAGCCGATTTTGGCTATGGCGCTTCCAAGAGCTAAAGCCATTGATGACCTAGCCTCATCACACGCCTTAGTGATTGGGCTGTTCAGCTCGGCGATTGGGCATGGCAGTGCCGCCAACCTGCTTCTTCTTGAGCTGGAGAAAGACGGCATCAGGTGTGAGACCTGCGACGTGTCACGCTTTATCGTCGCGCCCACAGACGCAAAGGCAAATCGTGGTGACCTCGGTGCGACGCCAGACACCACCCATGCGCCAACGATTATCCTCGTGCTCAACCCTGATATTGCCATCCATATTTTGTCACATTTGGGGCCGGCTATTTTGAAGCATAAGCGGGTGATCGCTTATTGGGTTTGGGAACTGGAAATCCCCCCCATTCACTGGCGGCGCCTTGGCCATCTGGTCCATGAGATTTGGACACCCAGTCAGTTTTCAGCACTATCCTTGGCGAAGATTTTCGACAAGCCCATTCATGTTGTGCCCCACCCTGCAGCGCTGGCTGAAACGCCTGCCCTTACCCCAGACATGAGACTGCGCGCCCGCCGGGCCTTAGGCATCGCAGAGACAAGTTTTGTCGCGCTGCAATCCTTTTCCTTCGCGTCAAGCCTAGAACGCAAAAACGCGATTGGTGCGATCAAGGCCTTTTCGCGCGCCTTTGGGCCCGATGAAGATGCGTGTCTGGTTATTCGCCATCTATCGTCAGACATTTATCCAGGTGCCCTAGGACGACTACAAGCCGCAGCGACGCTAGCTGGGCCAAAAGTCAAGCTGATTGCGGCTTCCGACTGTCCCATCGGTCTTTATGATTTCTATGCCATGGCCGACGTCTATATATCATTGCATCGCAGTGAGGGCTTTGGACTCAATCTGGCCGAGGCCATGAGGGCTGGACTTCCCGTCATTGCGACGGGATGGTCAGGCAATCTCGATTTTATGGATGCTACCAGCGCGGCTTTGGTTCCCTATCATCTCGATTTCATCAATGATCCGGAACGCATTTATCATGACCGACGGGCCAAATGGGCCTATGCAGACTTGAGTGTCGCCAGTACTCATTTGAGGACGCTTTTCGAGCAACGGGGCCAAGAGAATGAGCTTTGCGGCCGAGCCAAGCAAATGATAAGTGCCAAGCTCTCTGGCGGCGAGGCTGCACGCCTCTTGCGTCGTCAATCCACCACCGCGGAGAATTCTAATGCATAGATTTGTCTTTGAAGGACCTTTTGATAGTCAATCCTACCCGAGCATTGCAAAGCTCCTGCGCGATGAGCCCGACAGATTGGCACATTTTCAAATTGATCATCACGGACTGCATTTCGATTTTTCGCGCGCCCTCATGAGGCAATCCGATCTGGTTGGCCTGCTAGTCAAAATTGAAGAACAAGGTCTGAGCGACGCCATAAGGGCCTTGTTTAATGGCGATCCGATCAATATCACTGAGGGCCGTGCCGTCATGCATATGGCTTTGCGTCAGCCAGATCGCGACTTTTGTGCCAATGGCGACGCCATCAGCGCTGAGGTACGGGCGGGCCTTAAGGCGACAACCCAGTTCGCGCTTGATGTGCGCTCGGGGAAAATCACGGCCAAGAACGGCGCGCCCTTTAAGTCGATCTTGCACATCGGGATTGGCGGGTCGGACTTGGGTCCACGCCTTGTCTATGAGGCCCTCGCACCCACCGGCGGCAGCCAGATCGACCTGCGATTTGCCGCCAATATTGAGCCAGGTGAATTGGCGGCGGCCTTGAGCGGGCTAGACCCGCAGCAAACCCTTATCCTATGTGTGTCCAAGACATTTACGACATTGGAGACGCTGGAGAACCTCAAAGCCGCGCGGGCGTGGTTGCAAAAGGCCATCGGCCCAGACGATCGTCAGCATCTGGCGGCCATCAGTGCAGCGCCCGCCCGCACGGCCGCCATGGGCTTTCAGGAAGACCGGGTTTTTGACTTTAAGGACTGGGTCGGGGGCCGGTTTTCTTTGTGGTCGGCTGTGGGCCTATCCACCCAAATTGCCTTAGGCCCTGAAATCATCGCCCAAATGCACCAAGGGGCTGCGGCGATGGACAGTCTTTTTGAAACAAGCCCATTTGCGCACAATCCAGTCGTCTTGGCGGCTTTGATTGGCTGGTGGAACCGGTCAATCTTGGGTTTCCCCAGTCGGGCGGTTATTCCTTATGCAAGGCGTTTGCGCCTGCTTCCACAATTCCTCCAGCAATTGGAAATGGAATCCAATGGCAAGAGCATGGGCTTGAATGGTCAGCCTGTGAACCATTCGGCACCCGTCGTATGGGGCGCTGAAGGCACAAATGCCCAACACGCCTTCTTCCAGCACCTTCACCAAAGCCCCGAGACCACGCCGATTGAGTTTATAGCCCTTGCCACAGACCAAGAGGATGCGCCCCAGCAAACGCTCATGACTTTAGCCAATGCGCTGGCTCAAGCGGAAGCCCTCACACACGGCAAGACGCTGGATCAAGTCATGGCCAGCATGCGCCAGCACAATGTTGAGGCAACCGGCATAGCCGAATTGGCACCCCACCGCGTGTTTGCTGGCAATCGCCCGTCCAGCTTCATCCTTATGGAGGCTCTCACGCCCTTTAATCTGGGCGCATATTTGGCGTTTTGCGAGCATCGCACGTTTGTGGAGGGCAGGCTTTGGGGGGTGAATTCCTTTGATCAATGGGGCGTCGAGTTGGGGAAAGTGATCGCCTCAGAAATAGAGCTGGATTTGCGCCAAGGCCCCAGCGAAGCCCGTGATGCGGCCAGCGCGGCACTGATTAGGCGCATAAGCAAGATCAGAGGCGCTTAGGCCTCCATAACCTTACGCGCCGCCTCACGAGGGCCTGTCCCGTCTTTTTGTATCAAAAGAGCGGGACAAAAAGACCCTATAAGAAACAGACGCGCTCTAGGGCTTTGAATCAAAGCATAATTTTTGCGAAGTTCTGTTTCAGATTTTACCCAAGATGCTCCAGGACCGCGCCTTAATCAGAATCCGATTGTCATCCGCAAGGCTTAGGCGGCCTCAGCGGCCATTTTCTGCGCCTTCGCGATGGCTTCCTCTATATTGCCGACCATATAGAAAGCCTGCTCTGGCAAATGGTCATAATCACCATTCACAAGGCCTTTGAAACCGCGAATTGTGTCTTCAAGCGAAACCAGTTTGCCCGGCGATCCGGTAAAGACTTCGGCGACGTGGAAAGGTTGCGACAAGAAACGCTCGACTTTGCGGGCGCGGCTCACCGTCAGCTTGTCATCTTCGGATAGCTCATCCATGCCCAAAATGGCGATGATATCTTGAAGCGCTTTATATTGCTGCAGAATTTGCTGAACCCGACGCGCTGTTTGATAATGCTCTTCACCGACAATGCGCGGTTCGAGAATGCGTGAGGTGGAATCCAATGGGTCGACCGCTGGATAAATGCCCTTTTCGGCAATCGAGCGGTTCAAAACAGTGGTCGCATCCAAATGGGCAAATGACGCGGCCGGGGCTGGATCGGTTAGATCGTCCGCCGGCACGTAGATCGCCTGAACCGAGGTAATGGAGCCTTTGACGGTTGAGGTAATACGCTCTTGCAGGCCACCCATGTCCGTCGCCAATGTCGGTTGATAGCCCACGGCGGAGGGAATACGACCCAAAAGTGCTGACACTTCTGAGCCTGCCTGAGTAAAGCGGAAAATATTGTCCACGAAGAACAAGACGTCCTTGCCCTCTTCGTCGCGGAAATATTCGCATTGGGCAAGGCCGGTTAAGGCCACGCGCGCGCGGGCACCGGGAGGCTCATTCATTTGGCCATAAACCAAGGTGCAACGCGATCCTTCAGTCGATCCACCATTTTCCTTGGGATCAACATTCACTTTGCTCTCGATCATTTCATAATAAAGGTCATTGCCCTCCCGTGTGCGCTCACCGACGCCTGCCAGCACGGAATAGCCGCCATAGGCCTTTGCAATATTATTGATCAGCTCTTGGATCAAAACCGTTTTGCCAACGCCAGCACCGCCGAACAGACCGATCTTGCCGCCTTTGGCATAAGGACACAGCAAGTCCACAACTTTAATGCCTGTCGCCAGCACCTCTGGTGCAGGCTTTTGATCCACAAAGGCCGGTGCGGGCTGGTGGATCGAGCGCGTGCCCGCTGACGAGTTAATCGGGCCGGCTTCGTCAATGGGCTCACCAATCACGTTAATGATACGGCCCAAGGTTGCTGGCCCAACCGGCACCATGATTGAATTGCCGGTATCTGTAACCTCTTGCCCGCGAACCAAGCCCTCGGTTGCGTCCATCGCAATGGTGCGCACGGTCTTTTCGCCCAGATGCTGAGCCACTTCCAGCACCAAGCGCTTACCATTATTGATGGTTTCCAGCGCATTGAGAATGCTTGGCAGATCGCCATCAAACTCGACGTCGACGACGGCGCCGATCACTTGGGCAATCTTGCCTTTAACATGAATGGACATTTTGGGCTCCTTGGTCATCTCTTGGTGTGAACCTTACCACAGCTATAAAATTGGGTAAGAACAAAATAGTATTGATCGGGTATGGGCCTTACGAGCTATGCACGATGCGATTAAAGCGTTTACGCATCGCCCCCAGTATGGTCCGAAGTTCCAGATTATCGCCTGGTCGAAGAACGGGCAATGCGAACTGGCCCGTTCGAATATCGTGGGGTAAGCGGAGTTTACGCTTGTTTTCGCGCTGAAAAATCAAGCTGTGATAGGTACAGCCTTGGAAGAAAAAGTGCGTGACTTGGCTATAACGTGTTTTGGCTTCATCTTGCCGCGGCGCGCCGCCATGCACCAGATTTGCGGCCCAAACAACAGCTTGGCCTTTTTTGATCAAAGCTCGGCGTGGAGCCGCGTTACGCTGCGCGATCTCAGCGGCAATGGCAGGTTCATACAAACTTGCATAGCTAAGCTGTGGCCGTTGGTCCGGCGGGGCGCCAACATCTTGCATTGTAACAACCGGCCATTTGTGACTGCTAGGATAATACTGAAGCGGACCCGCATCGTCATGCACATCTTCTAGCGCCAACCAGACGCCACACATGAATTGGATTGGATCGGGGGTGAAGTGCATGAGATCTGAATGAGCGGCCTGCTGGCTACCAAATCTAAAATTAAGGGTCTGGAAGGGGATCGCTTGGCGACCATAATAGGCCTCCAGTGCCCCAATGACTTGAGGCAAGATGGCTAGCTGTCGAATCGCGGCCGAGCGCTGCCATAAATCCTGGATACGTGAGGTTTCCTTGTAGCCAAATGCGTCCATGTCCGCCCGCGCTTGATCGCACAGGGCCAAGACCTCAGGATAACCAGCCAAATCAATCAAAGCACTTCCATCATTGTCCATGCTCGCCGCAAACTCATGGTGCCAGGCCGACTTGGCTGGAGAGTCTGGAACCTGATCATGGAGCGCTTTGGTCATGGACTAAACCGCCTGCGCGCCTGCGATGATTTCAGTGAGTTCAGTGGTGATCATGGCTTGGCGCTTGCGGTTCATTTGCAGCGTCAGCTTCTTGATCAAATCCCCAGCGTTACGGGTGGCGTTGTCCATCGCGCCCATTTGAGCGCCGTAAAAGCCGGCTGCATTTTCCAAAAGGGCACCGAGAATTTGACTGTCGAGATAGCGGGGCAAGAGCGCTTCGAGAATAGCCTCTTCGCTGGGCTCATAGCTATAAATGCCCCCGCCAGCATCGATGGCCTCAGCCCCGATTGGCGCCATGACGGGGATCAATTGCTGAACCGTAGGGATCTGTGCAATCACCGACTTAAACTTGGAATAGATGAGATGAGCTACATCAAACTCACCGGCTTCAAACATATCAACGAGCTTTTGCGCCACTTGTGCACTTTGTGCAGCGCCCAAAACGCGCAGACCGCCGAAATCGATATGACCAACGCTGCGAGTACCATGGGTGCGCTTGAGCTGATCGCGACCTTTTTTGCCCACCGTCAAGAGCTTGACCGTCTTGCCTTGAGCCTCAAGGCTCAAAACAAGCTCGCGCGCTTTCTTCACGATATTGGTGTTAAATCCGCCACATAGACCACGCTCTGAGGTTGCCACGACAACCAGATGGACTTGATCCTGCCCAGAGCCGCGCAATAATTTGGGTGCGGCGTCCGATCCCTTAACGCTTGAGGCCAGATTGGCAACCGTGCTCGCGACCTTGACCGCATAGGGGCGTGCGGCTTCTGCCGCGTCCTGTGCGCGCTTGAGCTTGGCCGCCGCCACCATCTGCATCGCTTTGGTGATCTTTTGAGTTGATTTCACCGATGCGACGCGGGTGCGAAAATCCTTGAGGCTGGGCATGAATGTGTTCCCTCACATTCAAATCTAAGCGAAAGTCTTGGCGAAATCGTCAAGAGCCTCTTTGATGCGGGCTTCGATATTGTCGGCCTTAATGTCTTTTTTGGCTTTGATATTTTCTGACAAGTCTTTGTATTTGCCCCGCAGTGCCGCCTTAAGCTCAGCCTCATAGCGCTTGATATCGCCAACTGCGATTGTGTCGAGATAACCCTTAGTGCCCGCGTAAATGAGCACAACTTGGTCTTCCACGGCCACGGGCGAGAACTGATCTTGCTTCAGCATTTCCGTCAAACGCGCGCCACGGGCCAATAGGCGTTGGGTTGACGCATCAAGGTCAGAGCCGAACTTAGCAAAGGCCGCCATTTCGCGATATTGCGCCAACTCACCCTTAACCGGGCCCGCAACCTGCTTCATCGCCTTAACTTGGGCCGACGAGCCAACCCGCGATACCGACAGACCGACGTTTACAGCCGGACGCACGCCTTGATAGAAAAGGTCGGTTTCCAAGAATATCTGGCCATCGGTGATCGAGATCACATTGGTTGGAATATAGGCGGAGACGTCATTGGCTTGAGTTTCGATGATCGGCAAAGCGGTCAAAGACCCCGACCCATTGTCTTCATTGAGCTTCGCCGCGCGCTCCAACAAACGAGAGTGCAGATAAAACACATCGCCTGGATAGGCTTCGCGGCCCGGTGGGCGACGCAGCAACAATGACATTTGACGATAAGCCACCGCCTGCTTGGACAAATCATCATAAATCATCAAAGCGTGCATGCCATTATCGCGGAAATATTCGCCCATGGTGCACGCCGCAAATGGCGCCAAGAATTGCAAAGGCGCGGGTTCAGAGGCGGTCGCCGCCACAATGATCGAATATTTCAGCGCGCCGCGCTCTTCCAGCGTTTGCACCAATTGCGCCACAGTTGAGCGCTTTTGCCCGATGACCACATAGACGCAATAGAGCTTTTCGCTTTCAGGGGCATCATTGTCATGTGCATCGCGCTGATACAGGATGGCGTCAATCGCAATCGCGGTCTTGCCGGTTTGACGATCGCCAATGATCAACTCACGCTGGCCACGACCAACAGGGATCAGCGCATCAATGGACTTGATACCCGTTTGCATCGGCTCATGCACGGATTTGCGCGGAATGATGCCAGGCGCCTTAACGTCAACTTGCTTGCGCTCAGCCTCAATACCCACGAGCGGGCCCTTACCATCAATCGGCTCACCCAAGGGGTTCAAGACCCGGCCCAACAGACCCTTGCCGACGGGAACAGACACAATCTCGCCCAGACGCTTAACGGTATCGCCTTCTTTAATACCGCGGTCTTCGCCGAAGATAACCACGCCGACATTGTCGCGCTCAAGATTGAGCGCCATGCCTTTAATGCCGCCGGGAAACTCAACCATTTCCCCCGCTTGGACGCTGTCGAGGCCATAGACGCGGGCGATCCCGTCACCCACGGACAAGACGGTGCCCACATCGGCAACAGCCGCCTGCGCGCCAAAGTTTTTAATTTGATCCTTCAGGATCGCGGATATTTCTGCGGCGCGGATGTCCATGCCTCAGGCCCCCTTCATCGCAATTTTAAGTGCGTCGAGTTTTGATTTGACAGAATCGTCGAACAATCGGGAACCAACTTTAACAACGAGGCCCCCTAAAAGTTCAGGTTTAACAGTGGTTTGAACATCAACAACCGCTTTGAACGCATGTGTCAACGCATCGGTCAGACGTTTGAGCGCATCGGCACTCAAAGGCTCCGCCGTTGCGACTTCAGCGGAAACCGCCCCGCGTGCTTTGGCCGCCAAGCCAACAAAAGCGCTCAACATCCCGCCCAATTCGCCAGTACGGCGGTTTTGCGCCGCAAGGCCGAGAAACTGCCCTGTTAGCGCATCAAGCTTCATCTTGACCGCCATCGCATTGAGGACAGCCGACTTTTCCTCGCTGGAGTATAAAGGGCTGGTCATTGCATCGCGCAGCGGTGCGCTGTCTTTCCAAGCCAGCAAAAGCGACTTGGCATCCCCTTCAATCGCCTCAATTTTTTGGGCTTCACGCGCCAAATCAAACAGGGCCACGCCATAGCGCTTGGCTGTTTCACTGATGGCGATGGCATGAACTCCACTCAAGGCGACGACTCACGAGTAAGACACACCAAAGCGATCAGAGCGAGGCAAGGCGTGCGTGTTAGATTAAAGGAACAAAATCAGGCAATTCGATACCATGGGTGTCGCTGCCGCTTTGCGTGCCGTGGCGTCTAGCATGGGGTCAGCGCATTCGCAACATTGGCGGCGCAGGGAGTTGCAGGGGGGTGGGTGAATCCGAGGCAGCAAGGAGGATATGCCAGTGACTAACGTTTGGCTTGATCCCCGACAATCGATTCCGCCAAGCCGCCACTGGCGTCCGCCAAGCGATCATCATGTGTCCAAAGGGCTGCACAGCCATGGAATTGTGCGCACGCCAAATGCAACGCATCGGGCATTTTCAAAATGCCTTGCGCGCGTATTTGCGCCGCTTGGCGAAAGACAGCTTCATTTAAATCAAGCACTGCCACGCGTTTGAATAAGGCTTCATAGTCTTGAACGACAAAGCTATTCCCGCTTTTGAGCGGGCCAACCAAACACTCGGCCATGACCAAGTGCGAGACCGCAAACTGCGCTTCTGCTTGGCGCGCCAGTGCCTTGATAACATTGCCGTGAAACCGCGACGCAGACTCAATTGCATAGACGCAAATACAGCTATCGAGATAAATTAGTCCCATGCATCACGATTTCGTTGCACATAGGCCTCAATCTCCTCATCCTTCAGCCTAAGTCCCCGCACAGGGCGCGCTTGTAGCCAAGCCGACAAGGCCGCACCGCTATTCACCGGAGCCGCTTCCGTGTCCCCGGCCTCGATGGGCGACAGCCGCACGACAGGCTGCCCGCGATTGGCAATAATAACCTCTTCGCCCGCCTGAGCCGACTTCACGAGCTCAGACAAGCGGTTCTTGGCTTCCAATATATTAACTTGCACGATGGAGCGCTCCCAATCTGGCTAGGTTTATAGCATGATCTGGCTAGGTTTGGAAGGGGGGCGCATTCGCAATATTGATATGTGCATGTGGCTATGAGGGTGGCGGTGAGCGCCTTACCACTATAGTTGTTCTGTCTGTTAAGATTTTGAAAAATTATGGCGTTGGTCATGTCTAAAGGCTTCCTAGAAGACGAAATCCCTGTCGAATTGCGTTCAAGATGGCAAGGCGCAGGCATGGTTGAAGTCACCATCGGTCGTTCATCTGATCGCGTGTTCAGCCTCCGCGAAGCAGGCGCTTATCTTAAGGTTTCAAACGTGGGTCAAAGTGCCAGTTTGGCTAATGAAAAAACTCGCCTCGATTGGTTAAAGCAAGCTGGCGTGGCGGTGCCCCAAGTTTTGGGCTGGTATGTTCATAATGACCGCGCTTGGCTTGAAATGACAGCAATAGAGGGCGCAAACGCGGTTGACTGCGGCCTTGGCCCCTGTATCAAAGTTGACTTGATTGCCAAAGCGCTGCGCCAACTCCACGAAATTAAGATTGATGTTTGCCCGTTTGATGAAGGTGTCGAAGCGAAGCTAACGCTTGCCGCTTTGAACGCAGAGCAGGGGCTTGTTGATGAACAAGATTTTGATCCCGATCATTTGGGCATCTCAGCGAAGTCGCTTTTAGAACGCGTTTATTCAATTCATCGGAAATGGGACGAGGATAAAATCTTAACGCACGGCGATGCTTGCATGCCCAATATCATTCTCAACGATAACGATTAGTCTGGCAGAGTTAGTGTCAGT
>JBEINE010000082.1:0-12786 GCA_040378245.1 Hyphomonadaceae bacterium | reverse complement strand
TCCCAATCGGTGACAGCACGTCATAAGGCAAAGCGCCAAAATAGGCGATGTCATCAATCGAGCGATCTGGATATTCATCGGTGACATTATTGCCGCCAATCGAAATGGAGATTTTCTCGTTGACATCAAATGTGCCTTCAAAGTCTATCTGGGTCTTGGCGCCATAGGTCTGTTTTGGCTCAAAGCCGCCGCCGAAATTGAAAATCCGTGTGGTCTCGCCATGCCGAGTGGCACGCACCAAGGCGGTTACCGGGCCGACAGCATAGGTGGCTGAGCCAGTTAGGCGATCAAGCGGCGCGGCGGTTTCAATCGTATTGCGCTCTTCGACACCCAAGACCTGAAAGCCTGAAACAAAACTTGGGGCCTTGCGCACAGCGCGCACTTCAGTTTTGGAGCGATTAAACGCGGCCGTCAGCGCCAAACGACCCGGCCCAACTTGACCAGCCCAATTGGCGACAACATCAAAGCCCTCTGTGCGCGTATCGACACCATTGGTGAAGACAGAAACCTCATTGACATTGGCAATGCCGGTTGCGGTTTGGATCAGTGATGCAAAGCCAAAATTGCGTTCAGATACGATAATGCGGTCATCAACATCGATCCTGAAGGCATCAAGGCTCACCGACAAACCACCAAATCGTGCGGTCGTGCCAAGACTAAAGTTGAGCGAGGTTTCAGGCTCCAATTTTGGGGCGCCTAAAGCTCTGCCAATGGCTGATCTGGGCGCGACTATGCGCACATTGACTAGGGCACCTCCTGAGCCAAATGTAGTGGTGGTGAATTGAAAAGCGGTTTGGGCCAAGGAAGGCGCACGGAAGCTATTCGAGACGGCCCCGCGCACCGCCAAACTGTCGGTCAAGGCATAGCGGGCCGCCAATTTGCCTGCCACTGTGCTACCGACATCGGAGTAGTTTTCAACTCTGGCCGCCACATCAATGTCGAGATTGGTAATGGGTTCCGCCGATAGCTCGGCAAACAACGCCCCAACTTGGCGGTCAACACTGGCAGTGTCAGAAGGCGCCAAACCCGGTGCAGCTTGGGCTCCAACGCGCTTACCCTGTGATACCGCCAAGGGTCCAGCCTGATATGACGCAACATCACCTGGCGTAGTTTTATAGTCCTCATTGCGCAGCTCGGCCCCGAGCGCCAACTGGCCAAAGCCTGTTTCACGGCTTGCCGTTACCGAAGCAATCCATTGGGTGTTTTCAAAGCCTGCAGCATGAAAACGCGTGGGCGTGGCGCTGCCTAACGACGGGTTTGCCGAGTTGCGCACCCCAAAGTCAAACTTGTTCTGACCAAAGTTTAGACCCCCATCCCAAACCCAACCTGCGGTTTCACCACGCACGCCGCCGTTAACGGCAATATCGCGGTTATCATTGAGAGTAACAGGACGATATCCCTGAGGATAAATCGCGGGCACGCCTGCCGAACCATCTGGATAGCGATAAAAAGCTGCCCCCTCACCTTCGCGCTGGTTGTAAGTCAATGTACCATAGGCCGTGCCGAGGCCGGCTATTTGAACTTCACCATTGGCCCAGAGGTTTATGTCTTCAACCTTCGGGTCGCCGGGTCGATAGAGGTTTGGATTGCCAGCAAAGGTGCGGTTTAGCGGGCTATCATCCTCAACCCCGAAGATGAAGGCAAACTGATTGATCGGGCCGCCGCGAGCGGTCGCCTCACGATCACGATAATCGGCACCGAAGCTTAGAAAGCCATTACTCAAATCAATGCTGCTCGACACACTCAGCGACAAGGTTTCACCATCGGTGATGGACTTACCCGTCGGCTCAAAGTCCGTGCTGTGACGACCATAAGTGATAGATGCTTCAGTACCCGCACCAGCACCCTTCAAGATCACATTGATCACGCCGGCAATGGCGTCAGAGCCGTACTGAGCACCAGCCCCATCGCGCAGCACTTCAATCCGCGAGACGGCTGACAGCGGGATGGAGTTGAAATCCACCGGCGTCGTGCCACGGCCTATCTTCGCATCAAGGCTGACCACCGAGGTTGTATGACGACGACGGCCATTGACCAGGACAATGATTTGATCTGGATTCATGCCGCGCAATTGACCAAAACGCACAACATCCGTTGATGATGAATTCGACTGGCGCGAGAAATTAAAGGAGGGAGCAAGGTTTTGCAGGGCTGCGCCTAACTCACCACCATAAGAACCAGCTCCGGCCAAAGCACCGCCATCAATCACATCGATGGGCACGGTGCTTTTCAATGCCGTGCGTGTAGCGGTGCGCGTGCCAGTCACCACGATCACCTCCTGACTGCCTGCGTTGGCTGTTCCTTGTGCCGCAGCGAAGGTCGGCATGCTCGCTATAATTGCGCTGGCCGACAAAATCGTGCTGGTGGTGATCAAGAGATGTTTGGTACGTTGCATGCTGTTGCCCCTTAGACTTGTTTTCGGGGACTGTCATAAAGCTGTTGCAAGCCTTTGGAAGGGCTTGCACTGCCCTTATTCTGCAGCGCCACTAAATTGATCCTGTTAGTTTCCTTAAGACGAGTTTCATGTCGCACCAATCAGCAAGCCCATCCGGACAGACCGCACCCACCCGCCACATTAGCGTCATTTATGTTGTATTCTTGGCGGTTGCCATGGTCGTCGGTGCTGGGATCTTCAAGTCACCAGCGTCGGTTGCTGAAAACGCTGGATCTGTGAGCGCGATTTACGCGGTTTGGATCGGCGGTGGTGTGATCTCCCTGATTGGCGCTTTATGCTATGCCGAGCTATCGAGCGCTCATCCAAGCCCCGGTGGCGACTATCATTTCTTGTCCCTCGCCTATGGCAAAACGCTCGGTTTCACTTTTGCTTGGGCCCGATTTGCGGTGATCAATACAGGCTCTATTGCACTCTTAGGTTTTGTGATTGGCGACTATCTCAATCGCGTGTGGAACCTCGGATCAGCTGGGCCAGCGCTTTATGCCTTTGCCAGTGTCTTGATTATGACACTGTTCAATCTGCGCGGAGAAAAAGCTGGCAAAGGTGCCGATTATCTCATTACGGTTTTGGAAGTCTTAGGCCTTGTCCTTTTGGCAGCAGCGGCAGCTTGGCTGACGATCAAAGGCATTGATCCAGCAACCAGCATGCAGGGCAGCCCATCTCATGCCGCCGGCATTGGATATGCCTTGGTATTTGTGCTGCTGGCCTTTGGCGGCTGGAGCGAAATGTGCACACTCTCGGCTGAAATGCGTGACGCCCGCACCGGCATGGTCAAAGCCTTGGTTTGGTCGATCATTGTGATCACTGGGCTTTATTTGATGACGACTTGGGCATTATTGCGGGGGCTTGGCTTAAGTGGGCTTGCACAATCTGACGCGCCAGCCGCTGATCTCATGGCGGCAGCGTTTGGACCCCAAGCTGGAATGATGCTGGCCTTAGCTGTGGCGGCTGCAGCCATCACCTCAATCAATGCGACGATCATTGTTGGTGCGCGCACCACTTTTGCCGCAGCCCAAGACCGACCAGCCTTTGCATGGCTGGGGCATTGGGAAGCGCAAGCCGGGCCACGGCGCGCCGTACTCGCCCAAGGGGCGGTGTCCATCATCTTGGTCGGCTTTGGCGCAGTCTATAAAGGCTTTTCAACTTTGGTGGACTACACAGCACCGGTCTACTGGCTCTTCTTAGGCCTTAGCGGCCTTGCCGTCATCATTTTGCGTCGCCGAGGGCAAGGCCAAGCGGGCGCGTTTCAAGTGCCGCTTTATCCCCTGTTGCCATTGCTGTTTGTGGCATCGTGCGCCGCGATGCTGTGGTCGGCCTTCGCTTATGTGCGCGAAGGCGCCTTGTTTGGGTTTGGAGTCTTGGCTGTTGGGGCCTTGATTGCCTTGGTAACTAAGGCCCGAGAAACATAAATGTCATAACCCAAACATCGCGAACCGCGTGGGCTATGCCAGAGGCTACAAAAACCTAATCGTGTAGGGTGGCGTCCCCTCTTGGGCCGCTCCATTTCGCCATGAACCTGATAAGTGGAATCGCAAGCCGGAAGGCGGTGCGGTCCAAGTGGACTGCGCCTTGAGGCGAGAAGCACCTTGTTTGCTTGCAATTTTTAACGGTTTTCATGGTTTGAGCTGCCGTCTGTTGGCGCGTAAACCTCTGTCGCCGCTAGTTTAACTTGCTCGGCGACCCAAGCCATCAAGGGGTCGAGTCCGCGGGCTTGCGTCATCACCAAAACGATACCAAAGGATGGGCTATCGAGCGGTGGCCGGTGCAAGATCAAGTCAAACTGATTGGCGAAACGGGCAGCAAACGCGCGCGAGAGCGTGGTTACCGCGTCGGTTGCGGAGGCCGCCGCTAAGGCGTCTAAAAAGTGCGGGGTCGACCAGAGCGTTCGGCGCTGGATTCCATGGACGGCGAGGCGGGCGTCCAAATCATTCACTCCATCATTCAAAAGCTTGATCAGAATATGGGGGACCGTCGCATAATCTGAAAGCGTCCAGTCACGTTCTGCCAAAGGATGATTTCGCCGCATGACCAAGGCCAATTCGTCTTGGGCCAGATACACACTCTTAACCCCAGTCGGCAGGGGAGAGTTATCAAGCGCAAATGCAAAGTCCAAATCGCCCGATGCCATGCGCTCGCGAAGATCAGGGCCATAAGGCTCGCAACTCAGGTCCAAGCCTGGTGCTCGATCAGCTAGATTTCGCAGTAAGGTCGGAAAAATGAGTGTGTTATGCACATCTGAGCTGGCAAAACGGATGGTTCGCTGCGCTGTTTTGGGATCAAAATTAGGCGCGCGGAAAACCTCCTTCACCCGTTCGAGAGCCGGACGCAGGGCAACCGCCAAATCCAATGCCTTGGGTGTAAGAGCTAAGCCCCTTGCCCCACGCACTAAAAGTGGATCATCAAAAATCGCCCGCAATCGCCCCAGTGCGCGGCTCATGGCGGGCTGGCTCATGCCCGCATCTGCCGCCGCGAACGTCACATTCTTTCGGCGCAACAGTGCTTCTAGCGGTGGCAGCAGATTGAGATCGAGGCCGTTTAAATTCACTTCGTGCATGATTGATATATAAAACATGCATTTTACGCATGCAAGATGCGGCCCTACACTTCGGGCCATGAATTCAAAGGAGACGAACATGCGTGAAAAAATTGTGGTGCTGGGATATGGGTCGGTTGGAAAGGCCGTGGTACTCAGCTTTTGGCGCAGGACCAAGGCCGAGATATCCAAGTCTCCCAACGCCATCGGCCAGAATCCATGCCAGATGGGGTTAGTTTCGTGGCTTGCGACAGCCAGATCTTAGCTTCCGTAAAGTCCGCCTGCGCGGGTGCCACGCAGATCGTTTTGGCCATTGGTTTTGCCTATGAGCGGGCCATCTGGGCCGACCAATGGCCCCGCGCCATGGCCAACGTGCTGCAAGCGGCCGAAGAGACTGGAGCGCGCCTCGTCTTTGTCGATAATCTTTATATGTATGGCCCGCAGCGGACACCCCTGCTCGAGACAATGCCTCTCACCTCTGTTGGCGTAAAGCCAGCCGCGCGGGCGGCCATCACGCGGCAATGGATGACGGCCCATGCAAGCGGTAAGGTGTGCGTTACCGCCTTGCGAGCGCCAGATTTCTACGGCCCCGCCGTAGCCCAATCCCACTTAGGGGATTTGGCATTTGGAGCCTTGGCGAAGGGCAAACCCGCCATGCTGATCGTCGATCCCGATCAAAAGCACGACTTTGCCTATGTGCCCGATATAGCGCGCGGGGTGATTTCGCTTCTCAACGCCCCAAACGAAGACTTCGGCCAAGCCTGGCACATTCCCTGCGCGCCCATCCAAACCCCGCGCCAGATTTTGGCATTGGCCAGCGAACACACCGGCAACCCACTCAAACTCACCGCTTTGCCCCTAGCCTTGTTGCCCATCATCGGCCTTTTCAACCCCATGATGGCCGAGATGGCGGAGATGAAGTTTCAATGGGATCGCACTTACCAAGTAGATTCGTCCAAATTCGCTGCACGCTTTTGGAACGACCCAACACCTTTTTCTGAAGGCGTTGCCGCCACCTTGCAGGCCTATGAAGCCGTTTAGACCGCGTTTTAGAGCGCCGCGCTTCCTATGGGAAGCACGGCACTCGAGAGCTCTGAATTAGATCATATTTTTGCGAAAATCTGTTTCAGATTTTACGCAAGATGCCCTATCAGCCTGTCGCATAACTCGCAGATCAGCTATGATGAGGGATGTCCAAATTCATCTCTGACGACCGTTCTCAATCGTTTTTGTTGCCGCCTGATTTGAGGGATTGGCTGCCGGATGATGATCTTGCGCACTTTGTTTTGGCAGCGTGCGCTCATCCTGAGGTGACAGGAGAGAGTTTCCGCTTCGGCGGAGGTCTCTATCATGGCTTAAAGCTGTGGGCGACAATCCGTCGGCGTTCTTGACAGTCGCGACCAAAGCTCAAGCGGCGGCGGATTTGGTTGTGCGAGAGATGGGAGTGGCGTGGTTTTTCCACAGTCTTAAAGCAGGCGCACAAGCGAGCAGCCATTGTCAGTTAGCTCGCGTCTGCCAACACCCCAAAAATCCAGCCCGACATCTTTCAAAAGGGTAATGTGACACCCAATTGCGGAGAGGTAATAAATTTTGACGTCCAAAATTATTGACACTTATCGAGTTTGCGTTTTAGGTACCAAAGCTTGGCGTTGATGCAGAGCCATTTGTGAAATCAGGGTTGGGAAACAAAATGAAACTTGGGAGCGACCATTCGCCATTGAGTCTTTTGAAATTCAGCCAAAAAGGTCTTTCTAAAGAACAGCCAAAAACCCCTGACAATACGCCCATTCGTGTGACTTTGATTACACTCGATACCCACACAGCCAGCGTCGTCATCAAAGCGCGAACAGCATTACGTCAAATCTACCCTGGTCTTGAGATGAGCTTGCATGCGGCGGTTGAGTTCAGTGCAGATTCCAAGGCCTTGGCGAGTTGCCATGCTGATATTGCCAAAGCCGATATCATTATTGTCACGCTCTTGTTCTTGGAAGACCATATCCAAGCCGTGATGCCCCAAATCATCGCACGCCGAGAAGCTTGTGATGCGTTGGTCTGCGCCATGTCGTCACCAGAAGTGTCGCGCATGACCAAGATGGGCCTTTTGCGCATGGATGCGCCTGATAGCCCGTTGATGGCGATGCTCAAAAAGTTGCGCGGGAAATCGCGGCCCGAGAGTGCGGGCGCGTCGCAAATGGCGATGTTGCGGACTCTGCCCAAGATTTTGCGCTTCTTTCCGGGCAAGGCCCAAGACGTGCGCTCCTATTTTTTGACCTTGCAATGCTGGTTGTCAGCCAGCGAAGCCAATATGGTCAATATGGTGGGGCATTTGATTTCCCGTTATGCCACAGGATCGCGCGCGGTACTTTCGGGTGGAGCCAAACAACCTGATCCTGAGATTTATCCAGATACAGGCGTTTATCATCCTCATATGGCTTCACGCATTTCTGACAAGGTTGAGGATTTGCCGCGTCTGGCGAAGGCCAAGGGCCGCGTTGGTCTTTTGCTGATGCGCTCTTATGTGCTGGCGGGGGATACGGCCCACATTGATGGCGTCATCGCGGGACTAGAAGCGCGCGGGCTTGACGTTGTGCCCGCTTTTGCCAGTGGCCTTGACCAACGTGATGCGATAACACAATGCTTCACCAAAGACGGTGTTGCCACCATTGATGCTTTGGTGTCGCTGACAGGCTTTAGCCTTGTTGGCGGGCCAGCCTATAATGATGCGTCTGGTGCCGAAGAAACGCTCGCCAAACTTGATATGCCCTATGTGGCAGCACATGCACTTGAGTTTCAGACTTTGGAATCTTGGGGCAAATCTGGCCTTGGTTTAGCGCCGTTTGAAAGCACGCTCATGGTCGCAATCCCTGAACTGGATGGCAGTGTCGCGCCGATGGTATTTGGTGGTCGTTCGGACGGGGCCGGCAAAGCGTGCACTGGCTGTCCTCGCGGTTGTGTATTCCCCGCCAATAGCGAAGTGGTACCGATGCATGCATGCCCGGAGCGAATTGAGCAATTGTCAGCCCGGGTGGAAGCCAATGTAGCCCTGCGCCGTGCCAAGAAGGCAGAGCGAAAGATCGCTGTTGTACTCTATAACTTCCCGCCTAATGCCGGTGCGACAGGGTCTGCGGCTTATCTGGGTGTCTTCGAGAGCCTGTTTAACACGCTCACTGCCATGAAGGCTGATGGCTATGACGTGAAAGTGCCTGCTAATGTCGATGCTCTGCGCGATGCGCTTTTGATTGGCAATGCCGCGCGCTTTGGCACTGATGCAAATGTTTATGCGCGCATCAGCGCCGATGATCACGTGCGTCGCGAAACCTATCTGCGCGCAATTGAAGGTCAGTGGGGCCCAGCACCTGGCAAGCAATTGTCGGATGCCTCCACGATCCATATTCAAGGCGAGATGTTTGGCAAAGTCTTTGTCGGCATCCAGCCGGGCTTTGGTTACGAAGGCGATCCGATGCGCCTTCTTTATGAGACGGGTTGTACGCCGACGCATGCGTTTTCTGCCTTCTATCGCTATCTGCGCGATGACTTTGCAGCCCATGCCGTCCTGCACTTTGGCATGCACGGCGCGCTGGAGTTTATGCCGGGCAAGCAAGTGGGCATGTCGGGATCTTGTTGGTCAGAGCGGTTAATCGGCAATTTACCCAATCTCTATCTCTATGCCGCCAATAATCCTTCCGAAGGTGCCATTGCACGGCGCAGATCGGGTGCCACTTTGGTCAGCTATTTGACGCCCCCCATTGCTAATTCGGGCCTTTATCGCGGATTGGCCGACCTAAAAGTCTCCATCGACCGCTGGCGCGCGAGTGCCCCCAGCGAGACCCATGAACGCGCAGTCCTTGCCCCCATCATCTATGAACAAGCCTTGGCCCTTGATTTCATCAAAGCGGGCGATGTTTGGAGCGAGAATAGCGGCGAGGAAGTTTCAGAGCTCTGGGCTAAACTGCAAGAGATTGAGCAGTCGCTGATCACAGAAGGCCTTCATGTGGTTGGTGAAGTCGCAAGTGCTGAGCAAAGGCTGGAAGCATTGTCGGCTATCGCGCAAGGCCGTGAACTCATACCCTCGCTCGAAAGCCTCGAGGCGCTCATAGGCGGCCAAACGTGCGCTAAAGCCGCCGAAATGAGTGGCCTCGAGCGCGGTCCCCAACGTGAAATCTTGTTCAAAGAGCTCGCAATCGCGAATGAACACTTGTCCAAAGACACCGAACTTGAGGGCATTTTGCGCGCTTTGGATGGCAAGTTCGTCCGTCCTGTTGCAGGCGGCGACCTGATCCGCAACCCGTCCATTTTACCAACGGGCCGCAACATAACAGGCTTTGATCCCTTCCGCATTCCATCCGCCTATGCGCTCAAAAGTGGCGAGACGCAGGCTGGCAAATTGTTGAATCGGCACATGGCCGATGGCGCGGGCTATCCAAGCACAGTTGCGCTGGTGTTGTGGGGGACAGATAACATCAAAAGTGAAGGCGGCCCGATTGGCCAGGCCCTGAGCTTGATCGGTGCCAAACCCCGCTTTGATAGTTATGGCCGCCTTGCAGGTGCCGATCTAGTGCCGCTCACCGAGATGTCCCACCCGCGTATTGATGTGATGGCCACACCCTCAGGTATATTCCGCGATCTCCTGCCCTTGCATATGCGACTTCTTGCGGAAGCAAGCTGGCTCGCCGCAACGGCCGACGAACCGGAGGAGCAAAACCACATTGCCGCCAATACACGCAAACACATGACGGCGCTGGGCTGCGATATCGACACAGCGGCTCTGCGGGTCTTTTCCCATAGTGAAGGCGCTTATGGGGTCAATGTGAATGAACTGATCTCAGCGGGAACTTGGGACACAGAGGATGATCTCGCCGATCAGTTTGAAGTGCGCACTTGCTTTGCCTATGACCATCGAGGCAATGTGATCAAAGCCAGCGCGATGATGAAGGCGGTGATGGCGACAGTCGATGTCGCTTACCAAAACCTCGACTCCATGGAATTGGGAATTACCACCATCGACCACTACAATGACATGTTGGGATCGGTCGCCCGAGCGGTGAAGCGGGTTCGAGGTGTGGATACGCCCGTCTATATTGGCGATGAAACCCAAGGCCAAGGCAAGGTCCGCACTTTGTCAGAGCAAGTCGATCTTGAAACCCGTACCCGCACCCTCAACCCTCGCTGGTATGAGGGACAACTTAAGCATGGCTATGAAGGCGTCCGCCAGATTGAGGCCCAAGTCACAAATACCTTCGGCTGGTCTGCAACCACAGGCCAAGTCGCACCTTGGGTCTATCAGCAAATCAGCGAGACTTATGTCTTAGATGCGGAGATGCGCAACCGACTTTCAGGCCTTAATCCCAAGGCATCTTTGCGTTTGGCCAATCGCTTGCTAGAAGCCAACGCTCGCAATTATTGGCAGCCAGATGACGCAACACTGCAAGCCTTGCGGGATGCTACTGATGAGCTGGAGGATAATTTGGAACATGTGGGTCTTGTAGCTGCCTAGGGCGCATCTGGTTCTTTTAGAACCAGGTTGCGCGTCTAGATATTTGATTTAGGGTCTGCTTATCCCGCTTTCTTGTTTCAAAAAAGACGGGACAGACCCTAGCGTCAAACCTGAAACTTAATAGAAATTGACGTCCATCTTGAAGAATAGCGAAAGACCCCTGAAGCCAACTTTCCCCTTCTCCGCCATTGTCGGCCAAGAAGATATGAAGTTGGCGATGCTGATTGCTGCCACCGATCCAGGGATTGGCGGGGTCATGGTTTTCGGTGACCGCGGCACCGGCAAATCGACCATTGTGCGAGCCTTAGCGGCACTTTTGCCCCCGATCGAGATTGTCGCAGGCTGTCCCTATAATTGTCTGCCAAGTACGCGCGCGCAGACATGTGTCGATGGCTGTCTGTGCCCAGCCAAAGCAGCCACATCGTCCATCCCAACACCTGTTATCGACTTGCCTCTTGGCGCAACTGAGGACCGTGTCGTGGGCGCGCTTGATCTTGAGCGTGCTCTGTCGCACGGCGAAAAACGCTTTGAACCGGGCCTTTTAGCTCGAGCCAATCGCGGGTTTTTGTACATCGACGAGGTTAATCTGCTGGAAGATCACCTAGTTGACTTGCTTCTCGACGTGGCAGCATCGGGCGAGAATTTGGTGGAGCGCGAAGGTATGTCTATCCGCCATCCTGCCCGCTTTGTTTTGATCGGTAGCGGCAATCCCGAAGAAGGTGAACTTCGCCCGCAATTACTCGACCGCTTCGGCCTATCAGTGGATGTTCGTAGCCCCGACGATCTGCAAGAGCGCGTACAAGTTGTCAAAAGGCGCAGTGCTTTTGACGCCAATCCTGGGGCCTATCTCAAGAAGACCGCCGCCGATGAAGAGGCTATCCGTGCCAAGATCGTGGCCGCGCGGGCAAGACTAAGTAGCATCAAGACACCTGATCGCGCCATCGAATGGGCGGCTAAACTCTGCATGGCTGTTGGGGTCGATGGATTGCGCGGCGAGTTGACATTGGTCCGCGCCGCCCGCGCCAAGGCGGCGCTCGATGGCGATAAAGCTGTCAGTGAGGGGCATTTGCGCGCCACTGCGGCTATGGCGTTGCGCCACCGTTTGCGCCGCGACCCGCTTGATGAAACAGGCTCCACGTCGCGCATTGCGCGGGCGATCGTCGACCTTTTTGATGGTGGTTGAAATTGATGGACGCTTCCAGTCAATCAACACCCGCTGACTGGCCAGACGCTATTTTGATGGCCGCGATATTTGCCTGCGATCCCAAGGGCTTGGTAGGCGTCAGGATCAGGGGACCTTCGGGACCCTCGCGAGATAATTGGCTAGAATGGGTTCGCGCTCTTCTTCCGACTGACGTGCCGATCCGCCGCTGTCCTATGCGCATTGATGAAGAGCGCCTCTTGGGCGGCCTAGATCTAACCGCAAGCCTCGCCACAGGTTCAAGCGTGGTTCAGCGTGGATTATTGAGTGAAACCCATGGTGGCATTGTCGTCTTCGCAATGGCGGAAGCTCTTCCAACAAACCTAGGCGCACAGATTGCCCAGGTTCTTGACCAAGGCCACGTCCAAATTGCACGCGATGGCATCAATCAGATGCAAGCGGCAGAGATTGGTATCATCCTCCTCGATGAAGGCACCAGTGACGACGAACGTCCACCTTCGGCTCTGGTTGAGCGATGCGCATTTTATCTGGACGCTCAAACCCTTAACGACATTACCATAACCGAGGGACTTCCTACGCGCCTCCATATTGCTGACGCTCGGATCACATTAGCAGCAGTCATACCCATCGATGACGCAATTCAAGAAGCTCTAACTGAGGCCGCCCTCGCCTTCGCGATCGGCTCGTTGCGGCCAGTCCTATTTGCGTTGCGTGCTGCGTGTTGCATCGCAGCTTTGGCAGGGCGCACCATCGTGACGTTTGATGACGCAAAGGTCGCCGCGCGCCTGGTTCTTAGCCATAAAGCGACCCGCCTACCTGAAACTGCAACCGAACCGGAAAGTGAGACGAGCCAATCCGAGGCACCCCAAGAGGGGCCAGAACCCCAAAATCCAAGCCCGCCTTCGCCCAATGAGCCTAGCCCTGAGGCGGAGGCTGAAAGCCAAACCAGTCCACAAAAGTCCGGTTTACCGCCCGCCGATATCTTGATCGAGACCGTCAAGGCCGCACTTCCCGCCGAACTGATCGCCGCCTTGATGAACGCGACAGGACTGCTTCATCGTGGGCGGGATCGCGATGGTCGAGGCAGCGGTGATAGTGTCGCCTCGTCAAAACGCGGTCGACCTGTGGGCAGTCGGCGCGGC
>JBEINE010000055.1:0-15640 GCA_040378245.1 Hyphomonadaceae bacterium | reverse complement strand
CCAACCCATCCAAGTCCTGCTGGGCCTGATGGTGTTTACCATAACAGTGGGCTCGGGCATGTTGGTTTGGCTTAACGCCATCGCAGCTGCTGGCAAGTCCTTGAACTAGGGGGCGCGCGATGGAAGAAGACGAGTCCCAAAAAACCGAAGAGCCCAGTCAACATAAGCTCCAAGAAGCCCGTAAGAAAGGCGATGTCCCTAAAAGTCAGGACATAGCTACGCTTTTCATCATGACGGCGGGATGCGCGGTCTTGCTGACCTTCGGCATCTCCAGCATGAAGGACTTAGCACTCTACATCACCAGCTTTCTGGAACGGCCCGACCAGATTGCCGTGGATGGTGGCGCGCTTACACATTTGACGTTTGATATCATGCTTAAAATGGGGATCATGCTAAGTGCGGGTCTGGCGGCCATGTTCTTTGCCGCCATGGCGGGACATTTGGTGCAATCGGGCGTCCTGTTCACCACCGAGAAAATGAAGCCCAAGCTCAGCAAAATCTCGCCCATTGAGGGCTTTAAGCGGTTGTTTGGTGCCGAGGCCTTGATGACCTTTGTCAAGACCGTCTTCAAAGTGGGGGTGATTGGCTTTGTCGCTTACGCGATTTTGCTGCCTCATGCTAAAGAGATGAGCGTCTTGGTTGAGATGGAGCCAGTGGCGCTGATGCCCATCCTGATCGAAATTCTGATCCAGCTGTGTTTCGCCCTTATTGCGGTAATCGCTGTGGCTTCAGTTGCTGATTACATGATCCAGCGCTTTGCTTGGATCAAGCGAAACCGCATGAGCAAGCAGGAAATAAAGGATGAGTATAAAAAGCTGGAAGGCGACCCCCTCATCAAAATGAAGCTGCGCCAAATTCGCATGGACCGCGGCAGGCGGCGGATGATGACAAAAGTGCCCACCGCCACCGTGATCATCACCAACCCGACGCACTATTCGGTTGCCCTCAAATATGTGGCAGGGGAAACGGCCGCACCCATTTGTGTGGCTAAGGGTGTTGACCAAGTGGCGCTCAAAATCCGGGAAATTGCGAAAGAGGCCAATGTTCCCATTGTCGAGGACGTGCCCTTGGCGCGGGCGCTTTATGCCAGCGTTGATCTCGACGAGACGATACCTGCCGAACATTATCAAGCTGTCGCCAAAATTATTGGTGTGATCTTGGGTGTAGCCGCCAAGCGCAAATCACGTGACTCTCGCCCCGATCCTGTCCGCAACGCAGCCTGATGGCGCGCTTTGCCACGTCGATTCTTGAGGCAATTTCACATGGTCAGCATGCTAGGTTTTTTTTCCAAGGCCGATAGCGTCGACTGGTTGGCGACCTTTAACGATCCTTCTGCCCTATTTGGTCGCAATGGCGACCTGATTGAGGCTAACGCGGCATTCATTGAAACCTACCGCCACAGCGACATAGACCAATTGCTGCGCGAACATCTCGACGCTGGCGCCGCCTTTCGGCTCTCTAAAGCGGTTCGGCGCAGCTTTAGCCTAAGCGAGACCAGTCGGGGGCTGTTGGTCAAAGTGAATCCGATCGGTTCTTTATCATTGGTGCGGCTCTGTCAGGTGCGACCCGAAGCCCAGCCCAACCTGTCGGCTCGTCCAGCAAATGGGGCAGACCCCGCCACGCTAGCTGTCGCGGACTTGGTGGCGGATACTGACGCTGTGCGCACGGGCCTTGCGCGCTTGATCGCCGAAGCGCCGGCTGGAATTGCTCGTCTTGACACCCGTGACGCACGCATGGCCACAATCTTGCAAGCCAATCCTGCTTTTGTCCGCATTGCCGGGGCGGGTGCTGGGCATAAACTTGTGAGTTTAGTGTCCGGCGACGATATTGACCATCTTGACCGCCTAGAAGTCGGTAACCCGCGCCCAGTGGAATTGGATATGGCAATCCAAGCCGGGCGGGCTTGTGAAGCCTGGCTCCTCGACGATGGCGAAGCCGCCGCGACCCTTCTGCTGGTTGATGTATCGACGCGGCGAGAGATGCAGCAACGCCTTGCCCAAACCAGCAAAATGCAGGCCGTCGGCCAAATTGCCGGGGGCGTGGCGCATGAGCTCAACAACTTCCTGCTGGTCATAACCCTCAATTGCGATGCTCTTTTGGCGCGTCACCCGGTCGGCGATCCCAGTTATGGCGAACTTCAAAGCATTCAGAACACAACGACGCGCGCGGCGGAACTCGTCAAAATGTTGCTGGCTTATGCGCGCAAGCAAACCTTTCGCCGCGATGTGCTCGATGTCGGTGCCGTGCTGACGGAGTTTGCGATCTTGATGCGGCAGGTCTTAGATGAGCGGATCGACTTTGACATCACCCATGGCCGTGATTTGCCCAGTGTTCGGGCCGACAAACAGCAGTTAGAAACTGTATTCATGAATCTGATCACCAATGCCCGTGACGCCATCATCATGGCGGGCAAGGGTAAAGGCGAGATCCAAGTGCGCACCCGCCGCGCTGATACCGCGAGTGTTCGCGAGGTCCTGAAAGGTCAAGGCGTTCAAGAAGTGGCTGAGGGCGATTGGGCCATGATCTCAGTCAGTGACACAGGCACCGGCATGCCCGCCGACATCGCCGCCAAAATCTTTGAGCCGTTCTTTACCACCAAAGAACAGGGCAAAGGCACGGGCATTGGTCTGGCGACTGTTTATGGCATTATCAAGCAATCGGGTGGCTTCATCGCTCTAGAATCCCTTGAAGACAAGGGCACCACGTTTCATGTCTGTTTACCCGCCGCTATCCCCGAAGAGGGTGAAGCCGCTCTTCCCAACCCCCTCGTCGCCCCTGAAGCGCGGCCCGTGGATCTGGCCGGACGGGGCCGGATATTATTGGTTGAAGATGAAGATGGGGTCCGCACGATTGCAGCAAAACTGCTGACCCAGCGCGGTTATCATGTTACCGCCGCCGCAGATGGCGAAGAAGCTCTGGAGATTCTCGAGGGCGATGACGAGGGATTTGATCTTGTGCTGTCAGACGTCGTGATGCCAGGCCTTGATGGGCCGGGCCTTCTAAGGGCTGCTAAGCCATATCTAGGCCGTGCACGGGTTGTGTTTATGTCCGGCTATGCGGAGCAGGATTTTGCCAAAACACTGGAAGATGAGCGATCCATCTCCTTTCTGCCCAAACCTTTTACACTGGCGCAATTGGCAGAGCGAGTGAAATTGGAACTGGCTGCGATATAGATCGCCAGACGCACCATAAAACGCTCATCTGAGGACGAACATGACCAAATCTAAAACAGGCTATTTCTTTGAAGATTTTTTTGTCGGCATGGTCATGCGCCACGCCACCCCCAAAACCCTGACCGAAGGGGATGTTGCCCTTTATACCGCGCTGACAGGATCGCGCTATGCGCTTTATTCTTCAGATGCGTTTGCGCGCGAGGGCGATATTGACGGCGCACCTATTGATCCGCTGTTGGTGTTTCATACCGTGTTTGGCAAAAGTGTGCCCGATATCAGCCTCAACGCCGTCGCCAATTTGGGCTATGGCGAAGGGCAATTCCTAGCGCCCGTATTCCCTGGTGATACGCTGTCAGCGATCTCAGAAGTCATTGGGGTCAAAGAAAACTCTAATGGCAAGACGGGGGTGGTCTATGTCCGCACCACGGGGTTTAATCAAGAAGGATCACCGGTACTGTCCTATGTCCGCTGGGTCATGGTCAACAAGGGTGACACCTCCAAGCCAGCCCCCCAATCCATCCTGCCCGAGCTTTTGACCCATGTCAGACCCGAAAATCTGCCGCTGCCAGCGCCTGACTGGGCCGCCAATTATGATGGGGAACTCGCTGGATCGCAGCATGGATTTGAAGATTACGAGATTGGCGAAAAGATTGATCATATTGACGGCATGACAGTTGAGGAAGCCGAACACCAAATCGCCACGCGCCTTTATCAAAACACCGCCAAAGTCCATTTTGATCAGCTTGCCCAAGCTGCCTCCAAACAAGGCAAACGTCTGATCTATGGCGGTGTGGTCATCTCGATTGCCCGAGCGCTGGCCTTTAACGGACTGGCCAATGCGGCAGAGATTTTGGCGATCAATGCTGGGCGACATGTTGCGCCTTTATTTGCCGGGGACACAATTTATGCGTGGAGCGAAGTTTTGGACAAAGCCGATCTCGGCAATGGCCAAGGTGCGCTTCGATTGCGGCTGCTCGCCACCAAGAATTTGCGAACCCCTGAGTTTCCAGCCGATGACAATCCCGCGTTGATTTTAGACTTTGACTATTGGGCGGCGATTCCCTTGCGGGCGAGCTTTGTCCTTTAGTGATGGCTTTCGTGCTGGACCCAAGGCTGCAATCGGACACCATCCATGTCGCGAGCCTGTCAATATCCGACCTTTTGATCATGAACGACTGCCGCTATCCTTGGGCGATCCTCGTGCCCCGGATTGAGGGTGCGCGCGAGCTTCATGAGCTTGGCCCCGCCGATGGCGAAGCCGTTTGGCGCGACGTGATGACGGTGGCCAAGGCTTTGGCGGCAAAACCGCGTGTGGAAAAAATCAATATTGGGGCGTTGGGCAATAGGGTCGCTCAGCTCCATATTCATGTTGTGGGGCGCAAAGTTGACGATCCCGCTTGGCCGGGCCCCGTTTGGGGGCATAGTCCGGCTGTGCCCTATGACGGGGGAGCGGAGGCTGAATTGGTCGAATATTTAGAGAAGGCTTGTGGGGATGGCGGTTCTTGCCGTTACCCTTGATCCCTAGACGCGAAACCTGGTTCTAAAGGAACCAGACGCGCTCTAGTTGATTGACGACAGAGCCAGCTTCAAAACGATCCGTCTGAGACGGCTTTTGGTGATGACTATGCCACACCAAAATGGGCACCAAAGCCCTTCCTCAGCGAAATGACCAAACAATTGCGCATAATATTTTGTTTAGCGTGGCGCATCGAATTATTGGGGACCCAGCCAATATCCAATCACCCGAGAGCGCGTCTGGTTCCCTTAGAACCAGGTTGCGCGACTAGATAACTAATTTAGGGCCTGTCCCGCTTATTTGAATCAAAAAGCGGGATAAACAGACCCGAGAGCGCCCAAGAACACACGCGCACTTTCTAAAACGGCTTTTTGTTTGGATGGCTCCATCTTATCAAAAGTACGGTACATCATAGCCATGCGCGGATTGTTCGCGAGCTTCTCGCGGTGACGCACCAGAAAGTCCCAATAAAGATAATTGAATGGACAGGCCTTGGAGCCGGATTTTTCCTTCACATTATAATGACAGCCAGCGCAATAGTCCGACATTCGGTCAATGTAAGCGCCACTGGATGCATAGGGCTTAGACGCCAAAAGGCCGCCGTCCGCAAACTGGCTCATACCAATTGTGTTGGGCATTTCGACCCATTCAAACGCGTCGGCATAGACCGCCAGATACCATTCGTGCACCTCATCGGGCTTGATACCGGCCAATAAAGCGAAATTGCCAGTCACCATCAGGCGTTGAATGTGATGGGCATAGGCTTCTTCTTTCGTCTGAGTAATCGCCGACTTGAGGCATGTCATGTCCGTATCGCCGGTCCAATAAAAGTCGGGTAAGTGTCGTTGGGCATTGAGTGCATTGGCGGCCGCGTAATCTGGCATCTCACGCCAATAAAGGCCTCGCACATATTCCCGCCACCCCAGTATTTGCCGAATAAAGCCCTCAGCCGCCGCCAGCGGGCAATGGCCAGCCCGCCATGCCGCTTCCACGGCACGACAGGTATCTAATGGATCCAAAAGCCCAAGGTTGAGGTAAAATGAGATCAGGCTGTGATAGAGAAACTTCTGATCTTTGAGCATGGCATCTTGATAATCGCCAAATTGGGGCAAAGCGTAGTCGATGAAATGATCAAGGCTCGCCTGCGCATCATGTGCGGTTACTCCAAACCAGAAGGGTTCAAGATCGCCAAAATGATCTGGGAAACGCGATGCGACGAGACCTAGAACCGCCTGAGTACTGGCGCTAGGTGGGAAGCGCTTGACCTTGGGAAATGACAGACCCGCTTTTGCAGGCTTGCGATTGTCATGGTCAAAATTCCATTGACCGCCCACAGGTTGATCTCCATCCATGAGTAGCCCTGTAAAGCGGCGCATATCACGATAGAAAAACTCCATCCGGAGCTGTTTGCGGCCATCATCGGCCCAAGCGTTAAAGCGCGCCGTTGAACAGATAAATCGGTCATCTTCCAACAGATGGACTGTGCAGGCTAGGCTCTCACACCAGGCCCGCTGCATCTGCAATACCCTATATTCGCTGGCCTTTGTGGTTATGAGCGCGGCAGGCCGCCGCCGGGCGACCGCGCGGGCCACTTCTGTGTCAAAACTGCCCCCATTGTCGGGATCGTCAAGGGTGACATAATCGACTTGCCAGCCCTGCGCGCGCAGACCGTCGGCGAAAGCCCGCATGGCCGCAAAAATCAAAGCCATCTTCTTTTTGTGATGCTTAACATAGGTCGCCTCGGCGGCGACTTCGCACATGAAAATCGTGTCGCGCGCTTTATCAGCGCCGCCCAAGGCGCTCAGTTTAGGCGATAATTGATCGCCCATTATCAGGATCAAGTTTGAATGGCTCACGGGATCGTCTACTCGCAACCGCACGCGCGGTTCATCACAACGCTGCAATACCCTTCATCCAGACCCCTGTCACATCGCCTGCACCATCCAATCGGACAAGGTCTGCGACATAGCCCACAGTCAATTGACCATGGGTTTCACCAAGGCCCATAGCGCGCGCCGGGGTCGATGAGGCCATAGCCAAAGCATCTAGTTGATCGACCCCGGTCAGTTCAACCATATTGAGAACCGTTTTCGCCATCGTGAGATTAGACCCCGCCAGCACCCCCGCCTGCGTAAAGCAAGCATCGCCGCGCGCTACAATCACTTGATCGCCAAGGTCGAAGTAATCCACATCTGAACCTACCGTCGGCATGGCATCGGTGACAAGCACTGTGTGGTCCCTACCCAAAAGCTCAGCGACCAATTCCATATTGGCCGGATGAACATGAAGGCCGTCGGCAATCAAGCCCGCAAAAGTTGTGGGGCCGCGTAAAGCAGAACCCACAACACCAGGCGCCCGCGATCCCAATTGACTCATCGCATTAAAAATATGGGTAAAGCCGGTTAGACCCTCATCCTTGGCGGCCTCAATCTGCTCAAACGTCGCGTCACTATGGCCAGCAAACACAATCGCGCCGCGCGCCACCAGTTTGGCAATCCCATCAGGCGGGGCCAGTTCTGGCGCTAAAGTAATCAAAGTCTTGCCGCTTTTGAGCGAGGTTAAAAGCGCAATCGCCTCATCATCTAATAGGCGAAACTTACTGGCATCATGCACGCCCTTTTTGGCCTCGTTCAGAAATGGGCCTTCAAGATGAATGCCCAAAACGCCGGGGACGCGCTGCGCTATCGCCTGATCGACGGCGGCAATGGCGGCCTTGACCTTCTCCAAGCTGTCGGAAATTAGAGTTGGGAAAAAACCAGTCGTTCCAAAGACGCGGTGCGCGGCCCCGATTTTGGCGATGGTCGCGACACTTGGGTCATCATTAAACAGGACGCCACCGCCACCATTGACTTGAATATCAATAAAGCCCGCGGCCAAAATGTCGCCATCCACGTCAATCCGCTTCGCACCAGCCGGGATTTTGTCCAAGTGGACAAAGCCCTCAATATGGCCCTGACTGACGATCAGGGCTTGTCCTTCGACCCAGCCCGCAGGGGTAGCCAATCGTCCGTTCAAAAAGGCCAGCTGCGTCATTGGGTCTCTGTCACTTTCTTCAGCCAAGGCGGATCGTCGGGATTACGCCCCCGCGCTAAGGCCAGTTTTTCGGCGAAGGCATAAAAGCTCATGATCTGACAGGCGGGCGCGATCAGGGGATGCAAACCCGGCGTTGTTGGCAAGTTCGTCGCGCCCGAAAGCCTATCACCTGCGGCAAAGACTTTGGCCCCGCGCGCGACGAAATCATCGCATAATTGCGGGAAACTCGTTTTGGTTGGATCCTCAGGCTGCAGCATTAGGACGGGAAAATCGCGACCGACAATCGCCATGGGCCCGTGGCGAACCTCGGCGGCGGAAAAGGCTTCCCCATGCAGGGCGCTTGTTTCCTTCAGCTTGAGTGCCGCTTCATTAGCGACACCGAATGTCAGCCCCCGCCCGATGACGAACAGGCTTTGCGCGTGCTCAAACACCTCGCTGGCCGCACTCCAATCATGCTCAAAAGCGCGACCCAATTGCTCTTCTGCCCCAGCCAGCGCGTCGTCCAAGGCCCTGTCTTGGGTCCATTCCGCGACCAAATGGGTAATCGCCATCAACGCGCCTATATAGGATTTAGTCGCAGCGACCGACCGCTCAGGCCCAGCATGAAGCGGGATAACCATATCGGCTAAGTCAGCGGCGGGGCTATCGGTATCATTCACCATCGCGACCACTCTGGCTCCGGCTGCGCGCGCAGCGCGCATGGATGCCAAAATATCAGGACTTTTTCCCGACTGCGAAATGGCAAGAAACAAGGCCCCCTCAAGGCCCAAGAACGCCGTTTCAAACAGGGATGAACTCGACGGCGCGTGCGACGCAACCAGCACGCGGGCGCGGGTCTCAATGGCGTATTTGGCAAAGCTCGCCGCATGATCAGAAGAGCCCCGACCACAGGTGATGACAACACGGGGTGGTTCTGCACGCAATAAAGCCCCCAGCTCAGACATAATAGACGTGTTTTCAATGCGTTGGCGTCCAACCACTGCACCTGATTCCCGTGCCTCCTGCCGCATCAAGGTCTCGTTATGGCCCATGTCGTCAACCTTCTGCTCGTTGAATTGAGATATGTGCCCCGCTGTATAGGAAATAACGAGAGGGCTGTCGCAATTGCTTATATAGTTTATGTTGGAGTGGTATTCAATTGGTAGCTTAATAGCAAGTGGTGCGAGGTATGATGTCAACCGAAGATTTAGACCCCCATTTTGTTGATTTAGATCAGTGGACAAGTTTGGAAGCCGTGACGGCGATGATTGAAGGCCAGTTTGGGGCCATTAGTGCCGTTCAACAAGCAGCAGCGTCAATCTCTAAGGCCGTAGATGATGGGGAGCTTCGCTTGAGAGATAGCGCAGGCCGGTTGGTTTATGCGGGGGCTGGCACCTCAGGGCGGATCGCGGTTCAAGACGGGGTTGAGTTGTTGCCAACCTATAATTGGCCATGGGAGCGGCTGGTGTTTGGCGTCGCGGGTGGTGAGGCCGCTTTGATGCGCGCGGTTGAGAATGCCGAAGACGATCAAGACGCCGGACGGGCTTTTGTCGCAAATGAACATATCGGGCCTGATGACGTGGTCATCGGTGTCGCGGCCAGTGGTAAAACACCTTACACTCTCGCCGTTCTTGAAGCCGCACGCGCGGCGGGCGCACTGACACTCGCCATCGCCAATAATGCCAATACACCGATGCTGGCAGCGGCTGAGCATCCCATTTTGTTGGATACCGGACAGGAGCCTGTGTGCGGGTCGACCCGGATGAAAGCGGGAACGGCGCAAAAGGTCGCGCTTAACATGTTTTCCACCGCTTTGATGGTGCGGCTTGGCGGGGTGTATAAGGGCTTGATGGTCGGCATGCAGGCGACAAATGCCAAGTTACGCGTTCGGGCTGGCAAAATCGTTCAGGCACTTGCCAAATGTGATGAAGCCAAAGCCGCGCTAGCCCTTGAGGTGTGTCAAGGCGATATTCGCGGGGCGGTCTTGTTGGCGCTCGGTATTGAGGATGCGCAGGAGCGCGCGGAGCGGCTTAAAGGCGCGCGAGGGCATTTGCGCGTGGCGTTAGCCCCCCTTATCAGCGACTAATGGCTTATTGGCTCCTCAAAACTGAACCCGAAGTGTTTTCATGGGCTGATCAAGTGGCCCGGGATCGCGAGGGTGAGATTTGGAGCGGGGTGCGCAACCATCAGGCCAAAAATTTCATAAAAGCAATGGGCAGCGGCGATCAGGGATTTTTCTATCATACAGGGTCACAGCGCGCGATTGTCGGCATTGTCGATATCTTAACATCCGCCTTTCCCGACCCGACAGATGAGGCCTGGCTGGCTGTGACGGTTATGGCCCGCCTATCGCTGCATAGCCCCGTGACCCTGACACAAATCAAAGCCCATCCCGCCTTGGCGGAAATGGCCCTCCTCAAGCAATCACGTCTTTCCGTGCAACCGGTGACGGCCAAGGAATGGGACGTGATTTTGGGTTTGGGGGGTGTGGGTTATCGCTGTTGAATTGGCCAGCATTGCTTATAACCAAACGCATTCCCCCACTCGACCGCTGTCGCTTGCATAAAAAGCGGCTTAGAACCGCTTCAGTGCGTCGCCATGCTTGCATTGAAGCTGTTGCACGATGGTGTATTGCGCGATTTGGGGTGTCAAGTGGCGCAGCGACGCTGGGTCGGCGAAGCCGATTTCACCCCTTGACGCCACAAATCGCGCGCAGATGATTGGATAAGGCCTTTGCGCTGACAGAGCCGCCGGCAAAGACGCTCCCAGACAAAAAGGTTCAAGATGACGCGAGGTCGATTTCCTCACTTCTTAAAGATCCGCCCGTAAGCGACAAAGTTAAACGTCGATGCAATCACAGTCCCCGAAACCATTGCGGGCAACCACTCAAGGCCCAATCTCAAACACGCAGCGAAAACGGCATAATTGATCACCATGCCCAAACCGCTGGCGCCCAAATAAGCAACCACTTCTGAAGTCCTAATTGGCCCCTGAAACCGAAACGTGGCACGTCGATTGAGCACAAATGTGAATGCGACCGACAAACACAGCGATACCCCGCGGGCCAGATAGGCAGAAAGCCCCAGCTGGGTTAATCCCCAGACGACGCCAGCATCGAGAACAAACGCAGCTGCGCCTACCGCGAGAAAGCGAAACAGCGGTGCCTGTGTGATTTTTGAGATTAACAGCGTATCAACTCCACCCGTGATAGGGACCTAACTAAGGGCCCCAATGGCCCTTGTTCTGGATTGCGACCTAAGATGTCAACACCTGCTCTTGATGGCTCAGGCCTTGCTAAGCTTCATCCTAGCGCCACAAAAACCCTGACTCCGCGTCTGTTTGTGCGACTGGTCCTGATTGCCGCCATTCTAATTGCAACAGCTCAAGTGATGGGTCCCCATTGGACGCGGGTGATGCGATGGGGCTTAGAGGATAATGACGATGCGATGCGCGTCTTGCAGGTTCGCGATTGGTTGGCGGGTCAGGCCTGGTTTGACGTGTCACAACACCGCTTAAACCCACCTCAAGGCGGGGACATGCATTGGTCGCGCCTTGCCGACCTGCCATTGGCCACGCTCATGGCGCCGCTTATGGCGCTTTTTGGCAGTGAATGGGGAACAAAATACGCGGCCTTCTTGGCACCGCCGCTCTTGGGTGTTGTTTATGTTTTGCTGGGTGCGCGCACCGCTGCCAGCTTGGCTGGAAAGGACGCCTTTATACCCGGCATCTTTATGGTGGCATGTGCGCCTGCGGCCTTGGCCTACTTCCTGCCAGGCCGGGTTGATCATCATGGCCTGCAGATGATGCTGATTGTCGGTGCAATCTGGGGGCTGTTTGCCGGCGGGCAAATGGCCGCAGCGCTGGCCGGACTGGCGATTGCAACCGGCATTTGCATTGGACTGGAAGCCCTGCCACTTCAGATTGTATTGATTGGCTGGGTGGCAGTGCGGTGGGGTTTGCGCGGCGAAGACGTAAAGGCGCCGACGCGCGGATTTGGCTTGGGCTTTGCTGTTGGGTTGCCTCTCTTGTTTGCTATGACTGTTCCCGTCGAGAAGTGGAACTTACCGGTCAATGATGCGGTCGGGCGCGGCTATGTCGTGTTGGGTTGTCTGGGTGGCATCCTGCTGGCCGGTTGCGCCACTTGGTTAGGTTCAGGCCGGAGGCTGGGGGAAAAGGCAATCGGCCGACTGGCCATCCTCTGTGCAATTGGGCTGATTATCTTGAGCGGGATTTTGGTTTTTCCCGAAATCATCGTTCCCCCCTATAGAAACGTAGACCCCCTTTTGACCAAGCTCTGGCTGAATAATGTCAATGAGACCCGCCCTCTGATTGAAATAAAGCTCGGCGGCTTGCTGTCTTTCGCTTTATTTCCGTTTTTTGCAGGCATCGGCGGATTAATCGCCGTAGCGATGACGCGAGATAAAGAGCGCGATTCTTGGATATTGGCCGCGCTGGCGATTATTGTTGCCGCCACCCTAGCCATCTTTTGGCAAAATCGCGTTGCGGGGCTGGCCACAGCCGTCGCAAGCCTGAGTGCTGCTGCTATGGTTACAAAGGCTTACCAGCAATTTGGATGGAGAGTCGCTTTGGCCCTCTCGCTCGTGGTCAACCCGGTGATTCCCATCGCTTTGGGGACGGGTATCGCCAAATTGTTTGAGAAAAAGACGAGCTCCTATGAAACTGGGGGCGGCCAGAATTGCTTTACACAAGGCAGTTTCAAGGCTTTGAGCAATCTCCCGACGGGCCTTGTCATCGCCCCTATCGACATGGGCGCGCGGATACTCTTGACGACGTCGCATAAAGCCTTGGCAGCACCCTATCACCGCAATAATCGCGGCAATCTAGCGGCCTATCAGACTTTCCTGCTGCCCCAAGCCCAAGCGGGGGTACGGGTCAAAGAATTGGGCGGCTCATATCTCGCTATTTGCAAACGCTCAGCAGAGGTTGCTATTCTGGCGCGTCAAGCGCCGAGGGGTCTGATGGCGGACTTGAAAGCGGGGCGCGTGCCTGATTGGCTCATGCCGCTGCCGACGCCAAAAGGCTCCGATGTCATAGCTTACAAGATCAGATAAGTTCCATCACATAATTGCGCTTAGAGATGTGGCAGGTTTCATAGCCATTGCCCTTAAGTACGCTCATCAAATCGCCGGTCCAATCCTTCTCACTGCGCTCAAGGACGAGTAGTTTGGGCCAAAGCGCTTTTGGGGCGGCTGCGAAGAAGGGCAAAAGCGCCTGATCCTCAAATCCTTCAATATCGATTTTGAGCGCGTCAATTCTGTCTAGGCCCGCTTCCACCACCATATCCAATAGCGGCCGAATAGCGACCTCAATCCCATCGGCCCCACCTTGCGCATGAGCGAGTGAGGCCCCGCCTTCATTGCTGCTGCCTGTTGATAGGCGCATCACTGACGGGCTGGGACCGGCACCAAATGGGAAAATCTGGATGTTGAAGTCTGGATTGAGCGCACAATTGGCACGAAGGCGGCTGAGCACACTGGGTTGGGGTTCGATGGCGATCACCTGCCCACGCGGTCCAATGATCTTGGCCACCCATAAACTATAAGCCCCAATATTAGCCCCGACATCAACGAAAACATCATCGGCCTTTAAGCGGGCTGCCAGAATTTGCCGCTCTGCCAACTCGAAACGCGACGGCGATAGAATAAGCCGCTTTTCGGTGATGTTTCGGCGAGGGTCGAGGCGCATGAATATGTCCCATGTCACCACGTCCAGTGGCCCCTTCAGGGATGGCCATATGAGGCGCTTCATCAAGGAGGCGGCCAGCTTGCTAAAGGCACCGGGGTCAAAGGCTCTGGAAAAAGCGATAGCTCCCGCTTGGCTAGATGTGGGTGCGTGGGTACCAAAAGGAGCAATATGTTCGACCATGGCATGGGGTTGCCATAGGGAAGGTGCGTTTACAAGGCAGATTGCTCGTGAATTGACCTCACGTCTCTCTTCCCCTTCTCACAATCACAGTCTAGATAACCTTTCTTGTGTCGCTCAGCATCTCTGTCTGTGCGCGCGTAGGGAGGAATTTATGGATCTTGCAACGATTACTGCTGGCATGAAAGAACGAGTTGAAGCCAAACCCGCCTTTGGCAACACTGTGAAGTTTGATTTCGGCGGTGATGGCCGTATCCACATCGATGGCAAAAACGGCAACACGGTTACCAATGACGATGGACAGGCCGATTGCACCTTGAAAATCGCGTTCAGTGATTTTGTCGACATGGTTGAAGGGCGGCTCAACGGCATGAATGCTTTCATGAGCGGCAAGCTCAAGGTGGAAGGCGATATGTCCATCGCTATGAAGCTGCAAACCATTATTGGTTGATTGATCAATTAGGCGATGCAACTCGTTCATGACCCAGCGGTTGATGCGCTTGACGGGCTAGAGACCTTTCGGGTCAAAGGGCCGGGCGATAAAGCCATTCGTATTGCCTTTGCGCCCCATGCTGGGGAGATCGTGCGTGGCTCGGTGATTGTTTCACCGGGCCGCACAGAATATATTGAAAAGCACGCCACTACGGCGGTCGATCTGGTGGCACGCGGCTTTAATGTACTGATCATCGATCAACGCGGCCAAGGTTGGTCTGATCGTCTGTGTAGCGACCCAATTGCTGGCCATATCGACAGCTTTGGCGACGCCGCCACTCATTTAGGCTTGGCTATTGAAAGTGCTGGCGCGCGCCTGGCTCGGCCCCATATCTTACTCAGCCATTCAATGGGCGGGTGCATTGGTCTTGAGGCTATGCTGACGGGCAAACTACCGAGCCTTGATGCCGCCGCTTTTGTCGCGCCGATGTGGGGATTAAAAGTGCCGCCTTATGCGCGCACAATGGCAAGAATGCTCTGCGCCTTAGGCCAAGGCTCAGCGATTGCGCCAACCACGCCGAAGGTCTGGAAGCCTGACATCTTTGAGGGCAATGCCATAACGCACGACCCCTACCACTTTGCCCGCAATAATGCCTTGTTTTTAGAGGAGCCGGCCCTGCAAATCGGTGGCCCCACAAATAATTGGCTGAATGAAGCCTTCAAGACCATGGACAGCTTTACCGCCGCGCGGCTGGCGCAGCTCAAATTGCCAGTCCTCGTCGTCAGTGGCGAAGCGGAGGTTGTTGTTGATAATGCCGCCCATGCTCGTATCGTTGGGCAGCTGCCCAATGCGGTGCTGCGCACAATCGCGGGTGCCAAGCACGAGATACTCCACGAGCTGCCCCATCTTCGCGCGCAATTCTGGGACCAGTTTGACAGCTGGATCGATAAGGCGCTTGCGAGTCCGCAGTAGCTTTACAACGGCCTGCACACGCAGCTTGCTTACAGGGCCATCCGCGCTATAACCCCGCCCTTCCAGCGGACTGGTGGCCGAGCGGTTGAAGGCGCACGCCTGGAAAGTGTGTATAGGTGAAAGTCTATCGAGGGTTCGAATCCCTCTCAGTCCGCCAGTTTTGCTATTTTCCGTTTATTTTCAATAACTTACAATATTTCGAAATCTGTACCCACGACTGTACCCACGAAACTTTTTGTAGGGAACTGTAAAATGTCCGACCAATAGCGTTAACGTGCATTCCGTTTCGAAATGTTTCGAAGCGTTCCTTAAGGCTTTTCTATCGGCCAAGACTAGCCCCAAGCACTTGCTCAACCAACATCTCAGCGCCCGCAAGCTCTCGCACAGCTACAACATTAACGCCCCGATCTATGATCGCATGGCGGCCAAGGCTGGTGTCGATATGGCCAAGAACCTTACCTTCAGATGCAGAAAGTTGGGAAGCAATCTGTCTGCGCGACAGGCCAAGTTGCTCGCGGGCGGCAGCATTGATTTCATTGTCCTTGAGTTTGTGCCAGCTTTTTGCATCAAAGGCGACCCCACGGCCCATGACGCGCCCTTGGCCGGATTTAACGAGATGGTTTATCCGCGCTGCCAATTGTGCTTCGACAT
>JBEINE010000200.1:0-4806 GCA_040378245.1 Hyphomonadaceae bacterium | reverse complement strand
TGCTAAATTGCAAGCCGCGCTGGCAGAGATTGAAACACTCAAAGATGCGGGCCTGCGGGCATTGGCCGAGGGCGAGAATATTCGCCGTCGGGCCGAGCGTGAAAAGACAGAGGCCCGCCTCTATGCGATTGATAAGTTTGCGCGCGATCTGGTTTCGGTTGCCGATAATTTGGGCCGCGCGATCATCACCGCTCCAGAGGCCTTCAAGGGCGATGCAGCCTTTGACAGCTATGTGACAGGCGTTGAAATGACCGAGCGCGAACTGCAAGGCGCGTTTGAGCGCCATGGTCTGCAAAAGATCGGGGCCAAAGGCGATAAGTTTGATCCGACCTTTCACCAAGCGGTCGCCCAAATCCCCTCTGATATTCCAGCCGGGGAAATCGCTGAAGTGTTTCAGCCAGGTTACATTTTGGGCGGTCGCACCCTGCGCGCCGCCATGGTGGCCGTGAGTGCGGGCCAAAGCACGACACAGAGCGAAACGGAGAGCTAGACCCGCGTCGCGTCGTCAATCGCCTGCGCTATGCCCACGGCGGCTGCGCCGTCAGCGCCGGAAATCACCACGGCTTTCTCGCCCCTTATGGCGGCCAGAAAATCAGCCGTGGCTGCCCCCATTGGGTCAGCGATGCGGGTTGCGAAGTCAGAGTGAAGCCCCAAACCTGGCCCATCGTCAAAGCTCTTGGCGACAAAGTCGATGCCGACCACGCCGCTTTCATAGGCGATTGACATGCGCCGATCACGCTCCTCCGCGGCGCGACTGGCCAGAAAACGCGCGGTGCCACCATTGGCGAAAACCACATGGGCCTCCACAGCGTCTGGGTTATCAGCGGGCCCAGACAGACGCGTTGCTGAAATGGTCACGGGCTCACAGCGGAACAATAACCGAGCCAAATCAATATCATGCACCATGAGGTCCAAGGTCGCAGACACATCTGCCCCTCTGACGCTCGGCAAGCCAACGCGAATGGCCTCTAAATGAGACGGCTGTTCTTTGACACCCAGTAGGCCCATGGCTTGAAAAATGTAGCGCTCCTGATGGCCAGCTTGCAGGATCACGCCCTTAGCTTGCGCATGATCGCATAAAATCTTGGCGTCTTCCCATGTGGCTGCCAAAGGCTTTTCAACCAAGCAATGCTTACCCGCATCAATGGCGGCCCGCGCCACGCCGCCATGGGCGACCGCTGGCGTGGCCACAATCAGAGCATCAATCTGATCAAGGAGTGCGTCGAGTTGATCGAAGGCGAGCACACCCAAGGATTGCGCCAAAGCCTCTGCCCGCTCTTGCGAGCGATCAAAGATGCCGATGAGGACAGCCCCGTCATCGGCCATCAGCTTCTTGGCGTGATTACCACCAAAGACGCCAGCCCCCGCAACACCAACACGAATGGGCTTTGCCGATTTGGAGACATCGGGCTTAGGTGGCAATTGAGGACTGGGCATAGGCGGGTTCACAGAAGCTAATCTTTGGGAATTGCACAGCTATGCCATAGACGCGGATCTTAGCGCTCACAATGCAAAGTCAGCCGTTATTGCAGCTCTCAAAACCACAAAACCTAGCGTTCGACTTTACGATATTTGTGTCATTGTTACAACAAAATGATGAAAAGATGAGCAAAGGAGCATACCAATTCAGTCGCGCGACTTGCGTGCCCTGAAAATCGAGAGCAACGTTTGCTATGGAGCGCGCTGCGTTGCGTCGGGGCTAGTCGTCATAAACAATGTCACAGCGCACAATGGCTCAATAAAAAACTGAAACAGAGGACATCAAAGTGAGATTTAAAGCTTGGGCTAAAGTAACCGTGTTTTCGTGCGTACTGGCAGGGCCAGCTTTTGCACAATCGACTGCCGTGGCTCCCAATACGGCCCCCGATGCCGCGCCAGCTGCTGCAACTGAGACTGTCGTTGTCACCGGCTCACGCATTCGCCGCCAAGCGCTGGATAGTGCGACGCCAGTTACTGTTATTACCGCTGAAGATTTGGTTCGCGACAGCGTCAGCACCAGTGAACAGCTGATCATGAACTTGAACAGCAACGGAAATGGCAATGATAACCTCGCGTCGCAAACTGACGTCGCAGGCGATCCATCACAACGTAACGTTAACGGGCTAAGCGCACCGAATTTGCGCGGTCAAGGTTCAGGCGCGACCCTCGTTTTGCTAAACGGCCGGCGTGTAGCAACTCACGGTCTGGCGTCCAATGGCGCGGTTGATATTGGCCAATTCCCACTTGCCGCAATGAACAGGGTTGAGATTCTTAAGGATGGCGCATCGGCGATATACGGAACGGACGCGATTGGCGGCGTGGTCAATTACATCTTGAAAGAGGATTTTAAAGGTCTTCAAGCCAGTGTCTTTACCGACATTGCCGAAGCGGGCGGTGGCGAAATCTTCAGTGGCAGCATTTTGGGCGGCTGGGGTGATGTTGATGAGCAAGGCTTCAACATTATGGGCGTGGTCTCGTATCGTGAGGCGGCCATTTTAGAAGCGCGTGATCGCGATTGGATTAACACGCAAGATGTATCGCGCGGATTGGCCGTTGACACTCGGGGAACTCCCTTTGCCACGATCTTCCCTTTGGCTGGAAGTTTGTTTGGCACCACTGGTGCGACCCAAGCTCCCTTCCTGCCTGGCAGCTCCACTCAACGCGCAAATGCAGGGTTGAACGTGCTTGATTTGCCCGGGAACCTTGGTTGTAACGCGATTGCGGACCAATTGCCGTACCGCGAAGATTTGTGGGCAATTCCTGGAGCTGCGTTGTCGTGCGCCTATGACACCGGCCGCGCGGGCATTTTGCAGCAGCCAACCGAAACTTTGAGCTATGTTGTGCGCGGTGTGGCCAAATTTGGTGAGCATAAGGTTGCGTTGGAATATATGGGCTCGAATGCGACGGCTGCTCGTCAGTTCTCCGAGATTCAAATCATCGGCGGCACCGGCGGTGCGAGTGTTCTCTACCCACGTAATCCAACCAGCCAAGCGACATACGACCGTATTTTCAACCAACTACAAGCAGCGTTCCCTGGGCAAATTCCTGATTCAAGTCGGGGCCTTGGCATTAACTATCGATTCCGCTGCATGGAATGTGGTCCACGGCGGGCTGATACTGAAACCGATACAGGCAGAGCACTTGTGACACTTGAAGGCCCGTTGCCCTTCAATGATTGGACCTATGAGCTGGGTTACATCAATGGTTTCAGCGAAGCCTCGACTGTAACTGCTGGCGGCTATTATTATCGCGGCGAAACGCTCGCGAACGGGACTGTTGTCTATGGCCTGCGGGATTTGTTACGTTCGGGCACCTTTAATCCGTTTCTATTGCCTGGAGAGAAACAATCGGCTGAAGCAACGCGGCTCCTCGCAACCGCCGAAGCACGCGGTGTCAACATTGCAAGTGGGCGCTCTGAAGTTCAAGCATTTGATGCGTCCATCACGGGTACGCTCATCAAATTGCCAGCAGGTCCGGTTCAAGCTGCATTTGGCGTTGACGTTAGAGAAGAAAAATATGCGTTTCTGGGTGAAGCGAGAGCCACAACCACTCGTCCGTTTATCGAAGGCGCGCCAATTGATGCAAAGCCAGAGTTGGCGTCGCGCACACGCGATGTCAAAGCCATCTACGCTGAGTTTTTGATCCCCGTATTAGAAGACCTCGAAGTGAGCCTAGCCATTCGTCAGGACGACTATAGCGGGATTGGTAGGACCACCAACCCAAAGGTGACTTTCCGTTACCGACCACTTGATACATTGGCCGTCCGTGGATCCTATAGTACTGGGTTTCGGGCACCGAGCTTCGCGCAATTGTTCGACCCTATTTCGAGAGCACCCTATTTGGGTGCGGACATTACCGATCCAGCAATCTGTCCAGCGGGCCGTATAAACGCATCGATACCAGGTTGTGGAACGGCTCTGACGGGCCTCGATACAATTTCAGGCGGCAAGCCAGATTTGCAGCCCGAAGAAGCGGAGCAATTCGCAGTGGGTGTGGTTATTGAGCCAATCCGCGGCACCAGTCTCACGGTGGACTACTGGAATATTGAGCGCACCAATGTACCCGCGATCTTCAGCCCACAAGCGCTGGCAGCCAATTTCAATTTGTTTGGCGATCGCTTTATTCGCAATACCGCAAACCAAATTACCGGAATTGATCAACGCACGGTCAATTCAGGTGAAACTAAAACAGCAGGCATCGATATTTCAGCTCGCCATCTGTTTGAGGCATTTTCGGGAAAGGTCAATCTGTCGCTTGACGGTACGATCTTAACGGAAAAGAAGGAGCGTTTTCTGCCAAACGTGCCCTTTAGTGCCAACCAGATTGGTGTCTTCAGTTTTTACGGCGATCTTGGGATCAAGTGGAAGCACACTCTTTCCGCCGTTTATGAGCGCGGCGATTGGACAGCCTCCCTCACGCAGATTTTCCGCAGCGGCTATTTGAACCAGGTGTTGCCGGGTGTTAGCGGTGGACTTGTCTCGCCGCCAAACCTTGTGGCCACGACAGATGACTATGTGAATTATAATGCATCTTTAAGTTGGCGCGGCATCAAAGGGCTGAAGATGACATTAGGTATTGTCAACCTGCTCGATTCAGAACCACCGTTTGCAATTTCCTATAATTCGGGTTTTGGCAACGGTTCAAATTGGGAGCCACGCGTTGCTGATCCGCGCGGACGTGCCTTCACGCTGTTGCTCGACTACAAATTCTGAGGCTTGGCGTTTAGCTAAAGTTGAATAAGGGCGCATGCAGGTGCGCCCTCTTTTCATTTTGGCGTAGGCGTTTATGGTTGGATTATGCAAGAAGCGCGCGTGTCGACTTTCAGCC
>JBEINE010000067.1:0-14483 GCA_040378245.1 Hyphomonadaceae bacterium | reverse complement strand
GCGCGCGGTGCCGCCAACCCGCAATTTACATGTGAATCACGCGCCCATAGGCATCCAAGACCGCCTCATGCATCATTTCCGATAATGTAGGGTGAGGAAACACAGTTTCGATCAATTGCGCTTCGGTTGTCTCAAGCGACATGGCGATGGCATAGCCTTGAATGAGCTCGGTCACTTCGGTGCCGATCATATGCGCGCCCAAGAGCTCCCCCGTTTTGGCGTCAAATATTGTTTTGACGAAGCCTTCAGGCTCACCCAGTGCAATCGCCTTGCCATTGCCGTTAAATGGGAACCTACCAACGCGCAGCTCAAAACCAGCAGCGCGCGCTTTTTCTTCGCTCAGCCCAATGCTAGCGATCTGAGGGTTGGAATAGGTGCAGCCGGGAATACGCAACACATTGAGGGCATGGGGATGAAAGCCTGCTATGGCCTCAACGCAAGAAACGCCCTCATGGCTTGCCTTATGCGCCAACCAAGGCGCGCCCGTTAAATCACCAATGGCGTAAAGGCCTTTGACATTGGTCTTACCGACACTGTCAGTAACAACATGGCTGCGCTCAATCGTCACGCCTAGCGCCTCCAGCCCAAGATTTTCGACATTGCCCACAATGCCGACCGCCAAAATCACCCGGTCAGCTTCAATCGTCTGGCTCTGACCACCGACTTCGACTGTGGCTGTCACCGTATCGGTATTCAGCTTCAATGATTTGACACTTGCAGCGGTGATCAATTTTATGCCGCGCTTGGTGAACGCTTTGGCGGCAAAGTCTGAGATTTCAACGTCTTCGACTGGCAAAATCCGATCTAGCGTTTCCACGACTGTAACGTCTGACCCAAAGGAGCGGAAGAAGCTCGCAAACTCAATACCAATAGCCCCCGAGCCAATGACCAGTAATCTTTTGGGCATCGTATCAGGTACCAAGGCTTCGCGGTAGGTCCAAACCAGCCTGCCATCAGGCACAAGACCAGCGGCAGGGATCGTGCGCGCCCGTGCACCGGTGGCGAGAATAACATGCTTGGCTGTCAGCCGGCTGAGCTTGCCTTGCGCGTCGGTCACATCCACCAGCGGCGCATCACGACCAGCCGTAAGTGAGGCCGTGCCCATGATCACGTCAATCTTATTCTTTTTCATCAGGAAGCTGACGCCACCTGATAATTGCTTGGCAACTTTGCGGGATCTATTGGCAATTTTGCCTAAGTCAAAGCTAACCCCTGAAACTGAAAGACCAAAAGCATCGGCGTGAAGGATGTTCTCATAAACATCCGCAGATCGCAGCAAGGCTTTGGTGGGAATACAGCCCCAATTGAGACAAATGCCGCCCAGATTTTCCCGCTCAACAATGGCTGTTTTCATGCCAAGCTGACTGGCGCGTATGGCGGCGACATAGCCGCCGGGGCCTGAACCCACGACAATAAGGTCATAAGTGGCTGCTGCCATGAACATGCTCTCCAAACTGATTTCAGCACTCGTTTAGCGGTCTTTAGGGCAACAGCGAAAGGGGCTAAGCTACCCAATACCGAATGCCGCCTTTACGCCATCGACGACGAACTGAGCCGCCAGAGCCGCCAGTAATATCCCGAAAATGCGTGTGATCATGCCCGTCAGCGTGATGCCCATGATCCGAGTTAGCGGATCGGCGATCAGAAATGCCCCCAAACACAGGAGCAAATTGGCGCCAACGCCCGCCAATATCATGCCTTTGCTTGTCCAATCTGGATTTTCAGCAAACAACAGCATGATCGATGCGATCGCGCCAGGACCAGAAATCAAGGGGATCGCTAACGGGAATACAGAGACATCTTCAAACCGTTCTGGATGGCGCGCCGCTTCTGCCAACACTTTTTCATTGCGCTCTTCACGCCGTTCAGCGCGCTTTTCAAACAACATATCCACGGCGATCAGAAACAACAAAACGCCACCGGCGATTCGAAAGGCGTCCAGAGATACGTTCAACTTGTCCAATAACCAAGCGCCGCCAAACCCAAAGCCCAAAATGACCAAGGTCGCAACGCCCACAGATTTAAAGGCCATTTGCCGTTGCCACGGCCGCGATGTGTTTTGCGTCAAGGTTGCAAACATCGGCGCGACGCCAGGCGGGTCGATCACCACAAAGAAGGTCACAAAGGCGGCGAGGAAGGCTTCATTCATGCTTCAGCCATAACCAAATCACCCTCTCCTAGCACCGCTAAGGTACAGCACGCACTGCGTAAATATTCAAATTTCAATTTGAAACGATGGCAGCCCCTAGGGGAGTCGAACCCCTCTTTCCTGAATGAAAATCAGATGTCCTAACCGATAGACGAAGGGGCCACGGCTCGCGAATGCATCCGCGAGGGGCGCTCTATACGAAACCGCTCTGGCCTTCGCAAGAGCTTGATGCGGCTAAGATGCAGAGGCGCCGTCCAATATCTCACAATCCACATGCTCACCACCGCGCCATTCGTCCTTTTTGACGCGCGCAATCACATGCAATGGACCCCGCCCCAAAAGCGCATCACCCAAGGGGGTGCTCGCAGCCCGAAAGGCGATTGCCCGAATTTTCCCGCCATTCTCATCTTCCAGCACCAATCTTATATGCCCTGCCCCGACTATATTGGCCCCGAAGGGTCGGACCTTGGCAAAGCCAAAAACCGGATCAGGCCAGCCCGCGCCATAGGGCCCGACGCGCTCCATCGCCGCGATCAGCGCGCTATCTGCACCCGCCACGCCAATCAAAGCATCCACAGCCAAGTCTCGTGCACCCGTGGCAGCTATCGCCTCATCGCGCAGACGGGCGCACAGATCAGCATGAACGGCGCCCAGCTCTGAAAACTTGAGTGTCAGGCCCGCCGCCATCGCGTGCCCTCCCCCTGCGATGATCATGCCATCGCGCATAGCCCCAGAGATCGCGGCTCCCAGATTGACGCCGATAATGGATCGACCGGAGCCTTTGGCAAGGGGATCATCGGGATCGGCTGAACCAATGACCACAACAGGCCGATGGAAGCGGTCTTTCAGACGTCCTGCGACAATGCCAATAATGCCAGGATGCCAGCCCGGCGCACCCAGCATCAGGAGTGGACCGTCGAGGGGGCCAGCCTCACCGTTTTCAACCCGCGCTATGGCTTCTTCCAATACATTGGCTTCAATCGCGCGACGCTCGCCATTGAGCACTTCCAATTCCTCGGCGATCTGGGCCGCTTCTGCAGGGTCTGAAGTCGACAAAAGCCGCACGGCCAGAGAGCTATCGCCTACCCTGCCCCCGGCATTGAGGCGTGGGCCAAATACCCATCCGGCTGCATAGACGCTATCGCCGCGCTTTAGTTTCGACGTCAGCGCCAGAGCCGCTAAGCCGGGATTTGCAAGGGTTCCAAGCACTTTGAGACCTTGCGCGACAAAAGCCCTGTTGAGGCCAGTCAAAGGGGCGACGTCACAAATCGTGCCTAAGGCCACAAGGTCGAGCTGCGCCAATAGATCAAATGCTGGCTTGTCCTTAACTAGCCCCCGCTCACGCGCCGCGCGATTGAGGGCCACAAGGGCGACAAATACCACCCCCGCCGCCGTCAAATGGCCCAGTCCTGAAGCGTCGTCAGAGCGGTTAGGATTAACCACGGCGCGGGCTGGCGGTGGAGCGTCATGCATCAAATGATGATCAAAAACGACGACATCAAGGCCAATCCGATCCGCTTGATTGAGGGCATCATAGGCCGCCGCACCGCAATCGACTGTGATCAACAGATCAGTCCCAGAATTCTTTATTTTGGTGACAATAGCGGCGCTTGGGCCATAACCATCCAAAATGCGGTCAGGGACGAAGACGCCGGCTTGCGCCCCAATCGCTTTGAACCAAGCCAATAAAAGCGCGCCCGATGTGCCGCCATCGACATCATAATCGGCCAAAATCGTGATTTTCTGACCAGCTTGCACCGCGGTCAAAATGGCGTCCACGGCCTTGTCCATGTCCTTCAAAGTCAAAGGTTCGGGCAATTCCGTTTTGAGTCGCGGCGACAAGATGCGCTCGGCTGTATCAAGCGTCGCCCCGCGTGCAACCAAAAGCTTAGCCTCAATAGGTGCAACACCAGAGCGCCGCAGCATCTCCTCCATCACGCCTAAGCTCGTCGCATTTTCCCCGACGGGGCAGCGCGCCATCCAGCGTCGCCCCGTCAGGCTATGCTCAACTCCTAGAAAAGCGGCGTCCACATCGCGCCTAAAGGAGATGAGTTGTGCGCACGATGCGGGCTGTCTTAGCGGCCGAATCTAGCACCAGGGTTTCAGTGACAAAGCCTTTTGCACTGGGCTTTACCCCCTCGACCAAAGCCCCATCTGTTACCCCAGTCGCTGAGAAGACGACATCGGTCGACACCAGTTCATTGAGATCATAGACGCGATCAAAATCTGTAATGCCGATGCGGGTCGCTCGGCCCCGCTCATCATCATTGCGAAACACAAGGCGACCTTGAAACTGACCGCCGACGCATTTCAAAGCCGCCGCCGCCAACACGCCCTCAGGCGCACCACCTTGGCCGAGATAAAGGTCAATGCCAGTCTCGGGATCGGTTGTGTAAATCACCCCCGGCCACGTCGCCGTCTGTAATCAGATGAACCCGCGCCCCAACGCCGCGCAGGCTTTCGATAATGGCGGCATGACGGGGGCGATCCAAGACGCACACACCAATATCGCGGGGCGAAACCCCTTTCGCCTTTGCCAAAGCAACGACATTTTCAGCCGGGGTTTTGTCAATATCGACAATGCCTTTAGGTAAGCTGGGGCCGACAGCAATTTTGTCCATATAGGTGTCTGGCGCATACAAAAGCCCACCCTTTGGCGCAATCGCTAAGACCGCCAAGGCGTTCGGCATGGCTTTGGCCGTCAGGGTTGTTCCTTCAAGTGGATCGAGCGCGATATCATATTCCCCACCCTGCCCGGTGCCGACTTCCTCGCCGATATAAAGCATCGGGGCCTCATCACGCTCCCCCTCGCCAATCACCACCCGGCCTTTGAACGCCATGGCGTTTAGGCCGGTGCGCATCGCGTCAACGGCCAATTGGTCCGCCGCTTTCTCGTCGCCGCGACCAATGCCACGATAAGAGGCAATAGCAGCGGCTTCAGTGGCAGCCAGCGCGCCTGCGGCGATGTCAGGGGTCATAAAATTCATATAAAGTCTCGATTCTTCGTTTAAAGCGCCCAACGCACTTAGTCTTCCAGTGGCATCAAAATGGGGTCTTCTACCACCACATCGAGCTCTGACAGCGCGTCGAGGGCATGGCGCACAGTGGTCTCAAAGGTCGCTTGAGTGGTTAGAACGATTGCAACCCGCATAGCATCCTCTGGCGGTTTTTGGAGGAAGCTCTCAATTGACACATCATGTTTGGCGAGTGTGTCAGTAATCCGCGCGATCGTGCCGGGTTTATCACTGACCCGTAAGCGGACGTAAAACTTGTTCAACTCCAATCCGTCACTGGTATCGCCGCCCATGACTGAAGAGACGCCCGGCCCTGAGAAGACGGGGCGGCGATCCCCGTGGGAGAGATCGAGCAAATCGCCCGCCACCGCCGAGGCGGTTGGCCCAGCCCCAGCTCCAGCCCCAATCATGGTCAAACGACCCATCGGGTTGGCGTCGACAACAACAGCGTTGAGGCCGCCATTGACCCGCGCAAGCGGATGCTCGTTCGATAGCAAGGTCGGACGCACCGAAGCGATAACGTCACCATGGACCCGCGATGCTTTAGCCAAAAGTTTGACGCGACGACCTAGAAATTGCGCACTTTCCAAATCGAGTGGCTCGATAGAAGATATCCCTTCAAGTTTCAGGGAGGAAAAGTCTGGGTTGCCGCCAAATGCCAAAGCCGACAGGATGGCCAGCTTGTGCCCAGCATCAGCGCCCGACACGTCCAAAGTTGGATCGGCCTCCGCATAGCCGAGCCGCTGCGCATCCACCAGTATATCGGCGAAAGTGCGCCCAGTCTGGTCCATTTCAGTCAGGATATAGTTACAAGTCCCGTTCAGAATGCCGCTAACCGCCGTGATTGTGTTGGCGGCCAGACCTTCCCGCAACGCCTTGATGATAGGAATGCCGCCAGCCACTGCAGCCTCATAGCGAATTTCGCTTTTATGGCCCGCCGCGAATTGGGCAAGCTCGCCACCATGTTCAGCCAATAGCGCTTTGTTAGCTGTAACCACATGCTTGCCCGCCTTAAGGGCCGCTTCAACTGCGTCTTTGGCACTGCCCTGCGCGCCGCCCATCAGTTCAACAAATACGTCGATCTCGGGGCTGGAGGCTAAGGCGACAGGATCATCAAACCATTTGTAGGGCGTGATGTCGACGGGGCGCTTCCGCCCTTGCGAGCGCGCACTCACGCCCGCGATCGTTACAGCTTGCGACAAAGGCCCTATCCCTCTGACAAGCTCAACCAAGCCACAACCAACGGTCCCAAGGCCCGCGATACCAATTCTCAAAACACCCATAAACTAGTCTCTCAGGTAGGATTATTCCGCAGCGATGGCGGTGCTGGCCGATTCCTCAGTCAAAAACTTGCGCACATTGCGGGCCGCTTGGCGAATGCGCTGTTCATTTTCAACCAGAGCGATACGGACAAACTCATCGCCATATTCGCCAAATCCGGCACCCGGGGCGACGGCCACCCCTGCCTTTTCAATCAAGCGCTTTGAAAACTCAACAGAGCCCAAATGACGAAACTTCTCAGGGATTGGTGACCAGGCAAACATGGACGCCTGTGGCTCTGGCACGTCCCAGCCGGCGCGGGCGAAGCTATCAACCAAGGCATCGCGACGGGCCTTATAAATGGCCCTCATTTCCGCGACGCATTCCTGGGGACCATTCAGTGCCTCAGTGGCAGCGACTTGCACAGGCGTATAGGCACCATAATCGAGATAGGATTTGACACGCGCAAGCGCTGCAATCACCCGCTCATTGCCCAGCGCAAAGCCAACCCGGAACCCCGCCATGGAATAAGTCTTGGACAATGTGTTGACTTCCACGCAGACGTCTTTGGCGCCTTCAACTTGCAGAATAGAAGGCGGGGGCTTGTTCTCGTCAAAATAAATCTCTGAATAGGCCATATCAGAAATCACCAACATTGAGTGCTTTTTGGCCAGAGCAATCGCTTCTTTATAAAAATCAAGCTCCACAACTTGGGACGTCGGGTTGGACGGATAGCAGACAATCATCGCGATGGGCGGGGGCACAGAATGGCGCACGGCCCGGCTGATGCCAGCCAGATATTGCTCCGGGCTATGGGCCTCAATTGAGCGGATCACGCCGCCAGCCATAATGAAACCGAACGCATGAATAGGGTAGGACGGATTGGGGACAATCACCACGTCGCCCGGCGCACAAATGGCTTGAGCCAAATTGGCGAACCCCTCTTTTGACCCGAGGGTTGCAATCACTTCAGTATCCGCATTGAGCTTCACACCAAAGCGGCGCTCATAATAGCCAGCCATGGCTTTGCGCAATCCCGGAATCCCCCTGGACGCCGAATAACGATTGGTGCGGGGTTTACGTGCATTCTCCACCAGTTTTTCGATGATATGCTCGGGGACCGGTAAATCTGGGTTGCCCATGCCAAAGTCGATGATGTCCGTGCCAGAGGCCCGCATGAGCGCCTTCAGTTTATTCACTTCCTCAAAAACATATGGCGGAAGGCGTTTGATCTTGTAGAATTCGCCGTTCATGGCGGTGACCCTTTTTGGATTAGCAGTATATCGATGTGAATGAGATAGGTTTAACTTACAAGGGAGGAAGGCGCGCCAAATCGGCTTCAATCTTAGCGCGCTCAGCCTCGGCCCAGGCCGCAGCCTTAGCGGCCTCTCCCGCACCATCGGGTACAGGCTGAGCGCGGGGATCCGTGGTCAGAGCTTGGCGATCGGTTTGTGCCCAGTTCAAATTCAATTCTTCGCCGCTAGGCAGGCGCGCGGCCTTATTGGCTGCAAGCGCTTTACCTTGCATGATGAGCCGGCGTTCCATTGCATCCCAAGTGGCGCTGGAAGGCAGATTGGTTGGCGCATCGGGAATTTTGGTTAGATCCGGATAGCCTTGGGCGTCTAAGCCAGAAAGGGCGCTGCGCATAGCGTCCGGCAGGCGTCCCTCTTCATTTTGCAACGACATGCAGCCTGTTGCGAGACCGCATAAACCCCAAGCGCAAACGCCACACACAGCTTGTCTCAGCTTTATACTAGGGCTTACCTTACGCATGGCTCAATCACCTTCATCATCGCGACACTCAACTAGGCCAGATTATCAAAGCCTAGACCTGCACTCACAGTGCCAGCTTTATTGCGCTGTTGCGCAGAATGCTGCAAGGCAAATACGGCAGGCAAATGGCGCTTAGACCTTTTCGTAAAGCAAAAACAGGATGACGAACATGGCCAAAGGCCAATCAAGATCTGCTTCCGGTAAAGCTGATACCCCACCTTCGCCCAAAGCAAGCTCAGAGCAAGCCAAGACAGTGCCTCCCCCCATTGAGGGCCCCGCACCTGAGGCTAAAGCCAGTGACGCGCATGGCGCCGGCTTGATGGAAATGCTGCGAACCCAAAACATGGAGACATTGGAGCTGCTGGCAAAACGTCTGGCAAATTTGACCGGGCGTGCTGGCTCAATTGGCGGTAAAGTCGTCAAAGAAACCATCGCCGACGATGCCAGGCCCTTTACGCTCGATCCCTATGGCCTAGCGCCTTATGCCGCCGATGTCGCGACACGGCTGGCTGGCAAACCTGAAAAAATGCTCGCCGCACAACAAGCGCTATGGAGCGGCTACGCGCAGATTTGGGGTGAAGCCGTAAAGAGCATGGTCGGACAGACTGCCGCCGAAACCGACGCGCCGACCAATGGGCCTTCAGCCGCACCGTCAAACATGCAACCACCGCCGGACAAACGCTTCGCCGACCCTGATTGGCAAAACATCCCAGTATTTGATCTTCTTAAGAAGACTTATCTTCACACGGCAGATTGGTTCACCGGCCTCGTAGACCAGGTCGAGGAGCTCGATGATATGACGCGCCGCAAAGCGCGGTTTTTTACCAAGCAGTTTGTAGACGCCTTTGCGCCGACCAATTTCCTGATGACCAATCCGGTGGCCCTGCGCGAAGCGCTTCGCAGTGGTGGCATGAGCCTTGTTCAAGGCATTGCCAATCTTGAGCAGGATCTTGAGCGCGGTAAGGGGCGTCTCAGTCCAAGCCAAGTCGACGAACGCCCCTTTAAGATTGGCGAGAATATTGCGATCTCGCCTGGTAAAGTGATTTGGCGTGGCGAGATCTTGGAAATCATCCAATATGAAGCGCGCACAAAGACGGTGTTTGAAACACCGATCCTGTTTTTCCCACCTTGGATCAATAAATTCTACATTCTGGATCTGCGCCAGGATAATTCAATGGTGAAGTGGCTCACCGAGCAGGGCCACACAGTTTTTGTGGTTTCTTGGCTCAATCCTGATGCCAGTCACGCAGAAAAGTCCTTTGAAGATTACGCGCGCCTCGGCATTTATGAGGCGGTCGATGCCGTCTGTCGGGCGACCGGGGTGCGTCAGATTAACACTGTGGGCTATTGTATCGGCGGGACTTTATTGAGCGCGACACTCGCGGAAATGGCACGCACAGGCGATGACCGCATCAAATCGGCCACTTTCTTCGCATCGCAATCGGACTTTGAAGAAGCGGGCGATCTTAAAGTCTTCACAGACGATGCCGCCCTTCAATACATTCAAAGCGAGATGGAACATGCGGGTGGTGTGCTAGATGCCGTTGTAATGGGGGAAACCTTCAACTTTCTGCGGGCCAATGATCTGGTGTGGTCGTTTGTCGTCAATAATTATCTGATGGGCCGCGATCCTAAGCCTTTTGACCTGCTGTTCTGGAACGCCGACCAGACGCGTATGCCACGCAATCTGCACCTCTATTATCTAACCAATTTTTATCGTCAAAACAGACTGGCCAAGGGTGAGATGGTGATGAATGGTCACCTTCTGGATATGAAAAAAATCACTATCCCCATCTATATGCAATCCTCCAAGGAGGACCATATCGCGCCGTGGCGATCAATTTATCGCGGCGCGAGGCTCTATGGCGGACCCGTTCGGATGATCCTGGCAGGGTCGGGGCATATCGCCGGCGTGATCAACCATCCAGATGCAGCTAAATATAATCATTACCTGCCCCCTGAACACTTCGGCACGCTCCCAGAAACAGCAGACGAGTGGTTTGCGGCCCTCACCGAACACAAGGGCCCTTGGTGGCCTGATTGGGCCCAATGGTTGAGTGTACGCTCTGGCCCGCAGATCAGCGCGCGGGTGCCAGGCGAGGGCGCGCTCGACGTCGTCTGCGACGCGCCTGGAACTTATGTTTTGGTTAAGTGAGGCCGGCTTGGCGTAAAGGGGCGATGACAGCTAAAGCAACCGCCAAACACATGTCGACACCATCCATAATCAAAATGCGACCGTATTAACCCCTTATGGTAGAGGCAAGACGCACCGACGATAGGCCCCCTGCGCTCATATGGTTACGCGATGACTTGAGGCTGGACGATAACCCGGCCCTGGCAGCTGCCGCCGCGGACGGCCGCTTAGCCGCACTTTATGTTCTTGACGATAGCGGCAAAAGTGGGCGGCCTCTTGGCGGGGCGGCGCGATGGTGGCTGCATAATAGTTTAACTTCGCTGCGGGCTCAGCTCGAAGAGATTGGCGTTCCGCTGATCTTGAAGCGGGGGACCCCAGTTGTGATCGTACCACAAGTCGTCGAAGACTTAGGCGCGACGTCCGTCCATTGGACGCGCCGCTATTACGGCTGGTCCAAGCCAATGGACGCATCGATCAAGCAGAGCCTTATTGCCCGTGGTATCAAAGTTGAAAGCCACAAGGGTAGCGTTCTGACTGAACCCTGGGAGATCAAAACCGGCAGTGGCGGCGCGTTTAAAGTGTTCACGCCATTTAAGCGCGCTGCGATCCCGTCCTGCGATGCTTGGGCCAGTCTTGCGGCCTCTATCCCTAAGGTGACAGGGTTCTCTGGAAACACAGTGGCGAGCGAAACCTTGGCCGATTGGAACTTGCGGCCCAAAGAGCCTGACTGGTCGGCCGGACTGGCTGATCTGTGGACACCGGGCGAGGTTGGTGCCGCCGCCAAACTCAATGCATTTTTGGCGAATGGTATCGCTGGTTATAAGGAAAATCGCAACGTGCCTTCGCTGATTGGCACCTCGCGCCTATCCCCCCATCTGCGCTTTGGCGAGATATCCATCCGTCGCGTCTGGAATGCTGTTCGAGCCAAAATGGCAAGCACCCCTGAGATTAAAGAGCATGGCGAGACTTTCTTGTCAGAATTGGTGTGGCGGGAGTTCTCGACCCAACTTGTCTATCATTTTGAGGATTTCCCAGACCAAAGCTGGAAACCGAACTTTCGGTCATTCCCATGGATAAGTGACTCACGCGCCCTGAAAGCGTGGCAAAAAGGGCGGACAGGTTATCCTATTGTCGATGCGGGGATGCGGGAGCTTTATGCTACAGGGTGGATGCATAACCGGGTGCGCATGATTGTGGGATCGTTTCTGGTCAAGCATTTGCTGCAAGATTGGCGGCATGGCGAGGCATGGTTCTGGGACACATTGGTGGATGCCGACATTGCAAATAATGCGGCTGGCTGGCAATGGGTGGCGGGAAGCGGTGCCGATGCAGCGCCGTTTTTTCGGATTTTCAACCCTATGACCCAAGCCGAGACCTTTGATCCAAAAGGCCAATATGTGAGACACTGGGTACCAGAAATTGCCCGCTTACCTAATAGTTTAATCCATCGCCCCTTTGATGCGCCCGCGCCCATTTTGCAAAGCCTTGGCATTACATTGGGTGAAACCTATCCCCGCCCGATCATTGATCACGCCACGGGTCGCGCCCGCGCTTTGGAAGCGTTGACAAGCATCAAGGGCATGTCTGCTGGAGAAAGTGTATGAGAATCGCCATTATTGGTTCGGGCATCACGGGGCTTTCCGCGGCTTGGGCATTACGCGATGTGCACGAGGTTGTCGTCTTCGAAAAAGCTGACCGATTGGGTGGTCATTCTAACACTGTCTCCATCAATTATGACGGGACCCCCATTGATGTGGATACGGGCTTTATCGTTTATAATGCCCTGAATTATCCCAATCTGATCGCTCTGTTTGAGGCCCTCAATGTCGAGACTGTTCAATCGGACATGAGCTTTTCTGTGCGTGATGGCCGCCCGGGCCATGAGTGGGGATCAGACGGCGCACCGGGCTTTTTCGCTTGGAAGCGCAACGCGTTCAATCCAAGTCACTGGGCCTTATTGGCTGACATGCTCAAGTTCAATTCACAGGCGCAAAAAGACGTCTCAAACCCTGAGCTTTTGACGATGAGCCTTGGCGATTATTGCCGGAAACATGACTTCTCGCAATCCTTTGTCGACCGATATCTTGTGCCCATGGGAGCCGCCATCTGGTCGACACCTGAAATTGGCATGATGGACTATCCGGCATCCAGCTTCATCCGCTTTTTTAACAACCACCGCCTCCTCCATGTTGAGCGTCCGGACTGGCGCACCGTGGTAGGCGGGTCGCGCCGCTATGTGAGCCGATTTGCAGCGGCTTTGGGTGAGCGCGTCAGGCTGTCAACAGCTGTGGTCTCGGTGACTCGATCTGGCGGTAAAGCCCATCTAAAGACGGCGCAGGGATCAGTTGAAGCTTTTGACCAGATCGTCTTTGCCTGCCATTCTGACCAAGCTCTGGCGATCTTGAGCGATGCTGACGCTTTAGAGCGCGAGCTTTTGGGGTCGGTGCGATATGCGCCCAATACAGCCGTTCTTCACCGCGACAGCGCAGCCATGCCGCAACGCAAAGCCGCTTGGGCCAGTTGGAATGTCTCCAAGGGTGATCCCAATGCGCCCATTGAGCTGACCTATTGGATGAATCGTTTGCAGCCTATCGACAAATCGAAACCGCTGTTTGTGACGCTCAATCCGGCCCGCCCACTCGACCCCGATACGGTCTTTACCAGCATCGCCTATGAACACCCGATCTTTGACGGCGCGGCCGCAAAGGCGCAGCGCTTGTTCCCAAAAGTTCAAGGGGTCAATCACGTCTGGTTTGCTGGCGCTTGGCAGGGCTACGGCTTTCATGAAGACGGGCTGCGCGCCGGATTACGGGCGGCTTTACGGCTAGGCGGGCAAATACCTTGGACATTTGTGGAAGATGATATTGCGCGCGAGGCGTGTGAGCCCATTTCGCCAGCCCCCCAACAATGTGATGCGACCCGCCCGTGACGAACAACGCCTTATCTCAGCTGTCCATGCAGCACGTCCCAGATTCGGGTCTTTACCGTGGACGGACGACACATGTGCGCTTCGCACCATTTGAGCATAAACTCAGCTATGACATTTTTCAGCTTTTCATTGATATTGATGAAGTTGACGCCACATGTGTGAGGCTTAAGTGGCTGAAACACAATCGCTTTGCGCCTTTTTCCTTTTATGATCGAGATCATGGTGATCGCAGCGGACAGCCGCTTCGGCCTTGGGTGGAAGCCAGGCTTTGCGAGGCCGGAGTCGCCCTTGATGGCGGCCCGATCCGGCTACTGACATTTCCCCGTGTTTTGGGCTTTGTATTCAATCCAATTTCGGTGTTCTTCGCGTATAGCCAGCTTGGGGAGCTTCGCGGCGTGATTTATGAAGTGAACAATACATTTGGCGAGACCCATTCCTACATCGCTCCGGCGAATGACGACGCTATCGAACGTCACGGGGCCGACAAAGTATTCCACGTCTCTCCGTTTTTCGACGTCTCGGGCCGCTATGCATTTACATTACGCCCACCCGCCGACACTTTGTCTTTGGTGATTGATAAGTTCAGAGACGAGGTTCGCGACCATGTCGCTACGCTGAAAGCGCGTCGCTTAGAGCTTAACGACACTCAGCTGAAAAAAGCATTTTTCGCCATCCCTTTTTTGACATTAAAAGTCGTGGCGGCGATTCACTTTGAGGCGCTAAAGCTGCTCTTCAAAGGTGCCAAATATTACGAAAGACCAAAAGACCCACCCGCCGCCAGCGTGGCCAAAAACCTTGGCCCAACAATCAGGACCCCCATTACCTATGACTGAACTCACGTTACCTGATGCGCAAGAAATGACGCCCGCATCGGCCCGCGCCCTGAAGAACATCCCAATGTCGTTTAAAATGGCAGCCATGGCGCTGACCAATATCGTTCAGGGTCAGGTCTATGTGTCGCTGCCTGACGGTCGTGCGATCACGTTTAAAGGTGCCAAGCCCGGCAAAGTTGCCACTTTATTGATCCAGGACTTCGCCTTTATCAAACGGGTATTGTCTCAGGGCGATATCGGATTTGCTGAAGGCCTGATGGCGGGCGAATGGGACACACCAGATCTGGCGGCCTTACTTGAAGTCTTTTGCGATAATCTCGATTTGATGCCGACATTGATGCTAGGCGGGCCGCTCTGGATGGCCATCAATAAGTTTCGCCACAAATTCCTC
>JBEINE010000226.1:0-3943 GCA_040378245.1 Hyphomonadaceae bacterium | reverse complement strand
GCAAACGTCGAAGCCCCTCACCCCAACCCCTCTCCCCGTAAGAACGGGGCGAGGGGCTAGGAACCCTAGCCTGCTTCTCCTACCCTCTCCCCCTAAGAACGGAGCGAGGACCCATTGGAGAAACGATTTGCCTCTGCCCCGCACCGCGCTATGGTCTCCGCCATGACCTCCCCCACCACCAAGCTCACCATCGTCACCGCCCAGATGAACCCGGTCGTGGGGGCGATTGGGGGTAATTTGGATCAGGCGCGGGTGGCTGTGCTGTGGGCGCGGTCTTATCAGGCTGATATTTTGGTGTTGGGGGAGCTTTATATTTTGGGCTATCCGCCCGAGGATTTGGTCCGTAAGCCCGCCGCCGTCAAAGATTGTATGGACGCGGTCCATGAGCTAGCGCGCGATACCCAAAGCGGCGGGATGGCGATTATTGTCGGTACGCCGTGGCGGACGGACACCGGCCTTTATAATGCGATAGCGGTGTTGGCCGATGGCAAAGTGCAGGACGTGCGCTTTAAGCATGAGCTGCCCAATTATGCGGTTTTTGATGAAAAGCGGGTGTTTGATGCGGGGCCATTGCCTGCGCCTGTGATGATGAAGGGCGTGGCGATTGGGGTGCCGATTTGTGAGGACATGTGGTTTGATCGCGTTTGTGCCGCGCTGAAGGCTCAGGGCGCGGAATTGTTAATTGTGCCCAATGCCTCACCCTATCGCCGCCCGGTCCGAGACGAACGCCTTGTCAATGGGCGCGCGCGGGTCGCTGAAACAGGCCTGCCGCTGATTTATGTCAATCAAGTGGGCGGGCAGGATGAGCTGTGTTTTGACGGGGGCAGCTTTGCTCTGTCCGCCAGCGGTGAGATCGTGCAAAGCCTGCCCAATTTTACCGAGGATTTGTCGGTTGCGCGTTGGGAGAAGACGGGCGGCACGTGGGTCTGTGTCGAGGCCAAGATGGCGGAGCCGGTGGTGGGCCTGCCGGCGGACTATGCCGCCATGGTGCTGGCTTTGCGCGATTATGTTGATAAAAATGGGTTTCCGGGCGTTTTGTTGGGCCTATCGGGCGGCATTGATTCAGGTCTCAGTGCGGCGGTGGCGACTGATGCACTGGGGCCAGAGCGGGTGCGTTGTGTCATGATGCCCTCGCGCTTTACGAGCCAAGACAGCCTCGACGATGCCGCCGACAATGCCCGCCGCCTTGGCGTGGCTTATGATATCGTGGCCATCGAGCCAGCCGTGGAAGCCTTTCATGCGATGCTCGTGCCTTTGTTTGCCCGAACAGCGCCCGGCGTGGCCGAAGAAAACATCCAGAGCCGGACGCGCGCGGTGATCTTGATGGCGCTATCCAATAAATTGGGTCACATGGTGCTGACGACGGGCAATAAAAGCGAGATGGCCGTCGGCTATGCGACGCTTTATGGCGATATGTGTGGGGGCTATAATGTCCTCAAAGACCTTTATAAGATGGAGGTTTACGCTCTGTCGGCTTGGCGCAATGCCAATATCAGCGCCATCGGCCTTGGCCCCCATGGCGAAGTCATCCCCCAGCGCATTCTTGATAAAGCGCCCTCTGCGGAATTGCGCGAGAACCAGACCGATCAAGATAGCCTGCCCCCTTATCCCGCCCTTGATGATATGCTGCACGCCTTTGTTGAGGAGGAAGAGGAGATTGAAGACGTCGTGGCCCGGGGCCATGATGTGGCCCTTGTGCAGCGTATTCAAAACCTGCTGTATGTCGCCGAATATAAGCGCCGCCAAGCGCCGCCCGGGGTCAAGATCGGCACACGCAATTTTGGCCGCGACCGGCGCTATCCCATCACCAACCGCTATCGTGACACATTATAAGCCCGGCCTGTCTGCAGCGGCCTCAAGGTGACTTTTGCCAACGCACCCTTTATGAAGCCTCCAAACCGTTCAGCTTAGAAACCAACCCTCCCCATGTTACAAATCACCGACCTTACTCACCGCCTCGCGCGGCGCGTCCTGTTTGATGGGGCCAATGCGGTTATTTCGGATGGCTGGAAAGTGGGGCTGGTGGGGAAGAATGGCTCTGGCAAGTCCACCTTATTGCGGATCATTCAAGAAGATGCCGGCAAAGCCGATGGCGCGGTGCGGCTCAAACGCGGTGCGCGTATGGGCTTTGTAGCCCAAGAAATCGCCGCGACCTCTGATCCGATGCTGGAGGTGGTGCTGGCCGCCGACGCCGAACGCGCCAGCCTGATGGCAGAAGCCGAAATCGCCACCGATCCTGACCGAATCGGCGAAATCCATGTGCGGCTGGCCGATATTGACGCTTATTCGGCGGAGGCAAGGGCCAGTGAAATTTTAGTCGGGCTGGGCTTTAAGCAGGAGGAATTGCGCAATCCGGCGGGGTCTTTCTCTGGTGGTTGGCGGATGCGGGCGGCATTGGCGGGGGTCTTATTCTCCATGCCTGATCTGTTGGTACTGGATGAGCCGACCAATTACCTTGACCTTGAAGGGGCGGCTTGGCTTGAAAGTTTTCTGCGCAAATATCCCAATACGGTTCTGGTGGTCAGTCATGATCGCGAGATGCTCAATCGGTCTGTGACCCATATCATGGCGCTGGAAGACGCAAAACTTGAAGTCCACACCGGCGGCTATGATACCTATCTGCGCAAGCGCGCAGAACGGGCGGCTCTCTTGAGTGGTCAAAAGGCTAAGCAAGATGCCGCAAAAGCCCATTTGCAAGCCTTCGTTGATCGCTTCCGTGCCAAAGCCTCCAAAGCCCGCCAAGCCCAAAGCCGCATCAAAATGCTGGAGAAGATGCAGGAGATTTCGGTCCCCATCAATGATCGGGCCATGCCCTTCCACTTTGATGAACCCGCCGAACTGGCGAGCCCGCTGGTTCAGATCGAGGGTGCCGATCTTGGCTATATTGAAGGCAAGCCCGTCTTACGCAGAGTCGATTTCAGGTTGGACCATGATGACCGCATCGTCATCATCGGACCTAATGGTCAGGGCAAGACAACATTGGTGAAGTCAATCGGTGCAAAATTGGCTTTACTGAACGGTCAAAGGCGGGCGTCGAAAGCGGTACGGATGGGCTATTTCAGTCAGGACCAATTGGACGAATTGCGAACGGGCGAAACCGTTCTGCAGCATGTCCGCGATCTTGAGCCGGACTGGCCTCCAGCGCGTCACCGCTCGCTGGCGGCCCGCATGGGCTTTGGTCAGGAAAAGATTGACACCAATGTCGAGAAATTATCAGGCGGCGAAAAGGTTCGTCTCCTGCTGGGCCTGATGGCCCATACCAAGCCCCATGTTCTAATCCTTGACGAGCCAACAAGCCATTTAGACATTGATAGCCGCGAGGCGCTGATCCATGCGCTCAATGAGTATTCGGGCGCTGTTCTCCTTATCACGCACGATGTCTATCTGGCCGAAGCGTGCGCCGAGCGCTTGTGGCTGGTGCACGACGGTCATGCGCGGGCCTATGATGGCGATCTGAGCGATTATCGCGGCCTTGTTTTGAGTGCGGATCGACCTGATGGGAAAGGCAAGATCGCGGCGCCAGTATCGCAGTCTGGTTTGCCGCCGGTCGCCAAGAAAGGCCCTTCGGCCTCGACACTGCGGTTTCGTCTGGCCGATGCTGAAAAAGCCATCGCCAAGGAGCAACAGGTCCTTGAAACGATTGACGCCCGCATGGCCTCACCCAGCTTTTACGCCGAAGGTGCAAAGGCAGTGGCCGACCTCACCAAGAAGCGCGAGTTTCATGCCGCCGCGCTGGCCAAAGCCGAGGCCGCTTGGGTGGAGGCGAGTGAGGCCTTGGAGGCGGCGGGGGTGTAAGGTCTAGGCCCCCATGCTGCTCGGTCGCCGCTGTTTGATTGTTCCGCCCACTTTTTCTTGAAATCAAGAAACGGTGCAAAACCGGCTGCTAGGGTCTGTCCCGCTTTTTTGATTCAAAAAAGCCGGATAAACAGACCCTAAATTAGAT
>JBEINE010000198.1:0-4870 GCA_040378245.1 Hyphomonadaceae bacterium | reverse complement strand
GTGCGCAGCCCGTGCTGCGCGCTCCGATTTCGCTTAAAGCCCCGCCACATAAGCGTCGTAAGCCGCGCGATCCATCAGGGCATCAAGCTCATCGGCATTGCTCAATTTGATTTTGGCAAACCAACCGTCGGATTCGGCGGAATCATTGACGCCTTCGGGGGCATCGGCCAGCATCTCATTGACCTCAATCACCATGCCCGAAACCGGCGCATAGACATCTGAAGCCGCCTTAACGCTCTCAACCACCGCCAAATCGGCGCCCTGCAGCACAACTTTGCCAATGGGCGGCACTTCGACGAACACGACGTCGCCTAATTGCTGTGCGGCATAAGCGGTGATGCCACAGGTTGCGATATCGTCATTAACCGAGACCCATTCGTGGTCTTTGGTGAACCTCAACGTCATAAGTCAGCCTTTTCTATGATAATTATGGGGTACAAATGGAAGGGTGGCGACATGCCAGCGGCGGGGCTGGTCACGCACGATGATATCAAGGGGCGTGCCAACCTTAGCATGTGCACTATCGACATAGCCCATAGCAATCGGCGTTCCCAGTGTCGGACCAAAGCCGCCCGAGGTTACGACACCAACTTTGTGGCCATTGAGATCGCGAATGTCCGCCCCCTCGCGCGCAGGGGCCTTGTCAGTCGGCAACAAGCCAACGCGGCGGCGGGCTGGCTTATTGACAAGCTCAGACAAAATACGTTCTGCACCGGGAAAGTCGCCGCGCTCTCGCCGCACTTTTTGGATCGTCCAGGCCAATCCCGCCTCAATCGGGCTGGTGGTTTCATCGAGGTCATGGCCATAAAGACATAGACCCGCTTCAAGGCGCAGGCTGTCGCGCGCGCCAAGGCCGATAGGCTTGACATGCGCGTGCGCCAGCAAAGTGCGGACCCATTCTTCGGCCCGGTCCGCCTTGATCAAAACCTCAAACCCGTCCTCGCCTGTATAGCCGGAGCGAGACACCACAACGCGACCAAACGGCCCATCAACGGCCATAAACTCCATAAAGCCCAGCTTCTTCGGCCCATCCCCCACATTGCCGATCACATCAACGGCTTTGGGGCCTTGCAGCGCAATCAAAGCGCGATCATCAGCGCGTACGAGTGTCGCCAGGCCCGCACCCGCCTTGGCAATCATCGCAAAATCCTGCTCCTTACAGCCGGCATTGACGACGAAATAGAGCATGCCTTGCCGGGCGGGATCGAGAGGGCGGCCTACAAACAAATCATCGAGCACGCCGCCCTGTTCATTTGGCAGCGTCGTATAACGCAATTGACCAGGGGCGAGGCCCGACACATCGCAGGGCAGGATCGTCTCAGCAATGGCGGCAATCGCCGCATGGGCGGCGTCACCCGTCAGGCTCTTGTCATTAAGGATCAAAAACGCTGGCCCCATATGAGAGACATCGAAAAGACCGCATTTGTCGCGCGTCCATTTATGCTCAGCCATCACGCCGTCGGCAAATTGCACAGGCATCAGATAGCCCGCAAAACCGACCATGCGAGCGCCCAGCGCTGGCCACATATGGCTCAACGGCGTCTTCTTAAGGGTTTCGGCATCACTCATCAAAAGGTCTCGACAGGTCCGCGCACGCACCTTGACCCAATGGCCACTGCACATGCGCCCCAGCTGTCTAAAACCTGAGAGTTTTCGTGGGAGCCTCAAGGATTTGAGGGCCACTTGCTCCTTCGGCGGTCAGGCCATAGCCTGACACTCTCCAGCGTTATCATGCGACTGCGGTCCTTTTGCCTGAGAGTTTCCGGGGCGGTTGCTCCTTCGGCGTGGTCCGATTGGTAGGGCGGCTCATCTCTCCCGCAGTCACTCACGGTCTGATCCGGCGCGCAAACACGCGGGCCACGTCAGCGTTGTTCGTCTGCCTGTCGCCGCCTGTCGCGTCAAGAATAAATCTGTAACATTGCGCAGCGGGGGCGGTGTCACGCAGTGACGGAGGGGGTTTTCTTCGTGTCGCCACTTGTTCTCCCTTGATTGTAATTCCCAAGAATAGTAAAAACTTCCCCTGTTGCTCGTGCAGCTTTTCTATGTGTAGAAGTTCACAATCTGATCCAGATATACCGTGAACAGATTGTAAAAACTCGCTTTTCGACAATTGAGTTAAGGGGTTAAAAGATAGCATGCGAAAGCTAATTCGGGCATTTATCGTCTTCACAATCATTGCTATCAGTTCCGCCTCGCTGTTGAACGAGCCAATACGCGCTCAGCCCGCGACAACCTCCCGCGACACACCGACACCCACGGCCCTGACGCCAGCGGCCAGATTTGGCGCATTACCTAAGTTTGAAAGTCTAGCGCTATCCAAAGACGGCAGTCGGTTCGCCTTTGGCATTACGCGTGAGGATGGTAATTTTGATGTCGCTATCTTTGAGTTCGCGACCGAACGCAGCTACCGAATTAACATTGGCAAGTTTAAATTACGCGGGCTGCAATTTGAAGAAAATGGTCATCTGTTGGTCACGATCAGTACGACGATTGAAACTGACGCGCTTTTTGAGGTGTTTCGGATCGTTGCGGTAAACCCACAAGGGGGGAGCGCGCAAAACCTCTTGCTATCGGCCGCTACCGAACGCCAGTACAATGCCGGTGCTAGCGTCGTAAGCCTGCTGCTCGATGAGCCAGACGTTATCCTAATGTCCGCTGGCGAGGTGGTTCAATTTGGTGTGCGGACCCATAATTTATACAAAGTCAATGTCGTAACTGGCAAAGTCCAAATGGTTGAGCGCGGAGGAGAGGACACCTACGCGTGGCTGGTTGACCGTGCTGGCAAGGTTCTGGCGCGCGCCGACCATAACGCCGCTCGCAAGACGGCCCGCATCAAGGTGCGCGAAGGGCCAATGTCATGGCGCGATGTTCTAGTGGATTCCGATGCAGGAACCCGGCCGTTTGGGCTCCTAGAGATGCAGCCCAATGGTCGCATTTTATTCACGCGCCAGAACGAGGCCGAGTTTGGCACTATCGAATCGTTAAACCCAGTGGATGGGACGATTACCCAATTTTTGCGCACGGACGATATCGAACTTGCAGGCCTCGTGCGAGACCCTTGGACCCGCCAGCTCACTGGGGTATCTTTGGGGGGAATTGATCCACATATCCGCTGGCTCGATCCAGCTTTGATCAAAGCGCAAGCGAGGCTCGACGCCACGTTTAGAGGGCAAACTGTCCGCATCATAGATTCTGGGATTGACTGGAAGCAGATGATCGTGTCCGCAGCGGCTCCCGGTAGCCCAGCGACTTACTACCTTTATGATACCCAAGGAGAGCGCTTGCGCATATTGGGTGAGGCCCAACCAACACTGAGCGGGCAGACCATGGGGGCCGTCACGTCTGCCACTTTTAAAAGCCGCGATGGCGTGGATATTCCTGTCTATGTCACAACCCCGCCTAGCCACCCTGCCCCAAAGAATGCACCAATGATCATGATGCCCCATGGCGGCCCAGCTGCGCGTGACTATCCTGAGTTTGACTTTTGGGCACAATTTATGGCCAGCAAAGGTTATGTGATTGTTCAGCCGCAGTTTCGTGGCTCCACCGGCTTTGGGCTGCAGTTTAAAAAAGCTGGCCGCAGGCAATGGGGCAAGCGCATGCAGGATGATGTGTCTGATGCCGTGGCGTGGGCTGTTTCTTCAGGACTGGCTGACCCCAAGCGCGTTTGTATTGTCGGGGGCAGCTATGGCGGATATGCCGCCCTCGCAGGGGCTACTTTAACGCCAGACCTTTATCGCTGTGTGGTTTCAGTGGCGGGTGTTTCAGATTTGGAGCGCGTGCTTGTCGATGAAGGCAGGCCGTCGAGAGGTTTGGCGTCAAACCGGCTAAACTATTGGCGCGATCATATTGGCGCCGATGATCTCCCAGCGATGCGGGCCGTCAGCCCGCGCAGATTGGCGCAAAATGTGCGTGCACCTGTGCTATTGTTGCACGGCCAAGACGATAGCGTTGTGCTGGTTCGCCAAAGCAAGGATATGGAAAATGCCCTTAAGTCAGCTGGGAAATCTGTGCGCTATGTGGGCATGAAAGGCGAAGACCATTGGCTATCGCGTGCGGCGACGCGGATTCAAGTGCTTGAAGCGATTGATACGTTTTTAGCAGAGCATCTGGGACCTGGGCTGCCGATGAGCTGACAATGCCTGTCCTCTCCTGCGCAGCGGGGGAGGTGTCATCGCTAACATAGACACTCTTGACGGCAACAAATGTTCATGATGCGTTCTAACTATGCTAGACCGCACCGCCAAATCCATCACACGCGCCCGCCACCTCCGCCAAGTCGCCACTAAAAGCGAGGAATTGTTCTGGCAACGGGTCCGAAACGGACAAATCGGCGGCCACAAAATTCGCCGGCAAGTGCCTCTAGGTGGCTTGGTTGTCGACTTTGCTTGCGTATCGGCGCGTCTTGTTATTGAGATCGATGGTGGGGTGCATAATGATCCCGACGTTCAAGCCCGCGACGCGCAGCGCCACGCAAGACTAAATGCGCTTGGATACCGCGTCCTTAGATTTGGCGATGGAGCGGTTTATCACGACCTTGAAGCCGTCGTTTGGGTGATCGAGCAAAAGCTAAACGAATAGCCCCTCGCCTCGTTCTTACGGGGAGAGGGGTTGGGGTGAGCGGCGTCGACCTTAACCGCACAATCCCAATCAAAGCCCCTGCCCCACCACCCCTCACCCTCAGTTAAGATAGCCCCTCGCCCCGTTCTTGCGGGGAGAGGGGTTGGGGTGAGGGGCGTCGACCTTAACCGCACACTCCCAATCAAAGACCCTGCCCCACCACCCCTCACCCACAGGTAAGATAGCCCCACGCCCCGATCTTGCGGGGAGAGGGTAGGGGGTGAGGGGAGACGACATTAACCGCACAATC
>JBEINE010000207.1:0-4671 GCA_040378245.1 Hyphomonadaceae bacterium | reverse complement strand
TTGATTTAGGTTCTGTTTATCCCGCTTTATGATTCAAAAAAGACGGGGCAGCCCCTAACGTCCGGCGGCAACACCGGCTGCTGCGCGTCGCATAGCGCGATACTCCCATGGCGGTATGCGCTCATTTTCTGGCATGGCCCAAAGCCCTTGGCGGGTTGTTTTTGCTTTATTTTCAAGCGCCAGCAGTGATGCATCATGCATATAGTCGCGGTACGCCCACGCCGCCCCGAGCGCCACCATTTGGCGGTTGACATCGGTTCCGTCAATCTCAACTTGCGCAATCGTCCGGCCGTAACGGTCAGTTGATTGAGGCAAAATCATAACTGTCTTACCATCAACCATTCGCGCAATTTCCTGCTTAGAACGCGTGCCCCATGGTTGACCGCGCTCGGGCGCATCAATCTGTGCGAGGCGAATTTTGATGTTTTCATCTTCCACGTCCGTGGTGCTGACGCGCACGGTGAGTGTGTCGCCATCGCTGATATGGATAACTTTAGCTTGGAACGCGGCTGTTTTGGCTGTAGCCGTTACGGGCTTGGGCGCAGATGCTGGCGATAGTGGGAGGGGGGAGACAAAACCTAAGGCGGCACCAGCCAGCGCGGCGGCCAACATAATCTGACTAATGGAATCTGGTTTGTGCGCCGTCATCGCCTCATTTTGGAGGCGATGCTTTAAGTTATCTTTAATTTGGGGCTATAGGATATCCCGCACATCCGCTAAATGCCCCGCCAAAGCCGCAGCAGCGGCCATAGCTGGAGATACCAAATGCGTGCGACCATCGCGGCCTTGACGGCCTTCAAAGTTGCGGTTGGAGGTTGAGGCGCAGCGCTCAAACGGGGCCAAGCGGTCGGGATTCATCCCAAGGCACATTGAGCAACCAGGCTCCCGCCACTCAAATCCCGCCGCTAGAAAAACCTGATCCAGACCTTCATCCTCGGCCTGCATCCGCACAAGGCCAGAGCCTGGTACAATCATGGCGCGCACCCCCTCGGCCACTTTTCTGCCCGCAACTAATCCAGCAACGACGCGCAAATCCTCAATCCGCGAATTGGTACAAGAGCCGATAAACACGCGCTGTACCGCCAAATCTGTCATCTTCTGACCGGGCGTAATGCCCATATAAGCCAGAGAGCGGGCTGCGGCTTCACGTTGGTTGGGGTCTGTCAAATCATCAGGATTGGGGGCAAAGCCATCAATAGCGACCACTTGCTCGGGGCTTGTGCCCCATGTGACGCTGGGGGCGATCCCCGCGGCGTCAATCGTCACCACTTGATCAAAATGAGCGTCTTCGTCGGAGAACAAGGTCTGCCAATAGGCCATGGCCTGTTCCCAAGCCCCAGCCTTGGGCGCGGCTGGACGGCCACGAAGATAGTCGAATGTGACCTGATCGGGCGCAATCAAACCGGCGCGGGCACCAGCTTCAATGGCCATATTGCACAAAGTCATCCGGCCTTCTGCTGACAAAGCCCGGATGGCTGATCCGCGATATTCGATCACATAGCCCGTGCCCCCCGACGTCCCGATGCGCGCGCAAATGGCCAGCGCGATATCTTTAGCGCCCACCCCTGGTGCCAATTGCCCATCTACTATCACGGCCATATTTTTCATTTTGCGGGCCAGCAAAGTCTGGGTCGCCAGCACATGCTCAACTTCGCTGGTGCCAATCCCATGGGCCAGCGCGCCAAATGCCCCGTGGGTGCTGGTGTGGCTATCGCCGCACACGATGGTCATGCCAGGTTGTGTGCGCCCTTGTTCGGGGCCTACGACGTGCACAATGCCATTGCGCAAATCGCCCATCGGGAAAAACTCAATCCCGTGCTTGGCAACATTGGCGGTCAAGGTTTCCAATTGTAGGCGGGCTTGGGGGTCCTCTACGCCTGCCAGCCCCGCGGCTTGATTGGCGGTGGGCGTATTATGATCGGCAACGGCCAGTGTCAGATCGGGGCGTCGCACACCGCGACCAGCCGCTTTTAGGCCTTCAAACGCCTGCGGGGTGGTGACTTCATGGATCAAATGCAGGTCAATATAGAGGAGGGTTTCCCCAGCCTGCGTTGTGCCAACGGTGTGAGCGTCCCAGATTTTATCATAAAGAGTTTTAGCCATAGCCAGCCGCTTAGCGCACTTTCGCCTGCGCCCCAAGTCGATTAAGGCAGCACCATGAGCCCTTTATCAATCGCCACTTGGAACATTAACTCGGTGCGCCTGCGCGCGCCTCTGGTTAAGCGCTTTGTTGAAGAACATCGGCCAGACGTCTTGTGCCTTCAAGAAATCAAATGCCGCAATGGTGAGTTTCCCAGCGCCGCTTTTGTTGAGATGGGCCTGCCTTATCTGCATATTCGCGGTCAAAAGGGCTGGCACGGGGTCGCCATCGCGTCGCGCTTTCCCCTTGAAGAAGCCGACGAGCCCGCTCTGTGCCAGCGTGAAGAAGCCCGGGTGGCGGCGGTCAAGGTGCACGGTGTCACCATCCACAATCTCTATGTGCCAGCTGGCGGCGATGAACCTGACGTGGCGATCAATGAGAAATTTGCCCATAAATTAGAGTTTCTCGCCCGCATGGAGCAGGTTTATGGCGCGCGCAAAGAGGGTCCACCCCTCATTGTCGTTGGTGATCTCAATGTCGCGCCTTATGAGAATGATGTTTGGGGTCACAAGCAATTATTGAATGTCGTCAGTCACACCCCTGTTGAAACAGACGCGCTTAAAGCGATCATGGCCAAAGGGGGCTTTAGCGATCTGGCGCGCGTCGCGGTGCCCGAAAGTGAAAAGCTGTTTTCATGGTGGAGCTATCGCTCGCCTGACTGGACCAAGAATGACAGGGGCCGCAGGTTGGATCACATCTGGGCGACAACGGGGATCGCCGAAAGGTTTGATCCTTCGGGCTTTAAGGTTCACCGCGAACCGCGCACATGGGATAAGCCTAGCGATCATGTACCAATTGTTGCAACATTCAATCTGTAGGGAAGGGGGAAATCGATGGCGGGATCCAATAAACCAAGCGCGATGGTGCCGCTGATCATTGTCGGCGCCTGCCTTTTTGGCTTTGGTGCTTATCAATCCTTAAAGCCCAAGCCGCCTGAGGTGAACACTGGCTTTGTTGCACCCCCAGAAAATCCGCGCACCATGCAAGCCCCGGTCGCCCCAGTTCCGTCCCCCACGGCTGCAGATCAAGCCGCAGAAGAAGCTGCGACGACGGAAGTGTCTGTGAAAGCATCTCCTAATGCCAGCTCCGTGTCTTTGACGGACACCCCGTGGTTGAGGGCTATTATCGCAGGCGCGGGCGGGAACTTTCGCGACTTGGTTTTGGGTGGCCTAAAAGAGCAACAAGTCAAAGGCAATCTCAATTGCGCGCCCGTTTTGACCAACATGGCTCCAACCTCTTTTGTGAGCGTCGGGAGGATCGCTTGCACGGCCAAGGACGGCGCACAGATCAAAGGCGACTTTGACCGGCGCGGTGACGGCGACCTAGAGGTTGAGGCTATGGATGGCGGGGGTGTTACCATCAGCCAAAATGATGGCGACTTTAAACTTGAGACGAAAAACGCCAATCCATAAGAAGGTTTAGGACCCCGTTGATGAAAAAATTCACCACCCTCGCGTCGTTTGCCGCACCCCTACCCGTGGCCAATATCGACACTGACCAGATCATCCCCAAGCAATTTTTGGCGACAGTCGAGCGGACTGGGCTGGGCCAAGGCTTGTTCTTCGATATGCGGTTTGACGCCGATGGGGTCCCAAAGCCTGATTTTGTGCTCAATCAAGCCGCTTATCAGGGTGCAAAAATCTTGATCGTCGGGCCGAACTTTGGCTGTGGGTCATCGCGCGAGCATGCGCCCTGGGCCTTGCAGGATTTTGGCATTGATTGCGTGATTTCATCAAGTTTTGCAGACATTTTCTACAATAATTGCTTTAAAAACGGCCTCCTGCCTTTGGTATTGCCCCTCCACCTTGTCGACGAGCTGATGGCGCAGGCCAATGGCCAAAACGCACGCTTTGAAATCGATCTTGAGCGTCAGATACTAACTGCGCCCAATGGCCAGATCCATAGCTTTGACATTGATGCGGGACGGAAGAAATCCATGCTATTGGGCCTTGATGAGATTGGCGAAACATTAACGCAGTCCGCCCAAATTGATGATTTTGAACATAAAAGACGGTTAATTACTCCCTGGTTGGGGTAAAGCCAAAAATCAAAAATAAAGAAAAACACTTCTCAGACGCGTTTACTTCTGCTTAATTAACCTTTCTAAATCCTTAACGGGAATAGAAAGGTTTTAGGTGCATGCTTGATTTTCTCACCGATCAGCAGTTTTTGAAAGCCTTGGCGGTTTTGGTTGGGCCGTTGGTATTTTTTGTCGCGCCTACCGAAGAAATCGAACACATGGTATTGGGCGCACAAGAAGCCGTTGCGGTTGAGCCTCTCCCATCTCAGCAAGATGAAACCGCCATTACAGACCTCCCACACGCAGCCTGAAGACGAGAGCGCGTCTCGGTATCTTATTTAGGGTCTGTTTATCCCGCTCTTTTGATTCAAAAAAGACGGGACAGACCCAAGAGCGCGTCTGGTTCTTTCAGAACCAGGTTGCGCGTCTCGGTATCTTATTTAGGGTCTGTTTATCCCGCTTTTTTGATTCAAAAAAGACGGGACAGACCCAAGAGCGCGTCTGGTTCTTT
>JBEINE010000046.1:0-16466 GCA_040378245.1 Hyphomonadaceae bacterium | reverse complement strand
ATCAAACGATCAAAAAGGCCACTAAACGCTCAGCGACCATGTGCACTTTAACACTTCTGCGCGCCTCTGATCGCTGCTTGATCACCATGAACCGTGACGATCTCATCGCGCGGCCAGAAGCACCCCCTAGATTGGCCGACAAGAGACTGGCGGGTTGGAGTTCGCACAAGCCGTTAGGAGACTTGGAAAAGGGCATTAGACCAATTCCTTTTCTTTGTTCGACGGCTTACAGACATCCTAGCAAAGAGTTCCACGTTCTGGGATGCATCCATGGGTGCACCCCAGAGCGGCGATCAGCGCTAGTCGAGGACGACGACTGCCTCTACCTCGAACAGCATTGGGTCAATGGCGAGCTTTGGAACAGAAATGAGGGTTTGCGCGGGCAATCTGTCGCCAAACATCGCCATGACGTTCTGTGTCAGAACTCCGAGCTTGGACATGTCGTGATTGACTACATAAACAGTAAGCTTGGCCACCTGATCCGGTTTGGCTCCGATTCCCTCAAGGGCGGTTCGAAGGTTTGTATATGCTTGAGCAACTTGAGCCGCGAAGTCGGGCGACAAGCCGCCAGTGCTGTCAAAGCCGCCTTGCCCCGAAATATAGGCCACCCGCGCATTAGCAGGTACAATCACTGCTGTGCTGTAGCCCTTCGACGTTGGATCGCCAAGTTTCTGCGGGTTGACAATAGTTAGCTCCTTAGCGGTTGCTGAGGTTGATAGTCCCATGATGATTAGTCCTCCAATAAGTAAGCGCTTGATAGTGCGTGACATGACTTCCTTAGTCCTTATGAGTCTGAGACGACGTCTCGGTGGTGTGGGCGTCGAGCCGTGCAGCTGCACCGGATAAAGATTCCGAGGCAAAGTAGCAGAAGCTTGATCAGTGGATGTTATCGCCGATCTCCTTTGTGAACTGGCTGCATCCCTGTATGTATAAATGGTGCCAAAAAGTGTCACCATTCATGCTATCGTACTGCCATGAGCATCCGCATCCGCCATGACGCGATCATTCGCACCCTAAGGCGCACCGCCACTGCGACAGTGGACGAACTCGCGTTCGAGGTCGGCGTTTCACGGCGCACGATGCTTCGCGACATCTGTGCCCTTCGCGATCAAGGCTTCGTCATTCATTCAGAATGCGGGCCAGGAGGCGGCCTTCAACTAGAACCACGATCGGTGCAGACCGCCTCTAAGCTCTCTGTCGTCGAGGTGTTCGCGGTATTGATCAGCGTCGCGACTATGCGTAGCGCTCGGACCTTTCCTTTTTCCGATCTGGCCGACTCTGCTCTTGCTAAGATCGAACTCGCCTTGCCATCCGAGAAAGTGCGAGAGCTGCGCTCGCTTCTTGATTGTCTACACGTAGGGCGGTTGTCGCCATTGCAAGACATATCGGAAGCGGGTGTAGTCGAACCAGCAGTGCTTCCCGCTTTCGAGTTGGCGTTTCTTCAGCAACGACTCCTTCGCTTTACTTACCAAGACGCGGCAGGCGCTCGAACCGATCGGGAAGTCGAACCGCAAGCCATGCTGATCCTGCCGCCGCTGTGGTATCTGGTTGCATGGGATCCGACTCGCGCGGCTTTTCGGCATTTTCGGATGGATCGGATCAGCAGTCCCACGGTCATCGACGGCTCCGCGTTCCGCCGAAAACGAGTGCCTTTCGATGACGACGTGTGTCCATTTAGGGAGCTTCGTTCGTGATCTCGCCTCGCTTGAAACGTGAGACAGCCTCATCCGCTAACTTGAGCATAAATCCGCTTTCGAAAACCAAAAAGTCACCCAAAAGCGACCACCCTTGGCGCAAAACAGACCAAAAGCTAAACGTGGGAATTGATATTTGCACGTTTGAGGCACGCTGCGATCAGCTTTAGCGTTCCGAGCCGAATGCCACCCAACGCCAATTCTTTTGCCAAGCCGCACAATCTTCTCTTGCAATCACACGACAAACTGGGTGCCTGAAACAACCCCCGCCTCACATCATAACCCCTATCAAACGATCAAAAAGGCCACTAAACGCTCAGCGACCATGTGCACTTTAACACTTCTGCGCGCCTCTGATCGCTGCTTGATCACCATGAACCGTGACGATCTCATCGCGCGGCCAGAAGCGCCCCCTAGATTGGACGTCTCGCATGGCGCTCGTATGATCGCGCCTTTGGACCTGAAAGCGGGGGGCACGTGGATTGGTCTTAATCAGCATGGGCTGGTGGCCTGTCTCCTCAATCGATATGATCACGCCGCGCCATTGGATGGGCTTAGTCGGGGTGTGATCGTGCCAGAGGCCCTTTTGGGCCGCGATGTGGGCGCGGCATGTGATCGGGTTACGGGACTTGATCTGAGCCGATTTGCGCCTTTTACCTGCGTGATCGTGTCGCGCGCCGCCCAGATGCGCGTTGATTGGACGGGGCGTGAATTATCCAGTGTTGAACTTGGTGCTGAGGCCCTTTGGGTGACGACCTCATCCTCGATTTCAGAAAGAGAGGTCGCGGCAAAACGGCGCGGGCTTTTTGATCAGCTTGTGAGACCAAGCGCTGATAGTCAAAGCGCGCTTATTGATTTTCATACATCGTCCCGGCCTCAAGAGGCTTGGTGGTCGCCATGGATGACGCGCGAGCATGCCCATACCAAAAGCATGACTCAGATTTGCCTGACGCACCACCAGAACCAATTGCATTATTGGGATCGGGCCCATGTCGAGGCGCATGGCCACACCCCGCCCCAATATAGATTTGTGGCGATGCCAGCGGCCCAACCAGCGGCCCAAGTGGCCGTGTAGCGGCAAGCCGTCTAAACGCCAAAACCGGACGTAACCCTTGTGCTGGTTCCTCAAAACGGACTCGACTCTTTGTTAAGCCCATTATAGAACAAAATAGGAACATTAAGTTTGAGGATAAAGCGACATCAGCATGCGACAGGATTTGGCATATTTGCGCGCCCAGATTGGTGCTCTGGAGACAGGGACCCATGGTGAAGCGAGGGTTCTGGCCACGGGTGCGCGCGCGTTTGATGAGGCGCTCGGCGGGGGCTTGGCATTGGGCGGGGTCAGCGAACTGGTGCCCGCCAGCTTTATGGATGAGCCGGCCAATATCAGTTTCAGCCTAGCCTGTGGTGCTATCATGATGGCGCAAAGACCGGGCGATCTGGTGATTGTGCAAGATGGCGGGCAGGCGCGTTCTTGGGGGTCCTTTTATGGGCCGGGCCTACAGGGGCGGGGCTTAGCTTGTGCGCGCATTATGCTGGTTGATGCACCTGATGCCAAGCGTTTTCAGGCCTGCCTTGAAGAATGCGCACGAACGCAAGGATTGGCCGGCGTTTTGGCCTTGGCGGGGGCCAAGTCGGGTTTTAATCTGGCCGGGGCGCGGCGGATCCAATTGGCGGCCGAGCACGGTCAAAGCCTTGTTTTATTGGTACAAAGCCTGCGCACACCCCCATTTGCGCCCGCCCGCGCCCGCCTGAGCATCACCAGCGCGCCAAGCCGCCCCATCCCGCAGGGGCCAAGCCTGCCAGCCCCGGGTCCGCCCTCATGGCGGGTTCGTCTTGAGCGCGCGCGGGGCGGCATCAAACCACAATTTAGTCATTTGGCTTTTCATCTGGAGTATGATGATGCGACGCATCGCCTGTATCAGCCTGCCGCGCTGGCCGACCGACCGCCTGTTACGCACCAACGCTGGGCCTAATAGTGGGCCTAACCGCTTTCGACTCGGCCAGAGCGGGGCTTTTGCCACGACCGCGCGCGCCTCTGGCGGCGTGCGTCTGATCGCGCTCAATAGAGCCGCTGAGGAAGCTGGGCTATCGCGCGGTATGATGTTAGCGGGCGCCAAGGCGCTGGTACCAGACCTTATGGTGGCCGATAGTGATCATGGCGAAGAGACCAGCGATCTTCTGGCGCTGGCTCGCTGGTCCATGCGCTGGACGCCTTATGTCGCACCGGTCAAGGGGCTGACAAACACCTATGGGCTCTTTCTCGACATCACTGGGTGCGCGCATTTGTTTGGCGGCGAGGATGGGATATTGGCCGATATGTTGCGCGCGATGCGCGGCCTTGGCCTGACGGCACGGGCCGCCTGCGCGTCTACGCCGGGGGCGGCCTTTGCGCTGGCCCGTTTCGCACCAGACGCCAAAGGCGGGCTAAGCGCGCCCGATGGCAGGGCTTTGCGCGCTTTGGTTGGCGCCCTGCCCATTGAAGGCTTGCGCATTGATGAGATGAAAGCCAGCGCGTTACGCGCGCTTGGCCTCAAAACAATTGGCACTTTGGCGGGTCAATCATCGGCGGCTTTAGCGCGCCGGTTTGGAATTGATTTGGTGGCCGCGCTTGAGCGGGCGCAAGGTTATGAAGACGAAGCCATTGACCCCGTTTGCGAGATCATCCCCCGGCGTGTCCGGCTGCGCCTGATGGAACCCTTGATGACCCGCGACGGCTTGGAAAAAGCTGTCGGCAAAGCGGTAGGGGAGATTTGCATACTGCTGGCGCGCTATAATGAAGGGGCGCTGGGGCTGGTCGTGAACCTCTATCGCGTCGATGGCATGGTGTTAACGCTGAAAGGGGGTAGCGGGCGGCCACACCGCGACGCTGTTCTATGGGCCCGTGTGCTGCGCGAACGCATAGAAGCCTTAAGCCAAGGCGCGGGCCTTGATCTGGGCTTTGGTATTGATCTGATCGAAATCGGCGCGCCCATCGTGCAGAGATTAGAAGACATTGTAGCCGATCTGGATCCGATTGCCGCGGCCGCTTTAGCCAGCGCCGACGCTTTGCATCGTTTGGCGGATCGTCTATCGGCGCGCTTGGGGGCGGGGCGGGTAACCCGTTTTGGCGCGGTGGCATCATGGGTGCCAGAACAAGCGGTGACGCGCGTGGCTATGTGTGACGCCTCGCAGGCAGGTCATGTCGCGGCGACAGACTTCCCCGCTCATATCGCCGCACGTCGTCCGGCCATGTTGCTGGAATGCGCACAACCCATTGATGCCATTGCTGAAGTTCCAGACGGTCCGCCGCGGCAATTTCGCTGGCGCGCGCTATCCTTCAAAGTCGCCTGCGCACAGGGGCCAGAGCGCATCGCCTGCGGGGAAGAACAGGCCCGCGATTATTACCGCGTTGAGACCGGTGAAGGCCACCGCTTCTGGCTCTATCGTCAGGGCCTACCGGGACTTGTTGAGCGGCCGCGCTGGTATGTTCATGGGATTGGGGTATGAAATTGCCCATCTTTGAGCCGATTTGCGCCACAAGTTTTTCTTTCCTGCGCGGTGCCAGTCAGCCCGATGAGATGGTGTGGGCGGCGCATGGATTGGGCCTTAAAGGCCTCGGTGTGGCCGATATCAACACCGTCGCGGGCGTGGTGCGTGCCCATGTGGCCGCCAAAGAAGCAGGCATCAGGCTGATTGTCGGCAGTCGTCTGGTTGATCGCGACGGCTTTCACACCCTCATCTATCCCAAAGACCGACCCGCTTGGGGGCGTTTGACCGCGACGCTCACCAAGGGCAATCGCCGCGCCAAAAAAGGCGATTGCGCCTTGACGGCAGAGGATGTGTTGGCGGCGATGGCCGGGGCCTGCGCCATCCTTGTGCCCCCATCTGTCATAACGCCCGACTGGTTGGATCAGGCGCGTGCGCGCATCGCCGCAACACCCCCGTCGTGCGATCTTTATATCGCCGCAACCCGACCCTTTGATGGCACTGATTTTGACAGGCTCATGATGTTGAGCGAGTTGGTGGCACCCCTCCGTCACGGGCGATCACGCCCCCGCCTGATCGCCACCATGGATGCGCTGTTTCATCATCCAGACCGCGCGCTTCTGGCTGACACCCTCGCCTGTATCCGCGAGAAAACCACGTTGGAGGCGGCGGGTTATCTGCGCCTACAAAATGGGGAGCGCCGCTTGAAAAGCCCCAAGGAAGTCACCCGCCTGTTCAAAGGCTATCAAGACGCGCTGTCCGCTCAAGAAGACTTATTTGACGCCATCGGTTTTAGCCTCGACCAGCTGCGCTATGAATATCCCGACGAAGTGGTGGCAGATGGGGAAACGCCGATGGAGAGCTTGGTTCGTCTGACCGAGCTTGGGGCCAAAGAGCGTTATCCGGGCGGCGTACCGCCCAAAGTGCGCGCCGCCATTGATCATGAATATGAGCTGATTGATCAGCTCGATTATGCGCGTTATTTCCTGACCGTGCATGATATTGTCGCCTTTGCGCGGGGGCGCGATATTGTCTGTCAGGGCCGTGGCTCGGCGGCGAATTCGGCGGTTTGTTTTTGTTTGGGCATTACCGCTGTCGACCCGATCAAAGTTGATTTGCTGTTTGAGCGCTTTGTGTCGGCAGAACGCCGTGAACCCCCCGATATTGACGTCGATTTCGAGCATGAGCGCCGCGAAGAAGTTATCCAATATATTTATGAGAAATTTGGCCGCCACCGCGCCGGGATAGCTGGCGTTGTCATCTCATATCGTGGCCGCTCGGCTTTACGCGAAGTGGGTAAGGTCATGGGCCTATCGCCTGATACGGGCGAGGCCTTGGCAAAATCGGTGTGGGGATGGGGGCGGGGCAGCGTTGACCCCGCCCTTGTAACCAAAATGACGGGCCTTGATATAAAGGCCCCCGCCATTGCCAAGACGCTGGAGCTGGCGCGCATGTTGCATGGCTTTCCCCGCCATTTGTCCCAACATGTCGGCGGTTTTGTCATCACGCGCGGGCCCTTGGATGAAGTGGTGCCAATCGGTAATGGCGCTATGGCTGATCGCACTTTTGTGGAGTGGGATAAGGACGATCTCGACGCTTTGGGCATATTGAAAATTGATGTTCTGGCGCTGGGCATGTTGACCTGTGTGGCGCGCGCCTTTGCCTTTCTGCGGGAGGATTATGGCATTGAAATGGGCCTTGCCGATGTGCCGCCCGAAGATCCCGCTGTTTATGATATGATTTCAAACGCCGACACAGTGGGCGTTTTTCAGATTGAAAGTCGCGCCCAGATGTCGATGTTGCCGCGCTTGGCGCCGCGTACATTTTATGATCTGGTCATTGAGGTCGCTATCGTCCGACCGGGCCCTATTCAAGGCGATATGGTCCACCCCTATTTGCGTCGCCGGCAAGGGCTGGAGAAAGTCGTTTTCCCGTCCAAAGCGCTAGAGGACGTACTCGGCAAAACCCTTGGTGTGCCGCTTTTTCAGGAACAAGCCATGCGGATTGCCATTGTGGCCGCAGGTTTTACGCCCTCAGAGGCTGATCGCTTACGCCGCGCCATGGCGACGTTTCGTAAAGTCGGCATTATTCATGAATTTGGCGTCCGCCTTGTTGATGGCATGGTCGCCAATGGCTATGAACGCGCGTTTGCAGAGCGCTGTTTCAAACAGATTGAGGGCTTTGGCGAATATGGCTTCCCCGAAAGCCACGCCGCCAGTTTTGCCCTCATCGTCTATGTGTCGGCCTGGCTCAAGCATCATTGGCCGGAGGTTTTTCTGGCCGCCATATTGAACGCCCAACCCATGGGCTTTTATGGATCGGCCCAATTGGTCCGCGATGCGCGCGAACATGGGGTATTGGTCCTACCGGTCGATGTCGGCTTCAGTGATTGGGACAATAGATTGGAGCCTGTCCGGTCTGATCCATCTCAGGGCTTAAAAAAGAAAGCCGTTCGTCTGGGCCTGCGTGAAATCAAAGGCTTCAAAGAAGCCGACGCCGCGCGCATTATGGCGGCCCGCCAAGCGGGGGGGCCTTTTAAAGATGTTGAAGACCTCAAACGCCGCGCAAGGCTCAATGCCCGCGCGATGGCGTTGTTATCAGACGCCGACAGCCTGCGCAGTCTATCGCTCGACCGCCGTCAGGCGCTGTGGCGTGCCAAGGGGCTGGCGGAAGTGGCCCTCCCGCTCTTTGAGTCTATCAGCGAATATGGGCCAGAGGTCGATCCTGCCTTACCAGACATGCCCTTGAGCGAACATGTTGTGCATGATTATGCGCGCTTGCGCCTGTCTTTAAAGGGCCATCCGGTTGGCTTTTTCCGCGCGGAACTAAGGTCTAAGCGGTTCACAACGTCGGCAGACCTGAAAATCGCGCCCAATGGCGGGCGGGTGGATATTGCGGGGCTGGTTTTAGTGCGCCAAAAGCCTGGCACCGCCAAAGGGGTGCTATTTGCCACGCTGGAGGATGAAACAGGCTCTGCCAATGTGATCATATGGCCCAAAATATTTGATCGCTTTCGCCGCGAGACTTTGGCCGCTAAATTCATGGCGGTGCGTGGCAGGCTCCAGCGCGAGGGCGGGGTGATCCATGTGATCGCCGACATCATCACCAATCTCAATCATCGTTTGCCCGAGCTCTCAGACGGAGGCCTGACCCTACCCGCCAGCTTGTCGCGGGCTGATGAAGTCCTTAACCCGCGCGAAACACCCCAAGTGAAGCAGGCGCACGACACAAAGAGCGCGCAAGAGCGGATTACGCGCGCTTTCGCCAATAGTCGCGATTTTCATTAGGCTCTGTGATCATCTGACCAAGGCTAAACTATCGAGACCTTCCCGACAAAAGAAAGATCATGACGTCGCAAAGCTGATTGCTTTGAGCCCGCGTCATGCGGCCCATGCCCACGCACCTTCCTTCAGGCCTCGATTAGAGGTAGGAAGGCCGCCTTATGAAATTCCTTGACCAAGCCAAAATCTACATACGCTCCGGCAATGGCGGCAATGGCTCCTCCTCGTTTCGCCGCGAGAAATATATTGAATATGGTGGCCCAGATGGCGGAGACGGCGGACGGGGTGGTGACGTCGTCATTGAGGCTGTCGATGGTCTCAATACATTGATTGATTATCGCTACATGCAGCATTTCAAGGCCGATCAGGGCCAGCGCGGCATGGGGCGACAAAAGCACGGCGCATCCGCAGAAGATCTGGTGTTAAAGGTTCCCGCTGGCACGCAAGTGTTGGAGGAAGATCGCCAGACTTTGATTTGTGACCTCGCCCATATTGGGGACCGATTTGTTCTCGCTAAAGGCGGCAATGGCGGGTGGGGCAATCTTCATTTCAAGAGCAGTGTTAATCAAGCACCCGACCGGGCCAATAAAGGCTTGGAAGGCATTGAAAAGACCGTGTGGCTGCGGTTGAAACTGATCGCAGACGCGGGCCTAGTTGGCTTACCCAATGCTGGGAAATCCACTTTTCTCGCCGCGGTTTCAGCCGCCAATCCTAAAGTCGCTTCATATCCGTTTACGACGCTGCACCCAAATCTCGGCGTCGTGGTCTTGGGCGCGGACACCCGCTTTGTACTGGCCGATATTCCCGGCCTCATTGAGGGGGCGGCGGAAGGCGCGGGCCTTGGTGTGCGCTTCCTTGGCCATGTCGAACGCTGCGCAGCCCTCCTGCATTTAGTCGATGGCACGCAAGAAGATGTCGTGGGGGCCTATCAAACCGTTCGCAAAGAGCTTGAAGCCTATGGAGAGGGCCTATCGGCCAAAGCCGAAGTGGTGGCTCTCAATAAGATTGATGCGCTAAGCCCTGACGAAATTGTAGCAAAGCAAGCGGCTTTATCGCAAGCCGTTGGTCGCACGGTGCTGGCCATCTCAGGGGTTTCGGGCCAAGGAGTGCGCGGCGCTTTGGGTCTTGTATGGCGCGAAGTCGCTAAGTCGCGGGGCATCATCTCGCCTGATCTCACTGATGATGCTCATGTCATCGCCTCAGATAGGAATGATTCATTGGATGGCTGGTCACCATGAGCAGCTATAACTTGTCAGATGCAAAGCGCGTCGTCCTCAAGTTTGGCTCCTCACTTCTGACCGATCCGGAGCGCGGACAAGCTCGGCAGGGCTGGCTGGCCAGTGTGGCCACAGATATTGCAGCCCTGCGTAGCGGTGGAACGGACGTGATCATCGTCACCTCTGGCGCGGTGGCCCTGGGTCGCGGCGCGCTCGGCCTTGGTCTGGGCCTTGGCCTTGGCCCGGGCAAATTGAAACTTGAGGAGAAGCAAGCGGCGGCGGCGGCGGGCCAAGTGGCTTTGATGGCGGCCTGGGCACAGGCTTTTGCGCCTCATGATATTGCGGTGGCGCAAGCGCTGTTGACCCCCGATGACACTGAACGGCGGCGGCGTTGGCTGAATGCGCGGGCGACGCTCGATACTTTGCTGAGCTGTGGGGCCATCCCAATCGTCAATGAGAATGACACGGTCGCAACCGATGAATTGCGTTATGGCGATAATGACCGTTTGGCAGCGCGGGTGGCCCAAATGGTCAGTGCTGAGGTGTTGGTGCTGTTTTCAGATATTGATGGGCTTTATAACAGCGATCCGCGCACGAATCCCGGGGCCCAGCACCTGCCTCAGATTGATCAGATCACGCCCGAGATCGAGGCGATGGCTGGGGGCGTCAATACGCAAGCCGGTGTCGGCAGCGGCGGTATGCGCACAAAGATTGACGCGGCGCGAATTGCGACCGCGGCTGGCTGCGCCGTCGCGATCAAGGATGGCATATTGCCCCATCCCCTCAAACGGCTGATCGACGGGGAGCAAGCGACCTGGTTTTCACCCCAAGCCGACCGTGAAACAGCGCGCCGACTTTGGCTTGGCCATAGTCTCAATCCGGCGGGTGCTTTTGTCGTCGATCACGGTGCGCAGAAGGCTTTGGCTCAGGGCGCCAGTCTTTTGTCGATTGGCGTGGCCACCATTCAGGGCGCTTTTGAGCGTGGTGATACCGTCGCGGTCAAAAACCTGAAGGGTAAGGTCTTGGGCTATGGCATGTCGGCCTATTCCTCGGCCGATGCTGCACGGATTATCGGGCGCCATAGCGATGAGATTGAGACGATTTTGGGCTATGCTGGGCGCCCAGCCCTCATCCATCGCGATGATTTGGTGTTGGGTTGAGCTTTTTGGAAGAAATCCCGTCGAGACAAAACCACAAATCTGATGATCTTCGTGTTTGTTGAGATGTTTCGCTTGGGACGGATTTTGGTGCCCATTCTGGTTCACCAAAAGCCTCACGCTTTATGAGGCGGGCGATTTCGCGCGTCAAATCGCCCAAAGAGAATCGAAACAGGCCTTTGATGTGGCATAGCCATCAGCAAAGGCCGTCCCAGACAAATAATCCTGACGACGGCCCAAAACTCAATCAAATTGGAACAAAGCCTATCCGCCACCCAAATCAGGCTTCACTGTGCCCAAAAAGCCAATGATAATCAACAGAATATAGGTCGCCCAGACCCAAAGCCGCGCCTTGTCCATAGCGCGCCGCAGCGGAATCTCTGTGAGATCACTTGAGCCCTCCTCGATGACTTTCATCAAAAGCGGCCCCACTGGCTTGCCCGCGACATCGATCATGATGGCGACTACAAAGATGGCGGCGAAAGTCAGCGCTTTATAGCCCAGCCAATTGGCTTGTAGCGGCCCTTGCCCCGAAAGCGCCAAAATGCCCAGAGTGCCGTAAAAGCATGTGATCGCAATCTTAACCCAAAACTCGAACGCTTTGAGCTTGGCGGTGGCAGGCCCCGGAGGAGCCAAGTGAATGCGCCACGTCAGCGCCATCCAGGCCGCGCCTATAAGCCACGCTCCAATGACCAGCGCAGTCGGCACGTCCCAATAGCCGCCAACATCGACCAAAGTGATGGACAAGGGCACCATGGCCACCCAAGCCGTCCTCGGTCCCATATCGACCACGCCCAATAATCGCAGAATTTCAAGCCGAGTCTCTAAGGATTTGGATCGGTCGCGAAACGCCGATCCCAGAAGCGCCACACCCAGATCGCCGCCCAGCCAAAATACGAAAGCCAGCACGTGCGCATAAACCAAGATATCGTAAACGCCCATTGCGTCCGCCCCCGCGTTTTTACTTGGGCCACGTTAAATGCCCAGGAAAGCCTTGCCTATTTGATCCTTTTTTCAGTGATGCAGGTACGCTTTACGAGTTTGTCATTCTCAAACCAGTGCCAGGTGCGACCGCGATCTTGTCCATCATCAGACAATTGGATCATTTCGTAAAGATAAGTGCCGGGTTCTCCTTTGCGTGTCCAAGTCAGGACAACCGTTTTGCTGTCGATCTCCCAAGCGCGACCTAAGATGCGATCAGTATCCCAGAATATTTGTTTGTCGCGATAGGTTGCGGGAAAGTGGATTTCTTCGCGACGGCCATCTTCCCAAGTATAAGTATTGATCTGATAATAAGGATACGCACCTTCATTCTCAAATCTACAGACCAGATGCGACTTGTGACGATCAATCTCGACATTGTTGTTGTCGACATGAATGTAAGTGCCTTCCCACTCCCCTTCATGACGGGCCAAGAGCGGCATGCCGGTGCGAATATTATCCATCTGGGCTTTCCCTTTTTTCTTGTTGGCAGCACAATGACTTTTCTTAGCATGGCGATGAGGCGATTTGTACCTGATTGAGTTGCTTCCACTGCTAAATGATATATCTTTAAAAGAAAGGGCAAGGGCATTGTGACGTCACATCTTAGTTTAAGGCCAGACTATAAGGGCAGCGTGACCTTATATTTGGATCGTCCCGCCAAGCGAAACGCGCTCAGCGTCGAAATGTGGGCGGCGATCCCTGCTTTGGTCGATGAAGCGATCGCGAATCCAGACGTCAGCCTCATATTCGTGCGCGGTGCCGGGGGCGCTTTTGCCTCAGGCGCTGATATCTCTGAAATGCCGATTGTTTATGCCGATGCCCAAGCAGCCCTTGCCAATGATGAAAAAATTCAAGGCGCAATGACAGCGCTTGAAGTTTGTCCAAAACCTGTAATTGCCTTGATCGAAGGGCCATGCGTTGGGGGGGGATGTGGTATCGCCTTGGCGTGCGATATGCGCTTTGGTGTGGTCGGCAGTCGTTACGGCGTGACACCCGCCAAACTGGGTCTTGTTTATGGGGCCGCCGATACAAGGCGATTGGTTCAGGCTGTAGGCTTGTCCAAGGCCAAGGACATTTTGTTCACGGGTCGGTTGCTGGAGGGCGAGGAAGCCCTCGCCATTGGCTTGATTGACCGTTTGATCTTGCCTGAAAACATCGATGATGTTGCCGCCGACTATGCACATTTAATCGTGCGAGCCTCTCGATATTCGATACGCGCTCAGAAGGCGATCTTTGATTTGTTGCGAGGCGGCGCCGATGACGCACCAGAAAGCCGGGCTTTGTTTGGCGCGAGTTTCGAAGGCGCGGACTTTAAAGAGGGCTTTGAGGCCTTTATGCAAAAGCGGCCTGCCAAATTCCCTGTCCGCTAAGACGCCTTAGGCTATGTCTGGTTTATGAAAAAGATTGCTGTCATTGGCGGGGGGATCGCGGGGCTGGCATGTGCGCGCGTGTTGTTGGCGCGAGGCCACGACGTCCAAGTTTTTGATAAGGGTCGGGGACCCGGTGGGCGTATGTCAACGAGGCGGGCTGAAACGGCGCTCGGTGAGATGAGTTTCGATCATGGGGCGCAATATTTCACAGCCCGAGATCCTGCTTTTGTCGATCAATGCACGCAGTTGATTGACATGGGTGCAGTGGCACCTTGGCGTGGCGATCTTGTGCGCATGGGCAAGGACGGTACGCGCGGTCCGCTAGCGGGTGAAGCCGTATTTGTCGGCACGCCGGGGATGAACGCCGTCGTGAAGGCGCTTAGTACGGCTATCCATGTGAGTTGGTCGACGCGCGTTGCGACCCTTGCCCGCGCAGGAGGGGCTTGGCACTTAGCTTGCGAGACTTTGAGTGACTTGGGCATTTATGATCAGATCGTCTGCGCCGTTCCCGCCGAACAAGTCGCACCTCTGATCGCGGAAATGGCACCAGATTTCGCCGACCAGGCACGCGCCATCAGGTCTCTGCCGTGCTGGACTGGGATGTTCGGGTTCGAGAGACCCTTGAAGCTGGGGCTTGATGCCATGCGCTTTGATGATCACCCCATCCTAGATTTTATCGCTGATAATGGCTCAAAACCAGCGCGCCCAGCTCTGCCGAGCTATGTTGTGCAGGCGCGCGCCGACTGGTCAATGGCCCATCTGGAGGTGCAGCCTGAGATCATCGCAAAATGTCTGGAAGACGCTTTGATGGGCTTTACCACAGAAAAGCCAAAAGCCATCTTGGCGACAGCGCATCGCTGGCTTTATGCCCGCGTTGAGGCTCATGATGGGCCGGGCCACCTCTGGGACGGGGACCTCAAAATGGGCCTATGCGGCGATTGGCTCCTTGGGCCTAGGGTTGAATCCGCGTGGCTATCGGGTCATCAATTGGGATTAGCGATGACACAATCGGGGCAGGCAGGAGCGTAACATGTTTTTATCCACAGCAACTTGGCAAGAGGTCGACGCGCGGCTCCAAGGTGGCAAGCGCGGTATCATTGTTCCGATTGGCAGCCATGAACAACATGGCCCAACGGGCCTTATCGGCACCGACGCGCTATGCCCGGACATCATTGCGCGCCACGCAGAGGCGCAAAGCGATATTCTGATCGCGCCGCCCTTTTCAATTGGCATGGCACAGCATCATATGGGCTTTGCGGGCTCTATGACTTTGCGGCCCTCTACCATGATCGCTACGATTGTCGATTGGACATCAAGTTTTGTGCGCGCGGGCTTTACCCACATCTATTGGATCAATGGTCATGGCGGTAATGTCGCCACCATTCAGGCGGCGTTTGCCGAAACCTATGCCCCTTATTCGCTGCGCGGCGAACAGGCCCCCTTTATGCATGCATTGAAAAATTGGTGGCAATTGCCGAATATTGAGAACTTATGCCGCGATCTCTTTCCTGTTGGTCATGGCTCTCATGGAACCGCGTCAGAAATTGCGGTCACCTATTGGGCCTATCCAGAGCGGGCCAGTCTTGGCCGCATGACACTAGAGCCCAAAATCGCCCCCGATGGACCGATCCGCGATGCTGGAGATTATCGCAAGCGCTTTCCAGATGGCCGCATCGGCTCTGACCCCACGCAATCCACGGGTGAGCAAGGCGGCATTCTTGTCGAGGCCTCGGCCAAGGCCTTGATTGCTGACAGCACTCAATTTTTCAGTGAGGCCTTTTTGTGAGCGCTCAGCCAGAGAAGTTTGATGTGATCATCTCCGGCGGTGGTCTGGTTGGCCTCTCGTTGGCCTTGGCGCTTGATCAAGGTGGCCTCAAGGTCGCGGTGATTGATCGCCTACCCGCCAGCACGCAATTGGAGGCCCTCTATGATGGCCGCGCGGCAGCAATAGGCTTTGCGACCTATCGGATGCTGGAAAGCCTTGGCATCGCTGCGCATATCGGTGCTGTTCAACCTATTGAGCACATCCTAGTGAGTGACGGTCGCACCGGCACCGCCCTCAAGAACGCTGGCCCCTCGCCTCTGTCTTTGCATTTCGACAGTAAAGAGATCGGTCAATCGGGTGAACCTCTTGGGTGGATGATTGAAAATCGCCGCACCCGATTGGCGCTGGATCGGCAAGTCTCAACCCGCGCGGGCATCACCCGCTTGTGCCCTGATGAAATCGTCACGATGGACGTGGCGCTCAGTGGGGTTACAGCCATCTTGGGGTCGGGCACTATCTTAAAAGCACCCTTGATCGTCGGTGCAGAAGGTCGTGGCTCTTATGTGCGCAAAGCGACCGGGTTTCGCACCTATGGCTGGAGCTATGGACAGACGGGCATTGTTACCACAGTGGCGATGGAGCGGCCCCATCAAGGTGTCGCGCATGAATATTTCCTGCCTACAGGCCCCTTCGCCATCCTGCCTTTAACGGGCAATCGCGCCAATATCGTGTGGTCAGAACAAACACCCCGGGCAGAGGCCTTGATGGCACTTGAGCCTAAAGCATTCGAAGCGGAATTGGCGCGCCGATTTGGCGATTTTCTGGGCGCTGTCAAAGTCGATGCGCCTATCTGGTCTTATCCTTTGTCACTGGAACTGGCGGCAAGTTGGGCAAAGCCACGCGTCACTTTGGCGGGTGATGCCGCCCATGGCATCCACCCGATTGCCGGTCAGGGGCTCAACCTCGGTCTTAAAGATGTGGCCGCCTTATCGGAGGTCTTGGTAGAGGCCCATCGCTTGGGCCAAGACCTCGGCGACCTCTCGGTGCTGGAACGTTACGCGCGCTGGCGACGGACAGACACACTGACTTTAGCCATATCGTGCGATGCCTTTGTGCGCCTATTCTCCAATGATCTGGCCCCCGTGCGGGCGCTGCGGACTTTGGGCCTCGGCCTCGTTGACGCCATTGGCCCTGTAAGGCGCTTTTTCGCCAATCATGCCGGTGGCGGGGTCGGGGACTTGCCGAAACTGTTGCGCGGCGAGAGCTTGGCGGCTTGAGCGAGGCCGCCCTAAACTAGGCTGAAAATGGCTGAAGAACCGGAGCGCGGCAGTCCTTTGCCGCCTTTTTGCCGACATGCGGCAGGGGACTACCGCGCTCCTCGAAGGTCTTCTCAAAGTCGCGCACAAATCGCCTGTGCCAAAAGATCTGCGCCACGCCGCCCACCATGCTCATCGTAAGCCAGATAAAGCCAAGGCTCAATCAATTCCAATTCCATTAAAAGCCAGCTGCCGTCTTGCCCGCGCACCATAT
>JBEINE010000107.1:0-10698 GCA_040378245.1 Hyphomonadaceae bacterium | reverse complement strand
TAGAAAGACCTTTTTGTAGTTGCGAGCGTGCAAATACATAAGGCCCACTGTTATTCCAGTGCGGACAGCCTATTGTTTCTCACAAATGCAATAGAGTTGGTGTAGCTTTCTAAAATTGCTCTGACCCGCTCATTTGGGGCCACGAAATCTTGCTAGCTTTCTTAAAACGTCATTTCTTTTTTGCGCTGGCGGGCTTTGCTCTGGCCGCTATGGCTATCTTCGTGCTTCTTCGAGAAACCGGCGTGATCGGCAAGGCCGGAGTCGCTGACGCTGCCAAAGCGCCCGCCGCTGCGGGCAAAGGCAAGGCAGACGCCAAGGCAGGTCCAGCTGGACGGCCAACGACTGTGACTTTGGCGCGCGCCGATGTCCGCACATTTTCCGACAGGATTGAGGTGCCAGGCACGGCCACGGCCAATGAATCCGTGGCGATCACCTCCAAGGTTCAGGATGTTGTCGAGCAGGTACTTTTTGAAAGCGGGCAATATGTTCGCCGTGGCGCGCCTCTGGTTGTCTTGGCGCGAACCGAGCAATCCGCTGACGTGGGCGGGGCGCAGCGCGATGTTGAGGCTGCTTTCGACGATGCTGATGGCGTTTTGGGCGAAGCCGCGGCTGCGCGTGCTGATGCTGATGCGGCCTATCAAGAGATTAGCGCCGTGAGCCGAGATTTGGAAGCTGCGCGCGCGGGTATCTCAGAAGCCTTGGCGGTGCAAACCGAAGCCCGTCTTAATCTTGAGCGCGTTACGACACTGAATGAACGCGGTTTTGCCTCCAAAGCCCGACTTGATGGTGCGCGCGCACAACTTCAATCCGCTGACGCCCGCGTTCAAATTGCCCGCGAACGCGCGGCCGGGGCGGCGCAACGTATCGCCACTCAAGAAAGTCGCGCTGCCGCCCTAACATCGCGCGCCAAAAGTGTGGAGCAACGGGCGGGGTCAGCGCGATCACGTGCGGAAGCCGTGTCTCAGCGCGCCAACTCAGTTCAATCGCGTCTGGCCGACAGAACGATTCGGGCACCTTTTTCAGGTCGCATTGGGCTACGTACAATCAGTCCCGGACAATTGGCGAGGCCGGGGGAGACGATCGCGACGCTTGATGATATCTCCCAAATGAAGATTGACTTCGACGTGCCTGAATCAAGGCTCGGCTCGCTAAAGCCTGGGACCCAGATTGTCGTGCGCTCAGTGGCCGTGCCCGATTGGCTTAGCCGTGGTGTTGTCCGTTTTGTCGATACCCGCGTTGACCCGCGCTCGCGCACGATGCGGGCCCGCGCTTATGTCCCCAATGAAAATGGGCTTTTGCGTCCAGGCATGCTGATGAGTGTTGATCTGCTCTCGCCTGACCGGTCCATGCCCGCTATTCCTGAAGTTGCCCTTCTGGAAGAGGGCAATGAAACCTTTGTTTTCATTGCCGATGGTGTTGCCGGCCCTGATGGCAATGGCCTGAAAGCGAAGAGAATTCCCATTACCATCGGGGCGAGGCGCGAAGGCTTTGTGGAGGTTTTGGGCGGCATCCCTGTTGGTGCGCCTATCATTGTTGAAGGCTTGGTGAGATTGCGTGATGGACAAGCCATCAGGGCGGCGGGGCCACCGCCAGCGGCGAACGCACCCAGCGCTGGTAGTCCGGTGAAGGAGAAAGGCGCGCGATGATCCTGTCTGATCTCTCAGTCAAACGCCCAGTTCTAGCTACTGTTGCCAGTCTTTTGTTGATTGCGTTCGGACTGATCGCGTTTCGCACATTACCGCTTCGAGAGCTTCCAGCGGTTGATCCCCCGATTGTGTCCATTACCACGCAGTATCGCGGCGCGTCTGCAGAAATCGTTGAGACCCGCATTACTCAAATCATTGAAGATCAATTGACCGGTGTGGAAGGCTTGTCGCTGATTGAGGCCTCGTCTCGTGATGGTCGCTCCAGCATTCGGGTTGAGTTTGACTTGAACCGCAATCTTGACGAAGCGGCCAATGATGTCCGGGCGGCTGTCAGTCGGGTGCAGAATCGTTTGCCCCAAGGGGTTGACCCCCCTCAGGTTGAGAAGTCCGACGCTGATTCCGACCCGATCATCTGGCTGAACTTGGCTTCTGACACGATGAGCCGGACTGAATTGACGGGCTATGCTGAACGCGTGCTGACAGACCGGCTGGGCGCGCTAAATGGCGTGGCCAACGTCCGAGTTGGTGGCGGTATGCGTCAGGCGATGCGGATTTGGCTCAATACCGAAGCTTTGGCGGCGCGGGGCCTAACGCCTGATGATGTTGACGCGGCTTTGCGCAGTCAGAATATTGAATTGCCAGCCGGCCAAATTGAGAGTTTTGAGCGCGATTACACGATGCGGGTGGCGCGCGGCTATCGCACAGCTGCTGAGTTTGGTCGTCTGCCAGTGGGGCGTTCAGGCGATGCGCGGCTGACCCGTCTTGAGGATGTGGCCCGTGTCGAAGTCGGCGCTGAAGATGACCGGCGAATTTTCCGCGGTAATGGCATCAATCAGATCGGCCTTGGCATTGCCCGTCAGTCCAATGCCAATGCGTTGGAAGTGGCACAAGGGGTGCGCGCCGAAGCCGCTAGAATTGAGAAAACCTTGCCCAAGGGCGTGACCATGGTTGTGGCCTTTGATACGACTGTTTTCATCGAAAAAGCGATTGCTGGTGTTTGGACAACCATGGCAGAGGCTGTGGTGCTGGTCATCGTTGTGATCTTTTTGTTTTTAGGCTCGCTGCGGGCGGCGATTATCCCGGCCGCGACGATCCCCGTTTGTCTGATTGCGACTTTTGCCGTGTTGGCCGTGTTTGGCTATTCCATCAATTTGATCACGCTTCTGGCGCTAGTTCTAACCATCGGCCTTGTGGTTGACGATGCGATTGTGGTCTTGGAGAACGTCCAGCGCCGTGTCGACCTTGGCGAGCCGCCTCTGATTGCTGCGCAGCGCGGGACCAATCAAGTGGCGTTTGCGGTTATCGCAACTACGGCCGTGCTTGTTTCAGTTTTCACGCCGCTTCTCTTTGCCGGGGGCTTTGTCGGGCGCTTGTTTGTTGAGCTGGCCGTAACGATTGCGGCGGCGGTGGTGATATCGGCGTTTGTTGCTTTGACCCTAACGCCGATGATGTGCTCACTTTTGCTACAGCCCTCATCAAAGACCAATAGATTGTCGCTCTGGATTGATGGCATTTTTAACGCCACCCGTCGCTCTTATCGCGACTCCGTTCAAGCCAGCCTTAAAACGCCAGTGATCGCCTTTATTGTCATGGGTATAGTCATTCTGGGCGCAGTATTTTTCTTTGTTAAGTTGCCCAAAGAATTATCACCCGTCGAAGACCGGGGAAATATTACCATAAATATCAGTGGTCCTGAGGGCGCAGGCTTTGAATATATGCGTCGGATTGTTGGTCAAGCTGAAGCCGTTTTGGATAGTTATGTCAAAAATGGCGAAGCCGCGCGGACACTCGTTGTAGTCCCGCGCTTTCAGGATCAGGGCTCTAACCGCTTTAATGGCGCTTTTGGACGGGTCTTTCTGACCGAATGGGGCTCGCGGCGGGAAGGCAACGAAATTGTCGACGAATTGAACCGGAAACTAAGTGCGATCCCCGGCGCGCAATTTCGCGCCAGCATGCAAAGCGCTTTAAGCGTTGGCGGCGGCGGTGGGGGTGGCGGGGCTGGCGATGTGTCCATTGTGTTGGGTGGCAGCAATTATCAAGAGCTGGCAGCCGTCGCCGAAAAAGTTCTGGCCAAAGCACGCGGCAATGAGGGCTTCTCACGCGGGCGCATGAATTATGAGCCGATCTCCCCACGTATCGAATTGACCATTGACCGCGAACGCGCGGCCTCACTGGGTGTGTCTGTTCAGTCCATTGGCCGCACACTTGAAGCCACAACCGGTCTGCGCCGTGTAGGAACCTATCCCGCTGACGGCGAGGAATATGATGTGATCATGCAAGTCGATCGACGCGAACGCCGCAGTATTGATGATTTAGAACGCATCTTTGTTCGATCTGAAAGAACAGGCGAGCTGGTGCCCATGAGCAATGTTGTGACAACCAAAAACTTGGGTGGCGTCGACGAATTACCGCGAGTCAACAAATTGCGAGCGGTGACAATCAGTTTGACCATGGTCAAGGGCTATACGATTGGTCAGGCCCTCACGTGGCTTGAGGAGGCGATACGCCCTGAAATGAAGCCGGATATGCGGATCGATTATACGGGCCAAGCCAAGCTTTATAAGGATTCCGGCAGTGCTATCGGCTTTGCATTTGGTTTGGCCATCTTGATTGTGTTCTTGACGCTGGCGGCCCAGTTTGAAAGTTTTGTCCATCCCATCACCATTATGGCGACAGTGCCGCTCGCGATTGCTGGGGGCTTGTTTGGTCTTTATGCAGCAGGTTTTACGCTCAACATTTATTCGCAGATCGGTCTGATCATTCTTGTCGCTTTGGCGGCCAAGAATGGGATTTTGATTGTCGAGTTTGCCAATCAATTACGTGATGAGGGGCGATCAGCCCGCGACGCGATTATTGAATCGGCCGATCTGCGTTTGAGGCCTATTTTGATGACGTCAATTGCGACTGTGGCAGGCGCGTTGCCCTTGGCTTTCTCAAGCGGGGCAGGGGGCGAATCACGCTCGGTTATCGGTACTGTGGTGGTATTTGGCGTCTTGGCGTCGACAGCTTTGACCCTTTATGTCGTCCCGGTCATTTACTTGCTGTTGGCACGCTATACGGGCAGCCCAGAAGCCCGTGCACAAGCGATCGAAGCGTTTGAGCGGCGTGAACTGATGCCGGCGGAGTGAGAGTTTTGGCATTTGCCTCGTCTCGGCCAGACGGGTAAAGGACGATAGCCGCGTTGAATCCTGCCGCGATCCTGCAAAGTGTTGACCCATGAACGCCATAACAAAATCACCCAGCTCCAAAATCAGAAGGGAAGAATTGACGACACTCGCGCTGATCGAGGAACGCATTCTTTGGCTGGCCTCTTGGACCATTCATAACGCAAACCATTTGCGCGAAAGTCGCGACGGGCTCAAAGTCGGCGGTCATCAGGCTTCGTGCGCATCTATGACCAGCTTGATGACTGCGCTTTATTTCAAGGCTCTGAGGCCGTGGGACCGGGTCGCCGTCAAGCCCCATGCCAGCCCGGTGTTTCATGCCGTGCAACATCTTTATGGCCGCCAGACGCTTGACCAACTGCAACGCTTTCGGGGCTTAGGCGGTGCGCAATCCTATCCTTCCCGGACCAAGGATATTGACGACGTCGACTTTTCGACGGGCTCTGTCGGCTTAGGTGTTGCGGTTACGGCTTTTGCCTCGTTGGTGCAGGATTATCTAGCAGCGCGGGGTCGTGTAGCGCCTGACAAAATGGGGCGAATGATCTCATTGCTGGGCGATGCCGAGCTGGATGAAGGCAATATTTATGAGGCTCTGATTGAGGCCTACAAGCATGATCTGCGCAATATCTGGTGGATTGTGGACTATAATCGTCAGAGTTTGGATGCGACAACCACGGAGCGGATGTGGGATCGCTTTGACGATATTTTTGAGACCGTCGGCTGGGACGTTATTACGCTCAAATATGGCAAGCTTCAAAAGGAAGCTTTTGCCAAGCCGGGCGGGGCGGATTTGCAGGCATGGATAGAGACTTGCCCGAATGATCTCTATGCGGCTCTAACCTATCAAGGTGGCGCGGCTTGGCGCGAACGTCTGACCGCCGATCTGACAACCAAACAGGCACTGGCTTTGATCGCCGCTTATGACGATATGGCGCTGTCGAATTTGATGACCCAATTGGGGGGGCATTGCCTTGAAACCCTGTTGGAAGCCTTTGAAAAAGCCGCGCTAGATGATCGGCCGAAACTCTTTATCGCCTACACGGTCAAGGGTTGGCGGCTGCCGTTTCAAGGGCATAAGGATAATCATTCAGGCCTCATGACCCCCACTCAAATTGATGCCCTGCGCGAGCAATTAGGCGTACCGAAGGGGCAAGAATGGGAGATATTGGCGGGCCTTGACGAGGCTTCGCGGGCTAAAATTGAGGCCTTGATAAAGGCCGCCCCTTTTGCGGATAAGGCCCCACGTCGCTTCACGCCGGCACTGGTTGCCCTGCCTGAGCGGTTTGAGGTCCCAACAGGGGGGAGCCAAGCGACTCAAGCCGCCTTTGGCAAAATCCTAGCCGATCTTGCCAAGACCGAGACCGACTTTGCCGCGCGGATCGTCACCACGTCGCCGGACGTCACGGTCTCCACCAATCTTGGCGGCTTTGTGAACCGACGCGGCCTGTTTTCGCGAACTGCAATGGCGGATGTCTTCAAAGAGCGCAAAATCGCGAGCCCGCAGACTTGGACTGGGTCAGACGCGGGCCAGCATATAGAACTTGGGATTGCTGAGAATAACTTGTTTTTGACGCTCGCCGCCTTTGGCCTGTCGGCGGACTTGTTTAATGAGCGTCTATTTCCAATTGGCACGCTCTATGATCCCTTCATCGCACGGGGCCTAGACGCGCTCAATTACGCAATCTACCAGAATGCCAAATTCCTGCTGGTCTCAACACCATCGGGGGTAACTCTTGGTCCCGAGGGCGGCGCGCACCAATCGATCAACACGCCTTTGATCGGCCTTGGCCAGCCTGGCCTAACCCATTGGGAACCCGCTTTCGCTGATGAGTTGGCTTTATTGATGCGTCATGCATTCGCAGAGTTGCAAAAGCAGGATGGCGAGTGCGCCTATTTCCGTCTGTCGACCCGTTTGATCGATCAAGCTGTGCGTACTGACGCCAAGTGGGAAGCCGATATTCTGCACGGTGCCTATTGGCTTGAAGCGCCTGCAGAAGGGGCGCAATTGGCGATTGCTTATTGTGGAGCCTTGGCACCTGAAGCGCGGGCAGGGTTTGAGGCGCTGCGCGAAGATTATCCGGGGCTTGGCCTGATGGCGATCACCTCCCCAGATCAGCTCCATCGGGGTTGGACAGCAGCAGGGCGAGCGCGCTGGACAGGTGGCGCGCGCACCGTAAGTCATATTGAGACATTGCTGGCACCCCTCGCCAAGGGTGCGGGCCTGATCACCCTCTTAGATGGATCGCCGTCGGCTCTGTCCTGGTTGGGGTCAGTACGCGGCAACCGGGTGCGGGCCTTGGGGGTTGAGCGTTTCGGACAAACGGGGGATTTGATTGATTTGTATCGGACCTACCGCCTCGATATGGACGCAATCCTTGATGCCGCCGCTGACCTCGTGCTGTAACGAACCAGCCTTGCGCGCAATACAGTTCAAAATGGCCCACGACTTGGACCTGAGCACGGCGCAATGCTAGAGTGCGATCAAATGATCCGCGCGCGAATCGCGGCCGATCGTATCTTCAGAAGATGGCGCACGCAGTGACAGATTTACCCGACGACGATGGCTCGCTTGGCGAGGGAACTTCAGACAATTCAGAGGCTGATCGTCCTGATCCGGCTCGGTTTGACATCAAGGGCATAACGCCCATTTCAATTGAGAACGAGCTTAAGTCATCTTATCTTGATTATGCCATGAGCGTGATTGTTGCGCGCGCACTTCCTGATGCACGTGATGGCCTCAAGCCCGTCCATCGTCGGATTTTATATGCCATGGGCGAGGGCGGTTATACGCCAGACAAAAAGCACGTGAAATCATCGCGCATTGTTGGCGATGTGATGGGCAAATACCACCCCCATGGTGATAGCGCCATCTATGACGCCATGGTGCGTATGGCTCAGAGCTTTTCCATGAGCCTGCCGCTCATCGATGGTCAAGGCAATTTCGGGTCCGTCGATGGTGATCCACCAGCCGCCATGCGCTATACCGAAAGTAAGCTCGCGAAAGTCGCGATGTCCTTGTTGGATGATATTGGCGAATCAACCGTTGATTTTCAGGACAATTATGATGGCTCTGAGAGCGAACCAAAGGTTTTGCCGGCCAAATATCCCAATCTTTTGGTCAATGGGGCTGGGGGTATTGCTGTTGGCATGGCGACCAATATTCCTCCCCATAATCTTGGCGAAATCTGTAACGCGACCTTGGCGATCCTTGATAATCCAGCGATTGGCGACGCTGATCTTCTCGATATCGTACCTGGCCCTGATTTTCCAACTGGGGCGCAAATCGTTGGGCGAACCGGGGCGCGTAACGGCCTTTTGACTGGGCGTGGCTCAGTTTTGATGCGCGGCACCAGCCAAGTCGAGAAGATGCGCGGCGACCGCGAGGCGATTATCATTACTGAAATCCCCTATCAGGTGAATAAGTCCGCAATGATTGAGCGGATTGCTGAGCTTGTGCGTGACAAGCGCATTGACGGCATTTCGGGCTTGCGCGACGAGAGTGATCGACGTGGCATGCGGGTTGTTGTTGAGCTCAAGCGCGATGCGTCTGCCGAAGTTGTTTTGAATCAGCTTTATCGGTTCTCTCAACTACAGACATCGTTTGGCGTCAACATGTTGGCACTGGTCGGCGGTCGCCCGATCCAATTATCATTGCGTGCCATGATCGAGACCTTTTTGATGTTCCGCGAAGAGGTGATCGCGCGGCGCACACGCCATCGTTTGAACAAAGCGCGTGAGCGGGGCCATGATCTCGTGGGCCTTGCCATTGCAGTTGCCAATATCGACGAAGTTGTTCGCTTGATTCGCGAATCGGTTGACCCTGCATCGGCGCGTTTGGCTTTGACCAGCCGCGATTGGCCCGTGTATGATTTGGCGCCTATCATTGAGCTGATTGCTGATCCCCGCTCCGTCGTCAGCGCGGATGGCACGATCCGCATGAGTGACGATCAGGCGCGCGCCATCCTCGATTTGCGTCTCCAGCGCCTTACGGGGCTTGGCCGCGAGGAATTATCTAATGAAGTGCGGTCACTGGCCGCTAAAATTGCTGACTTGCTCGATATTTTGCGGTCTCGCGCCCGGGTGATTGAGATTATTCGCGCCGAATTGATCCATGTGCGCGATACCTACGCCGTGCCGCGTCGCAGCGTCTTTATTGAAGCCGACCTCGATCTTGAGGACGAAGACTTTATCGAGCGCGAGGATATGGTGGTGACTGTATCCCACGCCGGCTATGTCAAGCGCACACATTTATCGACCTATCGGACCCAGAATCGCGGCGGGCGTGGGCGTTCAGGCATGGATACCAAGTCGGAAGACTTTGTTGTGCGTCTATTCTCGGCCTCAACCCATGCGCCCATCCTATTCTTTTCCTCCAAAGGCCTTGTGTACCGCGAGAAAGTCTGGCGTTTGCCATTGGGCGATCCTCGTACCAAAGGTCGCTCGATTGCCAATATTCTGCCGATCCAAAATGATGAGCGCATCACCACCGTTATGCCATTACCTGAGGATGAGGACAGCTGGGCGGATTTGGAGCTGATGTTTGCGACTCGCAAAGGAGGGGTGCGCCGCAATTCGCTGGCCGATTTCCAGCGCGTCGCACGCGGCGGCAAAATTGCCATGAAGTTTGATGATGCCGACGATGAAATTGTCGATGTGGCTATATGCTCCCCGCAAGACGATGTGCTTTTGACCACACGCATGGGCCAGTGCATCCGGTTTCAAACCACCGATGTGCGGGTTTTCAAAGGCCGTGATTCAACCGGCGTTCGCGGCATCACCTTGGCGGAAGGCGATGAGGTTATTGCCATGTCCATCTTGCGCCATGTCGATGTCACGGCTGAGGAGCGCGCGACCTACCTGAAAATGAGCCGTGCCATCGGCAATGACGATGCAGAAGAAGCGGTTGACCTCGAAAGCGATGAGGAGGCGCTGGTCGAAACATCTGTGTCGCCAGAGCGTTATGTCGAGCTGTCGGCTCGCGAACAATTTGTTTTGGCGGTCGCGGAAGAAGGCTTAGGCAAACGCGCGTCATCATATGAATATCGCGTGACCAACCGCGGTGGAAAAGGCATTGTCGCCCATGATTTGTCGAGGCGTGGCGGGCGACTGGTGGCCGCTTTCCCAGTTGAGGAAAACGATGACCTTATGATGGTTACAGATGCGGGGCAACTCATTCGCACCCCCGTTAGTCAAATCCGTCGGGCGGGTCGCTCGACACAAGGCGTCATGATCATCCGCGTCGGCGAGGGTGAACGGGTTGTGTCCGTGGAGCGCTTGGCTGACATGGGTAGCGACGATGTCAGTAGCGACGATGGCGGCGAGGTCCCTGTGATCACGCCGGAGCGTTAGGGGACAATATGCGTATTGGTCTATACCCAGGCACGTTTGACCCAATCACTTTGGGTCATCTTGATGTCGTCGGTCGCGCCATCAAATTGTTTGATCGACTGGTAATTGGTGTCGCGATTAACCGTGACAAAGGTCCGTTATTCACGCTCGAAGAGCGGGTCGCCATGGTCCAAGGCGATACACAGGCCTTTAGCCATCTGGGGGAAATTGTGGTTTTGCCAATGGAAGGACTGCTCGTGGAATTTGCGACCAAGGTGGGCGCATCTTGCATCGTGCGGGGTTTGCGCGCCGTGTCGGACTTTGAATATGAGTTTCAGATGGTCGGCATCAATCACAAGCTGGCGCCTGATATTGAGACGGTCTTTTACATGGCCGACGTGCAACACCAAGCGATTGCTTCCAAACTCGTCAAAGAAGTGGCCCGGCTTGGTGGCGATGTTAGTCCTTTCGTCTCGCCTAGAGTTGTAACCGCGTTGAAGGAAAAATTCGCATGAAACGTGAACTGATGGTTGTTGGCTTGGTTGGTGTTTTGGCTTTAG
>JBEINE010000271.1:0-2511 GCA_040378245.1 Hyphomonadaceae bacterium | reverse complement strand
CGTAAGAACACCCCATGTCGAATAGCGATTTTGGATGAGTATCTACTGATAAAATGCAAGTACCGATCGTGCGCCTCTTTCATCTGATCATGACGTTTGCCTCATAAGGTGCTAGCCGGTGCTTATGATGATCTCACAATCCTCAGGGCTTTAGTATGCTGACTGATGACGGTTGGCTCGAACTGGGCGGTGCCAAAGGGCGAGCGATTGGCCGAGGCTATGAGTTTGTGCTGTGCGATGTCACCTCGCAGGCCAAGGTCTATAAGCAGAAACTACGCGACCTCTTGCGCCTTAAGATGGCGATCATACCCCAAGATGGCGCGTTTGAAGTCATGATAAGGATTGATCTCAACCCCAATTTCCCAGCCATTGACCTTGATAATGTCGCCAAAGCCGTCCTCGACGGTATCAAAGGCCATGTCTTCCATGATGACGCGCAAGTCATGCGTTTGGTTGTGGAAAAGCATTGGGCAGAGACAGAGCAGGTGTTGGTGCGGGTGTGGCTTATGGGGTGAGGAGTTCGGGGGCTTCAAAAGCAAATATATCCAGCGCCATGGCTGAGTACGGCATATCCGGCGCGAGCTGGGCTTTCAGGATGACCTCACATTCCTCCTTAAAGTCGTTTGTGAGGTTAGGCTGTCGCCAAGTCTTCAAAATGAAACGTAGCGCTTTAAGCACGTCGCGCCGGAGCTCCAATAAATCATCCCTGTTCAACCCAACAACATCAATACAGGCTTGTCCACGCGGTGACCCTCCGCGTGCAAAAGCCACTTCAGAACGAAACTCAACAAATGCGCGCGGGTCTTCTGTGGCGGGGTCGGGTAGAAGCGGTTTTTCTGACGCTAAACTGTCGGTTGGGGCTTTGGCGCGTTTGGCTTCGTCGTGTAGCGGGAAGTAGTTCTTTTTGAACTCTTGGTTGCAGCGTTGGCAACTGGCCCAGTAATTGGTCCATTCATACACCAACCACCAATAGCCCGGTTTCACTAATGGTTGACCTTTGGCGACGACATAGCCGGACTTTGGACGAAAATGCTCGACATCACCGTATGAAACAGCTGCAAATTTGCTCTCGCAAAAGACGCACTTACCAGACTGCGCTTTGATATAGGCAGGCTTGGCAGACCCCCAAATGTCGCTTTTCCAGTCTGGTGTATCATTGCCGTTTTGGAATTGCAGGTTAGCCGCGAAGCTGGCTTTAAGTGCCGCTGTTGCGAGGACTGCTTTGCCGTCGGGGCGAGAAAAAGCGGGCAGGCGGCGTGGACGCTTGACTGGGATCATGCGCCACGCTTCAACCGCTGCGCAGCGCGCAAAACCAAAGTGCGCGCGCTATCTTCCCAATCGGCGTCGGCTGTTGGAAGCCCCATCGCTTGAGCTTCAAGGGCATCGAGACGCGCTTGTTCCTCTGGTGTAGGCGCATTTTTGGCTAATAGGCCTGTGCGCTCATTCAAGGCATCGGTAACACTGGGTGGACGCGAACTCTCCAACCCAAACAAATCGCTCGTCAGCACCTGGTCAATGCGCCAGCCTTTGATCGCTTCCACGTCATTATCGATTTGCACGCGGCTTGGATCATCAGGATAACGTTTCAGCACGACCAGATTGGCGTCTTCGGCGGCTTGCACGACGAGTGGCGAATGGACGGTCACGATGAATTGGGTGGCAGGAAAGATGTTGGAGAGATCATCAATCACCTTGCGCTGCCAGGACGGATGCATATGCAAATCAAGCTCATCGACAAGGCAAATGCCCGGCTCCGCGAGGGGCGTTTTGCTGTCGGGATACCACTCAATCAAGCGGCTGGCATAATCGGCGGCAAAAGCCGCAAACACCTGATAGCCCCATGACATATCGTCCAGGCCGATCCAGCCGTCGGGGGTTTGGAACTTTACAAAAGGTCGTTTCTCTTTATCAAAATCTAGCTCCACCTCTTGGACGTCGGGGAGAAGTGCTTTGAGAGCTTCTTTGAGGTTTTTGACGATTGTTGATTCTTGAGTTGGGTTGGATAATTCATATGTCGTCCAGTCCGCCAATGATTGACTAGGGTCCCGAACTTGTGCGGTGCGGTCGAAGAGTGTATCCGTCGATCCGCTAGTCTTTTCGCGAGAACCTCGCCATGCTCGGCCAGCGCCGTAGGCAGAAATCAAAGGCACCGGATACAACTCATCCGCTACTCCACGTCCTGACCAGTCATGACCGTGATTGTATCTATCACTTGGGTCGTATTCCGAATTGAATTTGAAACCTCGGCTATCGGCAATTGCAACTTTTGAGATGCGCGCCGCATTTCGCAATAGCTTCCAAGTAGAGGCGTCTTCGTCATGGGCATACTCAATAAGTCGATAACTCGCCAAAGCCCTGAGCACCGTCGTCTTCCCAACCCCATTCGGACCCAATATCACAGTCCAACGCGCCGGCTTTGACGGGTCGCCCAGTTTCGTCGTGTAAAGGGTCTCCGCAGGCGAGCCAAAGCAGCGGATATTCTCCAACGTCAGGCTCATCAGATAGCCTTTG
>JBEINE010000064.1:0-14682 GCA_040378245.1 Hyphomonadaceae bacterium | reverse complement strand
TTCAAAAAAGACGGGACAGACCCTAAGGCTTTTCTGACACTCTAGACCTAATAAAAAAGCCGCCAGATACCTCTGGCGGCTTTTTGTCGGCTGTGCCTTCGTGCGATAATTAGGCGTTTGGCGCCTCTGTTTTGGCATCAGGCTTTGTACGTGTTTTCCAAAGTGAATAGGCGATCGAACCGCCAAGCAGGACCAGAGTGGCGACCAATGACCATTGGGGCTCCAGATAAGGTACCATTTTCAGCTCTTTGGACAAGCCAAAGTTCCAAATGATCTTCGCGCCAATCAAGACGAGTATGAGCGACAAGCCATATTTCAGATATTTGAACCGCTCCACCGCCTCAGCCAACATGAAATACATCGACCGCAGACCCAAGATTGCGAAGATGTTCGATGTGTAGACGATGAACGGATCGCGGGTAACGGCAAAAATCGCCGGAACGCTGTCGACCGCAAAGACAATATCCACCACCTCGACCATGATCAAAGCTAGAAACAAGGGCGTCATGAACAACACCATTTTGCCGCTGCCTTTGGGATCGGGCCGCTTGACGAAGAAATTGTGATTATCAATCGTCTCGGTCACGTTGAAGCGCTTTTTGACAAATTTCAAAACCGGATTGTCTTCCAGCTTCATGTCATGGGAGCCACCAAATAGCATCTTGTAGCCGGTAAAAATCAGGAAGGCCGCAAAGATATAAAGCACCCACGTAAATTGATTCACGACGACGGAGCCTAGCGAAATAAAGATCGCCCGAAACACAATGGCGCCAATTATGCCCCAGAACAGCACGCGATGTTGATACTCACGCGGGACGGCGAAAAAGGTGAAAATCATCCCAATGACGAAAATATTGTCAAAGGCCAGTGCCGTCTCAAGCAAATAGCCGGTGAAATACTGGATCACGGCCTGCTGGTTGAGATTGTCGGGGCTGTTATAATATTTGGGATCGGGCTCAAACACAAAATAGACATAAGCACCAAAGGCAATTGCAATAGACGCAAACGCCGCCCACATTTTTGCCGACTTTGCTGCCGACACCACTTCGTCCTTGGTATTGACCACGCCAAGATCAATATAGAGCAAAAGCCCGATAAAAGCTAAAAAAGCCAGCCATAGCCAAACGGGCTGGCTCGCATAAACGACATTTAGAAACGGTAAGGCATCCATAGCCCCGTCCCCCCATTCTTGTTGGACAGCGACAGTGCGTCACTGGCCAAACACATGCGTCCATACTGAGAAGAAATCAATCCGACATCACGACACACGTCTGCGTCGCCAGAGGGGCCCGGACTGCTGATAAAGGCGCACATGGGGGATAACGAGTTTGAGAACAAGGGCGCGCACCTGCGAGCACGATCACAAGAACGTGATGCGAGTTTATGTGGCAGCTAAAAGCGATCTGGGTAATGCCGCCATATCAAATAAGACCTCTTTGGCTCCGGCGGCCAGCAAAAGTGACGGATCAATCTGTGCCGCATAGCCATATGTATGCATGCCGGCCGCCACAGCTGCTTTCACACCATTGGGGCTGTCTTCAACGGCAAAGCAAGTTTCGGGGGCATAGCCCAAGGTTCTTGCGGCGAGCAAATAGACGTCGGGCGCAGGCTTACCCTCTGCAACATCATCCGCTGAAAAAATCCGCTTTTTGAAGCGCTCATAAAGACCTGTGCGACCTAATGTGATCTTCATTTTCGCATGCTCGCCAGAAGAGGCGACCGCCGTCGTCCAGCCCATGGCTTCGATTTGCTCGATTGCCGCCTCCACCCCTGCAATGGCTGTTACCTCATTTGAAAGCCTTGCATGGGAGCGGGCGTTCATGTTCGAGGCCCAGTCCTGAGGGAGGGGCTTGCCCAAGTGCTGTTCAACTTGGCCGAGGACCGTCTTCATCGACAACCCAATGAATTTCTCACGCGCCTGCGGGCCGGTCATCGCCCAACCGATTTCTGTCAGGCACTGCGCCAGAATTTCATTTTCCAGCGTCTCGGAATCCACCAAGACGCCATCGCAATCGAATATGATGAGGGGCAAGTTAAGCCTTTCATTCGCTATGCGTGCCACTGTAGGCTTGGAACTTGCACTTCCGCGAGGACTTCCGGCAGCGACTTGTAAAGCAGCACTCCGGCGTCAGCCTTCACCCACCTCAACCGTAATCCTGATCGCCAAAATCTGGTTCCGGTGCTTGCGCAAGATCTGGAAGCGATAGCCGTGGAAAGCGAATATTTGGCCGGGATCGGGGATGGCTTGGGCCTCGTGGATGACAAGGCCCGCTATGGTGACGGCTTCTTCGTCGGGCAAGTCCCAATCCATCACCCGGTTCAAGTCACGTATCGGCACAGCACCATCCACATTCACGCTGCCGTCAGGTTGGGGGCGCACGCCTTGGATGGCGATATCATGTTCGTCGACAATATCGCCGACGATTTCCTCCAGAATATCTTCAAGCGTCACAAGGCCCTGTAACGCGCCATATTCGTCAACCACACAGGCAAAATGGATGCGGCGCTTTAGAAACTCTTCCAATTGTTCCTTCAGCGTGGTGGTATCGGGTACAAACCACGGCGCACGAATAATAGGCTTAAGATCAATATAATCCATCTCACCTTGGGCATCGGCTATGGCTTGAAGCAGGTCCTTGGCGTGGAGGATACCAATTATATTCTCCTGATCGCCCTCATAGAGGGGGATACGCGAATGAGGCGTTTGCAAGACCTGATTGACGATTTCGCGCGAGGGCAAAGTCGCGTCGATGGTCTTCATGTTTTTGCGATGGATCATGACATCGGAGACGTCAAGCTCATCAAGATCAAGCACCCCAGCAACGCGGTCACGATCAGATTTCTCGACGCTGCCTTCATGCCTGCCCAGCTCTATCGCGCCACGAATTTCCTCCATCGTCGCATCTTCATCTGTCACGCGTTCAAGCTTGACGCCAAATATCTGCAAGGTTGATCGCACGATCCAGCGCACCGCGCTGACAATCGGATTGAGCAAGGTGACAGACCATTTAACCGGCAAGGATACCCAGCGCGCTGTAGCTTCGGGATAAGCAAAAGCGAAAGTCTTGGGCATGACTTCAGCGAAAATCAACACAATCGCGGTGACGAGGGCTGTCGCAATCGCAATGGTCAGTGGGGCTTGCCCAAACAGTTTAACAAGGAGCGCTGTGGTTAAAGCGCCGGCTAATGTGTTGAGAAAATTGTTACCCAATAACAATGAGCCAATGAGGCGATCGGGGTTCTGGATCAGTTTATTGACCCGCGCCGCACCCTTGTCGCCATCTTTTTCGAGTTGAAACATCCGCGCGCGCGAAGAAGATGTGATCGAGGTTTCAGCGGCAGAATAAAACGCCGACATCGCAATCAAAATAGCCACGGCAATGGCGGTCAGTGCGACAGTTGGGTCGACACTCATTGGTTCACATCCTCATGTAAAAAGGCTCGCACGGCCTTGCCATCGACCTTCTTTTGCACAAAAGCCGAACCTATCCCCTTGGTCAGTATGAGCGTCAAATGGCCATCTTCATTTTTCTTGTCATGGCTCATCGCCTCAAACAAAGCGTCTGCCTGCCAAGGGCAACCTGGCAAATCTGATGGAAAAGCGGGTAGGCCCACCATCTCAAGCCCATCTTCAACCTGGCGCGCGTCTTCTTTGTCGCACAGCCCCAAGTGCGCGGAAAACCGATGCGCCATCGCCAAGCCGCACGCAACGGCCTCACCATGGCGCAATTTGGCCTCGTCAAATCCGGCACACACTTCAAAAGCATGCGCAAATGTATGGCCGAGATTAAGGAGAGCGCGAACGCCGCCTTCACGCTCGTCTTGCGCAACGATATTGGCTTTAGCTTGTACCGCCGTTTTGATTGCATGAGCCAGATTGGCTTTGTCACCGTTTAAGGCTTTCGGCCCGTTTGCGGCACACCAATCAAAAAAGTCTCGGTCATTGATCATACCGATCTTGATGATTTCAGCCCAACCTGCGGCCATGTCGCGGGGGGGCAAACTATCCAGCACATCAATATCGGCCAGCACCAGACGGGGCTGCCAGAAGAGGCCTATGAGGTTCTTGCCCGCTTTCGCATTGATCGCGGTTTTCCCGCCCACACTACTATCCACTTGGGATAACAGCGTTGTGGGCACTTGCACAAAATCAATGCCGCGCTTGGTAACACCGGCGGCAAAGCCAGTGAGATCGCCCGTAACCCCGCCACCAAAGGCCACCACCAGATCGCTGCGCTCAACATTGAGTTCCAACAGGCGTTCTGTCACATACTGAAAAGTCGCAAAACTTTTGCTGCCTTCACCGGGTTCAATTGTGATGAGGTCAAAAGCGATGCCGGCGCTTTCAAGACTATTGGCAAAGGGCTGGCCATGTAATCGCCATGGCGTTGTGTCAGCAACAATCACCACGCGTTTGCGCTTCAACAGGGGTGCAATCAAAGCCCCGGCACGCTGGAGCAGGCCTTGGCCAATGAGAACGCGATAAGCGCGCTCACCCAACTCAACTTTAATGGTATCGGTCACACATCAAGCTCCAAGGCGCCGTACTGGCGTAAAGCGGCAATGACCGCATCAACCGTTATCTGGTGAGGCCCTTCACGACTATCGACGACAAGATCGGCTTCTTGATAGATGGGATAGCGCCTTTCCATCAGTTCAGTCATGACCAAGCGCGGATCGGCGTTTCGCAACAAGGGCCGATCATCTCGGCGCGACACGCGCTTCACCAAAGTCTCAATATCGGCGCGCAGCCAGATGGTTGTCGCTCGCTGACGCAAGATTATGCGGGTTAAGGGGTTCATAAACGCGCCCCCACCCGTGGCTAAGATATGGGGGGGATCATCCAAAATCCGCGCGATGACCCGTCGCTCCCCGGCGCGAAACTCATCTTCGCCGCGCTCAGCGAAGATATCGGCAATTGGACGCCCCGCTGCAATAACAATCTCATCATCAGCATCCTTGAACGGGACCCCCAATTGGACCGCCAAGCGCCGCCCAACTGAGGACTTTCCAGCCCCCATAAGACCCACCAACGCGATCGTCCGCTGAAGCGGTGATTTTGAGGAAGGAGGTGCGTTTAGCATAGGATTTGGGTAGCGTTTCAAGGTCGCAGAAGCAAGTAAACGAGGCGGCAACCTCGCAGAAAGAGTGATTGGCAACACCAAAGAAAACAGGTCAAAATCATTTGAAAGAAGTAATTTTCGGATTGTCGATTCAGTTCTAATTCAAAGGAGCCCTTATGGAAATTGCGATTACACTCTTGATTGGCCTGACCTTACTCGTGGCAGGCGGGGAGCTTTTGGTGCGTGGCTCTGTTGCGGCGGCCAAAAGTCTTGGCGTATCGCCTCTTCTGATCGGCCTGACGCTCGTGGGCTTTGGCACCTCCACACCTGAACTTGTGACTAGCGTCACCGCCGCTATTGAAGGCTCCCCTGGCATTGCGGTGGGCAATGTGGTGGGGTCGAACACGGCCAATATCTTGCTGATTTTAGGCGCGGCGGCCATCATCTATCCCCTGACTGTGGACCCAAAGGCCTTTCAGCGCGACGCCGTCATGGTTGGTGCGTCCGCCTTGGCCTGTTTGGCGGTTGTCCTTTATGGCACCATGACTCCCTTTATTGGCGCGATCTTTATCGCCAGCCTTCTGGCCTATGTCGGCTATGTTTATGTTCAGGAGAAAAATGCGCCTGATGAGGCGGCTGAGGTTATAGCCCATATTGTCGAGGATACGGGCAAAGGGCCGAAAACCATCCTGTTGTCAGTCGGCATGGCGGTTGCGGGGATCGCTATCACGATATTGGGTGCACGATTTTTCGTCGGTGGCGCCGTTGATCTGGCCAAAGGCCTTGGGGTTTCTGACACCATCATTGGTTTGACAGTCGTTGCTGTTGGCACCTCCATGCCAGAGCTTGTGGCCTCGGTCATAGCAGCGCTGCGCAAGCATTCCGATGTGGCCTATGGAAATATCATCGGCTCCAACATTTTCAATGTGTTGTTTGTTTTGGGGGCAACTTCCTTAGTTAAGCCAATCGACATTCCGCCTCAGATTGCTCAGCTGGATATTTGGGTGATGCTGGGTGCGACGGCCCTGCTGATTTTCTTTGCCCGTTCTGGGTTTAGGCTTCAAAGATGGGAAGGCGTTGCGTTTGTGGGCGCATTTGTCGCCTACACAGCATTTCTGATTTCCATCGCGTAACAAGGCACAATCCCCTATGGCAAGCAGTTCTAGCGGTGCTAAAATCATGGGCTTCTTGCCAGAAGAGGCGCTGCCGGGCTTCTTGCTGGTGCTCTCAGCGTTGGCGGCGATGATTGTGGTAAACTCGCCTTTGAGTGATGCCTATCACGGCTTGCTCGACATGTCGGTCAGCGTCGGGCCGACAGGGGGCGGGATAGAGATGAAACTATCCTATTGGATCAAGAATGGCTTGATGGCCATCTTCTTCTTTTTCGTTGGGTTGGAGCTTAAGCGCGAGATATTAGAGGGGCAGTTGTCAAACCCCAGTGCCGCAATCTTGCCTTTGTTGGGGGCGGTCGGGGGCATGGTGGTACCGGCTCTGATTTTTGTGGCCTTTGCAGGGCCCTCGGGCTTTGGCCATGGCTGGGCAATACCAGCTGCGACTGACATTGCCTTTGCCTTGGGCGTGTTGTCACTTTTGGGCAATCGTGTGCCCCCCGCCCTTAAAGCCTTTTTGTTGGCTATTGCGGTTGTTGACGATTTGGGGGCGATTATCATCGTTGCCGCCTTTTACACAGAGCAAATCTCACTTGCCCCCCTTTTCAGCGCGGCATTGTTTTTTGCGGTTTTGATTGTCATGAACCGTTTGAAACTGCGCTCGATTGGCCTCTATATTTTGATTGGCATATTGGTCTGGGTCTTTATGCATCAATCTGGGGTTAGCGCGACGATTTCAGGCGTGTTGGTTGCCGCCTGTGTGCCCCTGCGCGACCGCCATGATAAATCACCTTTGCATGAGGCCGAACATGATTTCAGGCCTTGGGTTTTATTTGGCATTATGCCCGTTTTCGCCTTTGCCAATGCCGGCATTGATTTCACTGGCGCTGGCGCGTATCTGACCCATCCTATCACTTTGGGTGCGGGACTGGGCCTGATCCTCGGAAAGCCTATCGGCATTGCCCTGATGACGCTCTTGGGGGCAAAACTCATGAAGGCCAAAATGCCCGGTGCTTTGTCTCAAGTCCTCGGTGTTGCGTGTTTGGCCGGTATTGGCTTTACCATGAGCCTTTTTATCGGTGCGTTAGCCTTTAAAGACCCTGCACTGGCCACGCCGGTGCGATTAGGCGTCTATGCGGGGTCGGTTGTTTCGGCGATTTTGGGTCTGATCATTCTGACGCGTACCTTACCTCAGGCTTTGAGTGCAGACGAACGTGATGATGTTGATGAAACAGCACCCTTCATCGTCCCAGAGCCTGTGTTTCGGGTCCGCGACGCAGAGAACTAAGCCGTGGCAGAGCTTATAAATCTTCGCCTCGCCCGCAAAGCCAAAGTACGCGCCGCCAAAGAACAAAGTAGCGCGCAGAACCGGCAGCGCTTTGGTCAGTCCAAAGCCAGCAAAGCCCTTTCGACTTTTGATAGCCAAAAGGCCATCAAATCCCTCGATAATGCCCGCCTGACCACAACAAAATCCGATGAGCCTGATTAAGCGCTCTCTCACCCTTGGAGGTCACGCGACCAGTGTCGCGCTTGAGCCCGAGTTCTGGGCCGTTCTTGATGGCTATGCGCGAGCCCAAGATCAGTCTTTGGCGGGCCTTGTTGGGAACATTGACAGCGCGCGCGGCACAACACCACTGGCCAGCGCCCTGCGCGTCTTTGCGCTCGCACATGCGGGCCATAGACGGGCCTCATCACACGAGGACTAAGAAGCGCTGATGTTAAGACTCACAGGCATTACAAAGAGCTATCTAGGCCGGAAAGTCGTCGATGATATTTCCTTCGAGATTCAGCGCGGCGAAGTGGTGGGCCTGATTGGCCCTAATGGTGCTGGAAAAACCACAATCATGCGCATGATTGCTGGCATATTGGAGCCTGATAACGGCACCATCATCTTTGGTGGTCTTAATGTGTGGACGCAGCGGATGGAGGCTCAATCCCTGATCGGCTATCTGCCAGAGGGTGCACCCCTTTATGAAGAGATGACAGTCTCGGCTTACCTCAATTTCATGTGCGATACCCGCGCAGTCCCCAAATCCAAACGCGGCGACCTGATCGCGGTGGCCACCCGCCGCACGTCTTTGGGGAGCGTTCTTCATCAGCCGATTGAAACCCTGTCCAAAGGCTTTCGCCGCAGGGTCGCGCTGGCGGGTGCGATTGTGCATGATCCACCAATCCTGATCCTTGACGAACCCAGTGACGGCCTCGATCCCAATCAGAAACGGGCGGCGCGCGCCTTGATTGCAGAGCTGAGCCTCAAGCGCGTAATCTTGATATCAACCCATAATCTCGATGACGTCAGCGCGTCGTGCTCTCGCATTATTGTTTTGAACCACGGCGGCGTCATTGCCGATCAAACGCCCGCAGCGTTAGCCGCCAGCATCGCGTCGGGACGTATAGAAGATGCATTTTGCGCCTTGACCGAGCCGCCATTATGAACCGATTTTGGACGGGCTTTAGCGCCATCTATCGCCGCGAACTCAGCACCTATCTCATAACGCCAATGGCTTATGTTTTCGTTGCGGCCTTTCTGGCAGCAGCCAGCCTTTTTGCCTTTCAGATTGGTGGGCTGTTTGAAGCGGGGCGCGCCGACCTCCAGATTTTCTTTCAATTCCACCCATGGCTGTTTTTAATCTTCATGCCAGCTCTGGTAATGCAGTCCTGGGCAGAGGAGGCTAAGATCGGCACATTGGAAACCTTGCTGGCGCTGCCTGTACCAACATACTCTCTGGTTATTGGCAAGTTTATGGCCGCTTGGACAATTGCCGGCGCGGCCCTGATCCTGAGCTTTCCTTTATGGATCGCGTTATCTTGGTTAGGTCGCGTTGATCATGTGGCGACCTTGGCGACTTATGTGGGCTCTTTTTTGATGGCGGGGGCCTATTTGGCCATCGGCACGGCACTATCGGCGACAAGTTCCAATCAGGTGATTGCCTTTGTCGGGGGAGTCTTGGTGGCCTTTGTCTTCACCGCTGCGGGCCTGCCGATTGTCAGTGATACGCTGGCTGGTTTATTGGGAAGAAGCACAGGACAGGTGCTGGCAAGTTTTTCGATCCTTGATCACTTTGAAGGCTTGGCGCGCGGAGTTATTGAAGCGCGTGCACTCATCTTTCTCACCAGCTTTATCGCGGCTTGGCTGGCGGTCACCACGGTTCTCATCAATGCCAAACGAGGGCGTTCATCATGAGAGCTAGGCTGTTTCTCGTCGTAGCGCTTGCCGCCATCGCGACACTTTTTGTCAGCCTCAATATCATGAGTGCCAATCTTTTGGTCGGCGTTCGGCTAGATGCGACTCAGGATCGGCTATACACATTGTCTGAGCCGACCAAAGCCGTCGTCGAAAAGCTCGATCAAAAAATCACTTTCGACTTTTATGCGTCGCAGGCGGCACTGGCCAAAGACCCAGCTTTGCGCCTGTATGGGAACCGCATTCGCGATCTGCTCAAAACCTATGTGGCGCTATCACGGGGCAAAATAGCTCTCATTGAGCATGACGCCGCACCATTTTCCAAGGCGGAGGAAGATGCTCAAAAGGCGAGATTGGTTGCATTGTCTGGCGAGCAACAGGGCGATGAGCCCATTTATCTGGGCCTAGTCGTGCGCAATAGCGTCGTTGATACATCCATCATTCCGGTGTTTACACCCCAGCGCGAGGCCAGTCTCGAATACGACCTCACAAGAGCGATCTTGACCACGCTGACGCCACGCCGTGCCAAGATTGCCGTGATCACGTCTCTGCCCTGGCTATTCTCATCTGACCCCAACACCATGGCCATCGCGCCCATTGCCAAGATCGCGCAGGAATTGGCCGCGACTTTTGATGTGACGGTCGTGCCGCCCGATTTTGACGAACTACCGCATGACGTCGAAGTCCTGATGCTCGCCCAACCGAGCAATCTCACCGAATTTCAACTTTATGTGCTTGACCAATTCGCCTTGCGCCAAGGCCGTGTGATGATTCTTCTGGATCCAGCTTCGTCCGTGGCCAAGGATGGCGGCGGCGGCGTGGTGAGCGCCAGTCAATCTTTGGGCAATTTGGGAGAAAATTGGGGCTTTTCAGTGCAATCGGACGTGATTTTGGACAAAGCCGAGGCTCTGCCCGTGGAAACCCTCATCTCGGAACGAAGAATAGTCGCGCCTCAGCCGCTGTACTTCGCAGTGCCCGCTCAGGCTCTCACACAAGGTAATTTGATGACATCGGGGCTCAGTCGTGGCCTGCATGTTGCAACACCGGGCGAAATTGTCTTTACCCAAAAAAGCGGCCTGTCATTTGAACCGCTCATGAGTACCACAAGTGACACCATGCGGATGGCGGCGGCGCGCGCATTGTCCAACCTGACGCCACAAGAGATCGCAAGCGAGTGGGAACCGGCGCAGGCGCGCTTTGTTTTGGGGGCCATGGTTTCGGGGACCCTGACGAGTGCTTTTCCTGACGGCCCGCCCCCCGCACCACCGCGCAGCGCACAAGCAACAGCTCTCTTGGGGCCTCGCGCTATATTGCCGCATATCGTTTCCAGCCTTAAACCAGCACAGATTGTCGTCATGGGCGATGCCGATCTATTGGCCGATAGCCTTTATGTCGCGCCCGATGGCGACAGCGCCGATAATGCAGCCTTTATTCTCAATGCCATGGACATATTAGCGGGTTCTGATGCGCTCGTGAGCTTGCGGGCCCGCAGCGCTTCGCCCCGTCCCTTGCTGGTGGTTGAGCGTCTGAAAGCGCAGGCACAGGCCCGCGTGTTAGATGAGGAGCAGCAATTGCAAACAAGGCTAGAGACGGCCACAGCTCGGCTCGATGCACTCGAAGCCAAAGGGTCCGGCGCTGGCTTTTTTTCTGGTCAGCCTGAAGGAGCTTTAACCACAAGAGAACAAGGCGAAATCACGCGCTTTCGAGACGAGGTGCTCAATACCCGAAAACGTCTGCGGACCGTTCAAGCGGGGGTGGCCAATAGCGTTGCGCAAATCAAAACGCTCTTAATAGCGCTAACGGCCTTTGTGTTGCCCATATTGGTCGCGCTAACTGGCATTGTGGTCTTTGTGACCCGTCGACGCGCAGCCCGCAAAGCGCGGCACAGGCCAATGTTAGCGATGCGTCATCACTAAAAGATGCAGAGGCTCCATAATGCCCCAAAAGACCCCTTACGGACCTGATCAAATACGACGACGCCAAGCGATCATTCTTGGCATCAGCGCACTCGTGATGGCCTTGCTGGCATTGGGTTCGTTCCCGCTGGCGCGCGCTATGTCTGGCGAAACCAGACTCAGTGGAAAAGTCTTACCCAATTTTTCGGCGCAGATGCCCGAAATTGAAACGATTACAATAGTCTGGCGTGGCGTTCGCTATGACCTCGTCAAGCGCGGTTCGCAATGGGTCATACCCCAGCGCGGCAATTACCCGGTTCAGGCAGAGACGCTCGCACAACTCGCTAAAGGGCTGAGCGATCTATCCTACAAAACCCTGCGCACCTCCGATCCAGCACAATTCGCGCGCTTGGGCGTCGGGCCACCCAGCGTCTCGAGCCCTAGCGCTTTGATATCCTTCAAAAACGCAGCCCGGGCGACTTTGGCGAGCCTCTATATTGGACGCCGAGGCGAAACCATGTTGGTTCGCAAGTCCGGCAGCGATGACGTGTTTGAAGTCAGCGGCAACCTGCCGGAGCTGGGCCCGCCCGCCCTTTGGCTTGATCTTCAAGTTATTGATATCGCCCCTGAAACCATAGCCTCAGTTAGCGGTCAGCGCCAAGGCGCGGCTAGCTATGACATTGTGCGGCGCCCTGATGGTGGCTTTGCGCCCCTAGGCGGGAGGCCCAATGTAACGGCGACAACCGCAGCTATTGCGCTGACGAAATGGTCGCCCTTGGATGTGGCCCCAGCGCGAACTCTGACGGTCGAGCCTGTTGCGATCCATACAACGCGCTTGCGAACGGGTCTTGGGATAACGGCCACTGCCTATGAAGCCATGGGGCGCTATTGGGTAAGGCTGTCTGCCGTTTCGGAGACAGCCGATCAAATTGGCACCGCCGCTGAGCTTAATCAGCGCCTCAAGAATTGGGCATTCCAAGTGAGTGCTAGCGACTTTGCTGATCTGACTTTTCCCCTCGACGCCATCGTGTCGGGCCCTGGTGCCGATACCCCATGATCAAGCAAAGCGATAAGGACCACCTTTGGTCAAGGCGGTTTGCCATTGCGGGCGCGCATGCATGCGACCGAGCCAAGTTTTCAGGTTCGGCAGATTAGCCAGCGCGCCATTGCCCTTAGCGATTTCCCCAACAAAACTCATCTGAATATCGGCACCCGTCAAACGATCGGCGACGAAATAGTCCCGGTCGGCTAGGTGACCTTCGACATAAGCCAAATGGTTCATGATTTCAGAGGTGATGCGCGGCTGTAGTGGTGCTGCCGCATCGCCCAGTCGGCTCGTATAAAGCGCCAATAGAAATGGCAGCATGGCCGACCCTTCGGCAAAATGAAGCCAATGGGCATATTGCGCGTAGTCGGGACTGTTTACATCAACCGCCAAGTCTGAATTGTGGCGACGTGCGAGCACATCAATAATCATACCCGATTCTGCCAGAACTTCGTTGCCAATGCTGACGACGGGAGACTTACCCAAGGGGTGGATAGCCTTCAGCTCTGGTGGGGCCAGAGTTGTGACGCTGTCGCGGGCATAATGCTTGATCTCATACGCGACGCCCAATTCCTCTAAGAGCCATAGGATGCGTTGCGAACGCGAATTATTCAGATGGTGAACGACAATCATGCTGGTAGCTCCCGCTTTTCTGGCTCTCAATTGATCTCATCTGCCTCAACCCAAATGGGGTAAGAAGCAAGTGCCCTTTTGATGACCGTGGCACCAGATTGCGCCTTGGCCTTATCTGGATATAGCCCAAAGCATGTCGCGCCAGATCCCGACATTCGAGCCAACAGCACGTCGTCTGTCTCACAGATTGCGGCCAACAGATCGCCAATCTGGGGCACTAAAGATTTAGCTGGGGCTTCTAGGTCATTGGGATTGGCTTGCAGAAAAGCCAAAAGCCCTGCGACAGTGCTGAGATCTGGCAGTGGGCTTATCTGAGGATCGGAAAACCGACCCAATTCGTCATAACGCCTATAGACTGGCCCTGTCGGGCAGTCGATCAAGGGATTGACCAGCACAATGCCTAAGCAAGGCACATTGGCGACCGCTTCAATGGTCTCTCCAGTTCCTGTCATGCGCAAAGCGCTGCCCATGAGACAGGCGGGGACATCAGCGCCGAGCTGTGCGCCTAGTGCTTGTAGCTCGTGGCGGGTCAAGCCGCCCTCCCACATGTCATTGAGGCCAATGAGGGTCGCGGCCGCATCAGCCGATCCACCGCCAATGCCTGAGGCGATGGGCAGGCGTTTTGTCAATGCTAGGTCGGCACCCAAGCTCTCGCTCGTGCGGTCTCGCAACAATCTGGCGGCCGCCAAAACCAGATTATCGTCGCCTGACGACAGGCCGTAAGCAAAAGGGCCGTCGACTTGTAGCCTTAGCGATGTATGGGGTGAAAATCTGACATGATCCCCGCATGTGCGCGTGAAGCACACCAGACTATCGAGGGGATGACGGCCATTAGAGAGCGGCGGGCCTACGCGCAGGCTCAGATTGATTTTGGCAGGCGCAAAAACATGGGCCGTTTTCATCTTTGAACTAAGGGGCCAGAGTGCGTTGCCAACGCCTGGCGCGCGGCATCATTGGGGTCGGGCGGCAAACCATCGCGCAATTTGATCGCAATGGCCTCTGCTTGAAGACGCGACGGGTTGAGGCGCAATGTGCGCATCCATTCCAAGCGCGCCTCAATATCGCGCCCGCTGCGCCAATAAGCATCGCCTAAATGGTCACTAATCTCGACCAGATCAGGGGAAAGACTGGCGGCAGTCTCTAAAGTGGAGATGGCGTCTTCATAACGCCCAGCCCGAAAATAAGCCCAGCCAAGTGAATCCATAATCGCGCCAGACTTAGGATTTATGCGGACGGCCGTACGTAGCATCACGATGGCTTCATCAATATTCTCGCCACGATCGGCAAAGGCATAGCCCAAATAATTCAATACACTGGGATGATTGGGCGCAGCGGCATTGGCAAAGCGGAAATCCGACAATGCCCCTGCCCAATTCCCTTGCCGTTCCCGCGCGCCACCGCGGCCAAAATAAAGCGGCCAATTGTCTGGCTTGAAGGGCCCCGATGCTTCACTTCTTCCGATTAGATCGGAATATAGCATCTCGGCCTCGTGATCGTCTCGATTGGCACTGAGCACATCGGCCAAAAGGCGCTGAGCCATGGGGTCACTCGGCAAGGCCTGCAAAGTTTCGCGCGCCAAGCTCACGGCCCGCGCTTGATCCTCTTGAAAAACGAACCACACAAGCTCGGTGCGGGCCAGCACATAATCGGGGCTTGTCGGCAAGATTTTGGTCAGCAAAGGCTGTGCTAATTCGCCGAGGCCTTGGTCGATCAAGTAGTTTGCCAGCACAAGACCCACTTCGTCTGAGCGCGG
>JBEINE010000012.1:0-28805 GCA_040378245.1 Hyphomonadaceae bacterium | reverse complement strand
TGAAGTTATCGCGATCGAAGGAAACCAGGAACTCGTGGCCTGACCATCCTAGCTGATTTGGATTGTGCGCAGTGCCTGCGCAGATTGGTCAAAAAGCTGGCGGACCCGTGGGGAGCCAGTTCGAACCCGAACGGGTTCGCAAGGCCGACTGGCCGTCGGCACACATGTGCCGCCCCGTCGGAGCCGCTTTGCGGCGTGAGACATGAAAAACTGGCGGAGGAGGAGGGATTCGAACCCTCGATAGGCTTGCACCTATAACGGTTTTCGAGACCGCCGCATTCGACCACTCTGCCACCCCTCCGGTGCGCGAATTATGGCGGGGCCACAATTGGTCAAGAGGGCGGTTTTTAGCTAGATCACGGGCTTGTTGCAAGATATTGCTGCTGTGGAGACGCTCAAAGTCTCGCATTGCGTTCGCCCACTGGATCATTGTGCTCCAAAAGAGCTAGGGTGGGTCATGACGACATCTCCAGCCCTTCAATTTTGCCGCCCAATCATTGCTTTTGATGTGGACGGGACTTTGACGTGGACCGATAGCTTTACACTGTTTCTGCGCTTTATAGCCGGGCGACGGGGTTTTTTCGTGCGTTTGCTGCGCCTGCTTCCGGTTCTGCTGGCCTATCGATTGGGTGTGCTAAGCCGTGATCGCGCTAAAAACCTTGTTTTGAGCGCCTTTTTGAAGGGTCTGTACGCTGATCGTTTTCAAGACATCTGTGATGATTATGCGCGCGTCGCCTACCCCATCATTGTCCGAGCCGACGCTTTAGCGGCACTCAACCGCCATTTGGGCGAGCAGGCTCACGTTGCGTTGGTTTCGGCGTCTTTAGAGGGCTATTTGTCGGCTTGGGCTAAAGCATTGAATGTATCACACGTGCTGGCCACCAAGGTTCAGATCCAAGATGATCAATTAACCGGGGCTATGGCAGGGCCGAATTGTCGGGGCGAGCAGAAGTTGGCACGCATCAAGGCCTGTTTTGCTGACGCGCCTCTTATGACGGCTTATGGGGATTCGCCGGGCGATTATGCTATGCTGGGCGCGTCCCAAAACGCTGGCCTGCGGGTGTTTAAGGCCGCACCTGCCAATCGGGCCGCCATCCTCTGGGATTTGTATTTTGGCGATGTATTGGAGCGGCGATTGCGTGGGGATAACTCATGAATGCCAAGCCTTTTCAGATCTGGTGTGTGAGCGATGGTCGTGCAGGTATTGAGCGGCAAACCTTGGCGGTTGCTCAGGCTATCAATGAATGGGTGCCTGTCACGATAAAGACCCTACGCCTGACGCCAAGACCACCGCAAGTCTATTTGCCGCCACAACTCTGGCCTGCGCCAATGGCAGCCTTGGCCGAAGAGCAGCGCGGCCAGTTGGTTGCGCCCTGGCCAGATGTCTGGATTGGCAATGGTCGGCGCGCCATTCCTTATAGTTTGCGCGCGAAGGGGTGGAGTGGGGGCAAAACTCTTGTCGTCCAGCTGCAAGACCCAAGAATGGATCCCGCCCGCTTTGATCTTGTTGTGTCACCCCGCCATGACGAGCTAACAGGCAGAAATGTCATCGAAACATTAGGCGCGCCTGTCTGGTTCAGTGATGATCAGATCGCCTCCGCCAAGGCGCAATTTCCCGATGTTACTGCCATCACTGCCCGCAAAGTCCTCGTCGTGCTGGGTGGACCATCAAAACGGCATCGTTTCAGTCTCACACGAGCCCATGACATCATCGCGGCTTTGACTTTGCTACTGGCCCAATCAAACCATGTGTTGATCACAACGTCTCGGCGCACGCCAGAGCCAGTGGAGGCTTTATTTCGGGCCTTTGCGGCTGACAATCATCTCAGCTTTTTTGCGACTGAAGACCAAGATGGACCCAACCCCTATTTGGCATGGCTGTCACAGGCCGATTGTGCACTCGTCACCGAAGACAGTACGAATATGATGACCGATGCTGCCTTTTTCGGGCTGCCGCTTTATCTGATGAAGCTAGAAGGCGGTGACGCCCGTTTTGATCGCCTGCATGCGCAATTCATAGAGGCAGGCGCGGCGCGCTGGTTTCAGGGTCATCTTGACACTTGGCACTATGCTCCGGTTCGCGATGCCTTAGAAGTCGGGAGGGTCATAGCTGGGCATCTCACCAATGCAGAACTTTAGCGCCGAGCCATGCCCCCAATGCCGATGAGATGCCGATGCCGGCAACATACCATATGGTCACAAAGGCGATTGAATCTAGCGAACAAAACGTCGCATAAATGATAGCGCCAATCCCACCTGATAACGCGCCAACACTGGCACCAGCCAGCATCAGCCGCGTCGGGGCTGCGTCTTTGAGCACCCACAACAACAGCAACGCTGTAGGTAGGCCCATGATCGGTATCGCCACTAGGCACCATGGAAAGCCGCCGCCTGTGAAGGCCTCAAATCTTTGCTCAGGGTTGGTTGCAAACACAGTAATGGCCCCAATGGCGACGCTACCTAAAGCGAGAGCGATTAAGGGGGATGCAGCGCGTTTGGTTTGCTCGTTCCCGACAGTTTGAGGCTTAGCCAGCTCTATAGCCAATCCACCCGCAAAAGTCGCAATCAATGCCGATAATCCAACTTTGAGTGCGACCACAGGCGCAGCCATGCCAATATCGGGACGAAACCCCAAAGTTAGTTTCAAGGCCAACAGGCCTATAGCCAAGCCCGCCACAAGGGCCAAAGCGAAGTGCACTTTAAAGCGACGCGGATGAGCCGGTTCTGGCGACCTTGCGAGAATGGCAATAAGTTCATCTGTAGTCATGACAATGTATCTCGTGAGGCAATGGGGACTAAAGCAGGGTTGAAGGCATCAGCGTCACCAACCAATGCCATTAAGGATTTCAACCCTCGGTGAATACAAATCTTGATGTCTGAGGCACTTAAGCCCGTCGCGGCAGAGGCATCGTTGATGGACATATCTTTGATCTTGACGAGTTCAATTGCGGTGCGTTGCTTTTCGGGCAAAGTGGCCAGAAGGCGGGAAATGTCGCGAAGCGGGTCGCCGGCTTCATGGCTTTGAGCAACAAGACTATGCTCAAAGTCCTCAATTGGCATTTCATGGCCGCGCCTCTTTGTGTGCCGCCAGCGATCAATCATCCGATAGCGGGCAATAGCATAGGCCCAGCCCAAAAGGCGTTGATTGGGATCAAACATCGCTCGCTTCGTGTATATCGCGATCAGGGTTTCTTGGACGAGATCTTCGCTATCCTCACGATTGGCCCCTTTGCCGCGGAAGAAAGCGCGTAAACGTGGTGCCAAAGCCGACAATAGAGCGGCTGTGGCTTGGCTGTTGCCATCTTGTGCACGCATCATCCACGCCCGCAATTGGTCTTCATCGTCCGCCACGCTTTGGCCTCCCCCCGAGCATACGGACGCGATCCGCACGTAGTTACAGTCACGACCCCTGCATGATGTGCAGCGGCAAGCATTCCGGTGACTTGCGCTTTTTCAATTTCGCGTCACCTTCGCTGTATGAGCATTATCATTCGACGCGCTGAACACAATGATGGGCCTGCAATCGCGCGATTGCAGCAGACCACATGGCGCGAGACATATCCGGGCTTATTGCCAGCCTCAGTGCTTCAAAATCTTGATCTGACGAGACTTAATCAGACATGGCGGTCAGAGCTTCTGCGGCAAGGAGACGACCTTGATCACGGCGTCTTTATTGCGATGACCCATGATGGGAAGGCTTTGGGTTATGCGTCTTGTGGAGCGGCGCAAGGGCGTGCGCTTTCTATGTTGGGGCAGGGCGAAATCCACCAACTATACGTCAAAGCTAGTCATCATCGACGTGGCCTTGGTCGCGCGCTTTTGCTGGCCTGTTCGCGTTGGATGTTAATGCGTGGAATGTTTTCGGGCGGGCTTTGGGTTGTTCGCGGCAACGCGCCTGCGCGTGATTTCTACAGAGCCTTGGGCGCACGAACCGCGGGCGAACGCCGCGATTCGATGCAGGGGTGGCTAATACCCGTTGTCGGCTATAGCTGGAACGACTTTGAGGCCCTTGCGGGCCTCAAAGCAGATGTTCCAACTTGGCATGATTGAGACGATCAGGCGGCCCTGACCCGGGTAAGGAAGCTATCAACTTCCCGCTTAAGCGTAATGGCCTGTTGGCCCAGTTCACGCGCTGCTGCCAAGCTTTGTTGGGCCGCGGCACCGGTTTCAGTCGATCCTTGTTGAACCAGCCCAATCGCTTGGCTGACTTCTGATGTCGCGGCTGCAACATCAGATGAGCTGCGGCTGATTTCGCGAACCGCGCCCATTTGCTCTTCAACCGAGACCGAGATCGAGGCCGAGATTTGGCTGATCTCAGAAATCGTTGCCGATATGCCCTCAATGGCGTTTACCGCTTCTTGCGTTGCGATTTGAACCCCTCCGATCTGGGCGCTGATTTCATCGGTGGCTTTGGCAGTTTGTTCAGCCAAGCTTTTGACTTCTGACGCCACCACCGCAAAGCCTTTGCACGCTTCACCGGCTCGTGCGGCCTCAATGGTTGCGTTCAGCGCCAAAAGATTGGTTTGGCTAGCAATATCAGAGATCAGCGAGACAACTGCACCGATTTTGCCCGCAGCTGCCGACAAAGCAACCACAGTGGTGTTGGTTTGAGCCGCTTTCTCCTCAGCTGTTTTGGCGATGTGCGCCGCTTGATTGACCTGCTGAGAAATCCCTGAAATCGAGGCGGACATTTCCTCACTGGCCGCCGCAACTGTTTGCACATTATGGGCTGACATGTCCGCCGTCCGCGCTACGGAATTGGAGTGGTTGGAGGTATCCTCAGCGGTACGATTGAGGGTCTCAGAAGTCGCCTCAAGCTCAGTCGCGGCCGAGGCAAGGGTTTCAACAACATGGGCGACTGATATTTCAAATTCGCCTGCGAGATCGGCCATTGTCTTGCGCTTGGCCAGTTCCGCTTCGGCCTCAAGGGACTTAGCATCAGCTTCCAAACGCCGCACCTCTTGGGCATTGGTGATGAAAATCTGTAGGGCACGGCGCAATCGACCGACGCAGTCTTTTCGGTCGGTGTCGTCAACAACTTGGTCAATATTGCCCGCCGCAACATCTTCCATCATGGCTGTGGTACGGTTGAATGGGGTTGAGATGGTATTGGCTAGAACAGCCGCAAATGCGCCCCCAATGACAATGATGGCCACGATCATGCCGATGGCTGCATTGACGCTATCGGACAATACTTTCATCATTTGAGGACCGAGGGCGTCTTGACGGGTGCGTGTGACCGTAATGATCTGGTGTGTAAGGTCAGAGATTTTGGGACCCAAAGTATTGCGACGTGAAATCGTAGTGGGGTCTGCCGTGGCTTGAGCCGATAGGGTCGCATAATCGTTAACTGTGGCTAGAATCTCAGATAGTTTAGCTTTGATTTGGGCGTCATTAGTGCGCTCTTGCGCTGACTTGACGGCATCGGCTAGCTCTGATTTGAGGCTATTGAGTTTGTTGATTTCAGATGGATTGCCGCCGTTTTCGAAGCGCAGAGCATGAACCCGCATTTCCTGAAACGCTGCTGCACTGACCCCTACAACTTCCGTCAAACGCGCGGCTTGGCGATATTCAGCAACTTTGGATTGAACGGTTTTTGCTTGGTAAAGGAGATAGCCGGCACCCAGCGCGACCATGATAATAAGTGTCCAGAAAGAGATTTGAATTTTTCGTGCCACTGGGGCATCATTAACAAAATAGTTAATCATCTGCGCGTCTCCGTCTCTACAATTTTCTACCTTTAATATTCATTGAAAATAGCTAAGAAACCGTTTCACTTTCACAATTGTGGCTTTAAGAGGGCAAAACGCGCTGCTATTGGGCCATATGTCAAACCATTTGCGTTGTACACGCGGGCATTCTAGTGCAGCGGGCCAGCTCACCTGGTTCGTGCCGCTAGGCGCCGCCACACAAAAGGACTTGCTAAATGCCTGTAGCTAAACTCGAGATTGATGGGCCTGTTGCAACCATAACAATCACCCGCCCTGATGCGCTAAATGCCCTTGGCCAATTGGGCGATGGCGATGTGTTTCAGGCCATCTGCGGGCAGATTAATGCCAATCGAGACATCAGATGTGCGATCCTAACGGGTGAGGGTAGGGCCTTTTCCGCTGGTGGCGATGTTAAGGCGATGAATGAGCGCACGGGGGCGTTTGCAGGCTCACCTGCGGAAATTCGCGAAGCCTACCGCGGCAATATTCATAAGATCATCAAATCTCTTTGGAACCTCGAAGTGCCTCTGATCAGCGCGGTAAATGGTGCGGCCATCGGTCTTGGCTGCGATGTGGCCTGCATGGGCGACATTCGAATTGCCAGTGACAAAGCAAAGTTTGGCGTGACATTCTTGAAACTGGGCCTGATTCCGGGCGACGGCGGTGCATGGTTGACGCAGCGCATAGTGGGCTGGAGCCGGGCCTGTGAGCTCCTGTTCACCGGCGAAACCATTGATGCGGCCACGGCATGCGATTGGGGCTTTGTATCACGGGTTGTCAGCGCTGACTCCCTGATGGAAGAAGCCAAATCAATGGCGTTAAAAGTTGCGGCCCAACCGCCCCATGCGCTGCGGGTCACTAAGTCCTTGATGCGGCAGGGTCAGACCGCGACGTTTGACACGATTATGGAATTATCAGCGTCAGCCCAAGGGCTCATGCACCATACCGAAGATCATCATGAAGGCGTGTTAGCCATCCTAGAAAAGCGCACACCCAACTTCACTGGGCTATGAAAACCTTCGTTCTTCTCCTCGCGCTCGCAATGCTTGTGGCCTGTTCGCCCGCCAGCCAAACCGATAATCCGCGCGCGCGTAAGGGCCAAGATGGCGCTTTAAGTTGGCGGGTGGTCAGCGGGGAAGACGGGCAGGCGGCCTTTTTGTCAAAGCCAGGTGCAGCACCAGATATCGTGCTGTGGTGTCGAACGAATGGTCTTGTGACTTTGCGCGCGCATATATTTGAAGCGCCCAAGCCTCAACCTAATTTGAGCCTTGCTACCTCTGGCGGTAGCTTGATCTTTAATTCTGTCCGTCGCCAAGGGGGCGTGCGAGAGGGAGACCGCCAGCTGGTTGAAGGCTCTATTGCATCATCTAACCCGAATCTATCGGCCGTCCTGCTGGGGGCGGCCAATGTCACAATCACCTCCAGTGGGGCGAGCTTTCAAGCCCAAAATGCTGACCCGGATGCTGTGCTGCCAGATTTTGTCGCCGATTGTGTCGGGGCATCGGGGGCTCAAAATGCGACATCTCCGCCGTGAAGCTAGCCGGCGAAAGGAGACTACATCACCGCCTCAATTAAAATCGGGCCTGTTCCGGCAATGGCGCGCTCTAACGCCAGATCAAAGGCTTCAGCGCTATCGCAGGAGACCGCTTCCACACCATGCCCCTGCGCTAGTTTCACCCAGTCGAGGGTCGGATGATCCAGCGACAACATGGACTGGGCGGCGGGGCCAGGTTGTCCGGCCCCTGTCCGTGCCATCTCAATATTGAGGATGCGATAGGACCGATTGGCGAACACCACAGTCACAATCGGCAATTTCTCACGCGCCATGGTCCAAAGGGACTGAAGCGTATACATCCCGGCGCCATCTCCAGTTAAGGCAATGACTTTGCGGTTTGGCGCTGCGGCTGAAGCCCCGATCGCTACAGGCAGGCCCTGACCAATGGCACCTCCAGTTAGAAACAGCCAATCGTGGGGTGCACTTTGTTGGGTTGCGATAAAGTGCGGCAAGCCGGCGGTGACGGCATCGTCAGAAATGATTGCATTGTCGGGCATATGGCGCGCCAACGAGGCGGCGCAGCTAAAGGGGGTGAGCTTGCCACTTGGCGCATCAGGCATGATGAGGCTTGGCAACGGGGGGGCTTCAGGCGCGTTCAGCGCATCCGCCAAAGCGGCTAAAGCCTCGGCGGTGTCCTCGCTGCGCTCTGATAGCACCAAAGTGGCGCAGCCTTCGGGTACAAGGACGCTAGGCTTGCCGGGATAAGCAAAAAACGCGCACGGCTCTGACGTGCCAGCCAAAATCATGAGATCGACGCCCGCCAAATCATCCATCGCCGCTTCAGCAAAATAGGCCATGCGATCGGGTCCAAATCGGCCAGCCCCGCGCGCCAGTCGGCCTACAAAGGTGTCACACATGATCCTAACCCCTGCCTCCTTGAGCCGCGCCATGGTTGTCAGCGTTGCGTCATCAGACAGAGCCGGCCCATTGACCAGAATGACGGCTTTGGAAGCGAGTTGTATCGCATCAGCCACATCTTCGATGATCTGTGGATCGACAAGGGATAGGCCTGGTTGGTCTTGGTGGGGCGGTCGCGGTCCGCCTTCACTCCACGCGCTGTCGGCGGGCAGAATAAGTGAAACCGGTGCACCCGGTGGCCCCATGCTCTGCTGATAGGCCATGGCCGCGCGGTCTCCCGCGGTCAGCGCCTGATCGACAAGGCCAATCCAGCGCGAGTTTGGCTTCACCAATGTTTCAATATCTGACGAGAGAGGCGCATCAAGATGGCGGTGATAAGTGGCATGGTCACCAATGACGTTGATCATCGGCGTGAACGCGCGCCTGGCATTGTGAACATTGGCTGCGCCATTGGCATAGCCAGGCCCTAAATGCAGCAAAGTCATGGCGGGCTTTCCGGCGATACGCGCAAAACCATCCGCGGCCCCGGTGGCAACCCCCTCAAACAGGCATAATATCGATTTGATGCGCGGCTCACGGTCCAGCGCCTGCACCAAATGCATTTCACTGGTCCCAGGATTGGCAAAGCAGACACTAACCCCATAATCGGCAAGTGTGGCTACCAGAGTGTCAGCGCCCGTTGGCGTATCGGGATTCATAAGATGTCCTCCCATCGTCGCCGTCTTTGTGATGGGGCGACCGAGTTTGTGAGAACCTTAAGGAGCTTGTCTGCAATCACAAGCTGGCAATGACCTTATCGCACAGCCCAGCGCAGGTTTTGCTGCATCTCTGCGTCACGCGGGTCTAAAAACCACCATCGGCTGGCAAGGGCGAGGAGGCGCGTTGAAGGACGATCGAGATACGGCGATTGGCCGCTTGGTAAGGGTCATCTGGAAACAACGGGTCAGAACCCGCTTTTCCTACCACTTGCGAAATGCGGTCCTCACCCAAGCCTGCTTGGCCCAAAACCCGTCTTGCAGCATTAGCGCGCCCCGCCGATAGCTCCCAATTGGTGCTGGTGGGATCGGGATTGGGGGCCGCGTCGGTATGCCCGGATATGATGATGCGATTGGGCAAAGCTTGAATGACGCGCGCCGCCGATTGAAGCACCAAACGCGCTCGGTCGTTTGGCTCACTGGAACCTGGATCAAACATTGGCCGACCTTCCTGATCAACAAGTTGAATACGCAAACCTTCAGGCGTTTGATCCACAATGATGTTGCGCGACAATTCCGCCAGCTCTGGCATATCTTGTAAGGCTTGGCGTAAGCTCATTTCGGCGCGCTGGAACTCACGGCTTTCGCGCTGGGCCATGGCTTGTTCGGCGGCCTGTTCAGAGGCGTCCAAAGAGGAACTGCCACTAGACTGCTCCCCTTGCATCGAATCAGATTGGGATGATGGTTTTGGCTGATCTTGAATAGCCACCGAACCTTTCTGCATATCCCCGTCAACGCCCAAGGCCGTGCCACCCAGAATCCCCCCAGTGCCAGAGGTAGAAGCTGAGACACTCGCAGGCGCAAAATAATCGGCGATACCGCGCTTTTGTTCGGGCGAGGAAGTGTTGATCAGCCACATCAGCAAAAAGAAGGCCATCATCGCGGTCACAAAATCCGCATAGGCCACCTTCCAAGCGCCGCCATGATGCCCACCTGCAACTTTCTTGACTTTTTTGATGATGATAGGTCGGGTGTTGGCTGTCATTTTGGATGATCTCACTGTGATGGCACTGAGACTTTTGCACGATGTCGGTTAAGAGGCGGTATTCGGAGACGTAGAAATGGCATTTGACGCGAAAGAATATCGCAGTGCTTTGGGCAGTTTCGCCACAGGCGTGACAGTCGTGACGACAACAGATCACAACGGGATCGGACATGGACTGACGGTCAATAGCTTTACTTCAGTTTCACTCGATCCGCCTTTAGTGCTTTGGTGCCTTGGAAATAAGTCTGATTCTTATGAATTGTTCGCAAAAACAGAGCATTATGTGATCAATGTTTTGGGCGCGGGAACCAAGGATTCTGCGATGCGGTTTGCTGGCAAAGGCGATCAGCGTTTGGCCGATGATGAATACCAAACACTTAAAACCGGAGCGCCTACCCTGAACCAAGCGATAGCAATTTTTGATTGTACAGTCGTTCGCCGCGTTGAGGCTGGTGATCATTTAATTTTGATTGGGGAGACTCAAGCCTTTTTGAGCAGAGCTGGCGGTGGACTGACCTATTTTCGTGGTTATTTTGGCGACACTGAGAGGCTTATCGCGGGATGAAGAAAGCCAGACTCGCATTTTTAGGCTTGGGTGTCATGGGTGGGCCCATGGCTGGATGGCTGGCTACGCATGGCTATTCGGTGACGGTTTGGAACAGAACGCAGGCAAAATCTAACCAATGGGCGCAAACCAATAATGGCACCATAAGTCCTTCTATTGAGTTGGCTGTGGCGCAAGCCGATGTGGTCATGGCGTGTGTTGGTGATGATCCAGATGCACTGGAAGTCGGGCAGGCCGCCATTGCTGCTATGTCGCCATTAAGCCTTTATATTGATCATACCACCACATCGGCGCACGCTGCGCAGACTTTATCTAGGGCTGCAGCGGCGCGCGACATCGGCTGGCTGGACGCGCCGGTTTCAGGTGGGCAGGCGGGTGCTATCGGCGGTCGCCTCACCGCCATGTGTGGCGGATCCACTGAAGATTTTGATCGCGCCAGACCTTTCCTTGAAGCCTATTGCGCTACAATCGTCAGAATTGGTGAAGCTGGCAGCGGGCAATCTGCAAAAATGGTCAATCAAATTGCCATTGCAGGTGTTGTCCAAGGCCTCGCGGAGGCTGTAGCCTTTGCCAAAGCTCAAGATCTTGATACTGATGCAGTGTTTTCGGCGATTTCCAAGGGCGCAGCAGGATCATGGCAAATGGACAATCGCTGGTCGACAATGGTTGCAGGAGAGTTCGATTTCGGGTTTGCGGTCGATTGGATGCGCAAAGACTTGCGCATTGTCTTGGAAGCGGCGAAGATTAAAGGCGTCAATTTGGAATTGACCAAGTTAATCGACGGGTTTTACGCGCAAATCCAGCAAGATGGTGGAGGTCGGCTTGATACGTCGAGCCTCGCCGCGCGTTTGTTCAAGGCCACTTTGAGTTAAGGAGAGTTTCTACATGCTGAGCGTTCTGATGCTGGCAATTGCCACAACCACACCTTTAACGACGGCTGTGACACCGATTTGCGACGGTGTTCGTCAGATCGAAACTGCTGCAGGTGATCGCCCGCTTGCGTTTGCCTCTTTGCGAGAAACCACAAAAAGCATAGCGATTGTGCGTGATGCTGCGGGAAAGCGGGTGGAGCGTGAGGTTCCTGTAACCCAAGTGAAAGCCCTTGCGGGCTTTACCCGCTGTCGCTTTGTTTATTCAGTTCATATCGATTTGGCATGCTATATTGAAAGCTCGGTCGCGGAAGATGACAGTCAGTCGGCTGCATCTGCGCTTTTGGGGGCGGCCGATAGCGTCGGCGGTTGTTTAACCAATCCGAACCTTGTGCGAGGGGAGTCAGAAACCGGATCAAGCCCAACTGTTACTTTTGGCGCCGGGCCTGATCATCCGCTCTGGCAGATTTCAATGGTGCCAGTGGAAGGCGATTTTGCGCGTGTTCAACCCGAAGTGTTGATATTAGGCCCCGTTCAGCGGCCCATTCCAACGCTCAAGCCGCGTAAGCCAGTCGTTGCGAAAGCCAAGCGGAAGAGAGCCTAACGCCCCTGTAATGCCCTGGCCGCCTCCAGTGCCCAATAGGAAATGATGCCGTCTGCACCTGCGCGCTTGAAGCACATCAACGCCTCAAGGCGCACACGTGACCCATCGAGCCAACCATTGGCGATAGCCGCTTCAAGCATTGCGTATTCCCCCGAAACCTGAAAGGCAAAGGTTGGCACGCCAAACGCTTCTTTGACCCTTTGAACAATATCAAGATAGGGCATGCCGGGTTTGACCATGACCATGTCGGCCCCTTCTGCAATATCAAGTGCAACCTCCCGCAACGCCTCGTCACTATTGCTAGGGTCCATCTGATAGGTCTTTTTGTCGCCCTTGAGGGCACCTTTGGAGCCAATCGCGTCGCGGTAGGGGCCGTAAAAAGCTGAAGCATATTTGGCCGCATAAGACATGATGGCAACATCATGGAAGCCCGCCGCGTCGAGGCCAGCTCGAATGGCACCCACGCGCCCGTCGGTCATGTCAGAGGGGGCCACGACATCAGCGCCAGCGCGGGCCTCCACGATGGCTTGGGCGACCAGACGCTCAATAGTGATATCATTGAGCATCATGCCGTGCTCATCTATCAGTCCATCATGACCGTGATCGGTGAACGGGTCCAAAGCGACATCGGTCATAAGCCCGACTTCTGGTGCGGCTGTCTTCATAGCGGCTATGACTTCGGGTATAAGACCCCGCGGGTTAAGTGCTTCGCTGCCATGGCTATCCTTGTTGGCCGGATCGATGAAGGGAAATATGGCAATCATGGGGATGCCCAGAGCTTGCGCTTCTATCGCTATAGTGACCGCTTCGGCGCGCGAATAACGAAAGGTTCCAGGCATTGAGGCAACGGGAATGCGCGGCTCATCGCCATCATGCACGACCATTGCAAGGATGAGATCATCCACACCAAGGGTATGCTCACGCACTAAGCGGCGACGCCAATCGGTCATACGATTGCGTCTCATGCGGGTTGTAGGAAAAGTGGCCGAGGGCAGGTAGGTCGTCATGAGCGACTATGTATATCGGATCATGGGGCAGGGCTAGAGCGCTTCAAGGTGGCCCCTCTGGGGTCGCAAACAGGACCCATGACAATCAGGGCAGAGCTTTTGGTTCAGGCCTAGCCTGCACCAAAGCCCGTCCCAGACGGAAAGACTTTCAAACAACCCCAAGTGTCAAATCTGATAAGACAGGCGCGCTGCACGAGCCGCGCGCTCCGACATCGCGCCGGCCTGAAATCACCTCAAACTTTTCTGTAGAATAACCACGTCCAAATATTGCCCAAACTTGAATCCGACGCTGGCCAAGGTGCCCACCTCTAGGAAGCCCAGACTGCGGTGTAGGCCGATGGAGGCGTGGTTTTCGCTGTCGCCGATGACCGCCAGCATTTCCCTGATACCACCTTGGCGGCATGCCTCAACCAAAGCTTTTAACAAACCCCGCCCTAGCCCTTGGCCAATCGCGCCTTTGGCGACATAAATGGAATCCTCCACTGTCCCATCATAAGCGGCGCGCTCACGAAACGGGGCTGCATAGGCATAGCCAGTTACAGCGTCTTGGGCGTCAATACTGACCAAATAGGGCAATTTGTAAGCGGCGACTTTGGCCATACGGGCAGCCATCTCGACTGCGTCAGGGGGATCAATTTCAAATGTGCCTGTACCCGTCACAACATGATGGGCATAAATGGCTTGGATCTGGGATAAGTCAGCCTCAGAGGCTGGGCGGATGGACATGGTCATCGGCTCAGATTGCCATGCCATGAACGCGATTGGCAAATAGATTGCGCTGATCAGTTCACGGTAGATATTGGCCCTGCCCGACTTTCGAGCAACATCACGACAATTCTGTCACAAATAACAATTAGAGATGATTGAGGGGGCTTTTGCGCGTAATCTTGAGCGCTCATGCGCTAGAGGTCGCCCGTCGCAGTCAAAAAGCAAAGTTTAGAGGTAATATGATCGCTCTTGTTCTTGAGGCCAAAAACCTGACGCGTACTTATGGCACCCGTAAGGCGCTTGATGATGTTTCGGTCAGTGTTGCATCAGGGGAAATGGTGGCTTTGATCGGTCCATCCGGCTCTGGCAAATCGACCCTGCTGCGCAGTGCTACGGGCCTAATCACCACCGATGAGGGCGCGGGCTACGTCAATCTTTTGGGGATTGGCGTGCAGAAGAATGGCAAATTGCTCGATAGTGTCCGCGCGGCCCGCGCCCGGGTCGGATTTGTGTTTCAACAATTCAATCTCGTTGGTCGCCTCAGCCTGTTTCAAAACGTTATGCTGGGATCTTTGGGCCGCCTGCCCTTTGTTCAAGGCTTTTTAGGCCAATGGCCAAAGGCGGATCAAGAGCGGGCTATGCAAGCGCTCGCCCGTGTTGGAATTGCCGATTATGCCGCTCAGCGCGCCAACACATTGTCTGGTGGGCAACAGCAAAGGGGCGCAATCGCCCGCGCGCTTGTCCAAGGGGCAGACGCTGTGTTCCTCGACGAGCCTGTCGCCTCTCTAGACCCCGTGTCGGCGCGCAAAGTGATGGAATTACTGCGCGACCTCAATGAACGCGACGGCGTGACTATTGTCGTCACGCTGCATCAGATTGATTATGCCACAAAGTTTTGTAAGCGCATTATCGCGCTGAAAGCCGGCAAAATTGTCTATGATGGCCCTAAAGAAGGTCTGACGCGCGACCACTTGATTGAGATTTATGGTGCCGAGTTTGACGAGGAAACCGGCGATGCAGCCCCCCTTGATGCGCCCAGCGCGCCCCCGATCAATGATAATCACCAAGGTCTGATTGCGAGTATCATCCAATGGTCCGTGGCTTTGGCGATGGTTATAGGTGGGGGCTATGCTTTATGGGAGCAAGCCAAGCCCAAAGTTGCGACCGACATTAATTTCTCAATCTTATCAACCGAAAACAGCCAAAATCTTGGAGAGCGCTGGAAGCCTTTTCTCGACGATATGCAAAAGCAAACGGGCCTCACGGTGAAGCCGTTTTTCAGCAGCAGCTATGCGCCGATTGTGACGGCCATGCAATTTGGCCAGACCCAAGTGGGCTGGTTCTCCAATAAGCCCGGCTTGGAAGTGGTGGAGACCGGCAAGGCTGAAGTTTTCCTGCGCTCGTCTGATCCCTCCGGCATTGATGGCTATACGTCAGACATCATTGTGAAAGCCGATTCGCCCCTGACGCTGGAGACTTTGCTGCGCTGTGATCGGACGAAGGATTTTGGCATGGGGGACGCCAGCTCCACCTCAGGCACCCTGGCGCCCATGACATTCCTATTTGCACCGCGCGGCATTAATCCTGCCAATTGTTTCAAGACCGTCCGCTCCGCCAATCACGAGGCCAATCTGCAATCGGTGGCAGCGGGTCTTCTCGATGCATCGACGAATAACTCCACCAGCTTACAGGTCTTGGGCGCGCAGGACCCAAAGCTGTTGGCGAAAGTTAAAGTGATCTGGACTTCGCCCGTCTTGCCTGAAGACCCAATCATCTGGCGACGCGATCTCGATCCGGTCAAAAAGAAGAAAATACGTGACTTCTTCCTGAATTATGGGCGACAAGGCGATCAGGCCCAGATTAATCGCGAGCGCGCTATTCTGGCCAGCCTCAGCTTTGGTTTATTCCAACCCGCTAATGGCGATCACTTGCTGCCCGTCCGCGAAATGCAGGCGACGGAGGAATTGATGCAAGCGCAACTGGCCAATAATGCCGCAAAAATTGCCACGGCTCAGATAGCGCTCAATGAAATCCGCGCCGAAGTCATACGCGCTAAGTCCCGGGTGCTGCCGCCATTGCCCACCACCCCCACCGAGGCTTACGGCGTTGAAGGAAAGGCTTACACAAAATGAGCAATTTTTATACGCGTGTCTCTGGCCTTGCCACTCTCGCCAATGTGCCCGCCCCCCCGGTGCGCAGTGCCAGTGACAAGCTCTATGACCTTCTGGTCTGGGGCGGCATTCTGTTATTGTTGGCGATTAGTTTTGGGCCCGCTGAAATCTCAAAAGTCACGCGCCTGTTCACCAATTCGGAGAATATGCAAACCTTTACCACCCGCCTGACCAAGCCTGATTTTACAGACTGGGCCATTTATGTGCGCGAAATGTGGTTGACGGTACAGATTGCAATTTGGGGTACCTGCTTAGCGGTGATACTGGCGATCCCTTTTGGTTTCATGTGTGCGTCCAATGTCGCACCGGGCTGGATGGTATGGCCGATGCGCCGGGCCATGGACTTCCTGCGATCCGTCAATGAATTGGTCTTGGGTCTGATTTTCATTGTCGCGGTAGGCCTAGGGCCCTTAGCAGGGGTTCTAGCGATTGCCCTGCATACAGCCGGCGTTTTGGCGAAACTCTTTTCTGAGGCCGTGGAATCTATTGATGGTCGGCCGGTCGAGGGTGTCCGCGCCACTGGGGCGGCTAAGCTGCACGAGATTGTGTGGGGTGTATTGCCTCAAGTCGCGCCGCTGTGGACCTCCTATGCGCTTTATCGGTTTGAGAGCAATTCGCGGTCAGCGACCGTGCTTGGCCTGATTGGGGCTGGCGGTATCGGTATGAAGCTGATGGAAAGCATGAATGCCTTCAAATATGAGCAGACCGCAGCAATTGGCATCATCATTGTGGTGGCCGTCACGTTGATTGATATGTTGAGCCAAGCGATGCGAACGCGGTTGGTTTAGGGTCTAGGGTCTGTCCCGCTTTTTTGAATCAAAAAAGCGGGACAAAAAAACCCTAAATCAAATACCCAGACGCGAAACCTAGTTCTAAAAAGAACCAGACGCGGCCTAGCCAAAATCGAGACCGGCTTTTGAGTGAGCAGAATGATCACCAAAAGCGGTCCCAAGCCGCTTTCTCGTACACTCAAAAAACAGCGCAGCACATCTAACTTTTGCCAACTCCAGCGCCTGAAATCGCTGATGATGATAACGGATATTCCTTTGTCTTTATTTTGCGGGACGTTGCCCGCTAAGCCGCCGCTTTAAGCGGTTGGACCAAGCGGGTCAGCATTTCCTTGGGCACCACTTGCCAGACGTGCGCCAATTCATGTTCCAGATTGTCGAGTATGCGTCGCCCTAAGGGGGAGCCAGTGGCCGCGACATGTTGTGAGACCAGATCCTTAAACTTGGTGCGCCAATAATCGGTCTCGATCCGCATCCAGACAACGCTATCAGGGTTGATCAGCGAGGGAAGTCTGGCGTCGGGCTCCCACACAAACGCCATGCCACCTGTCATGCCAGCGGCAAAATTGTCGCCGACAGGACCCAGCGAGACCACGGTGCCCCCTGTCATATATTCGCACCCATTGGCCTCCATGCCTTCAACAACGGCCTCCGCGCCTGAGTTACGTACGGCGAAGCGCTCGCCCGCCTGACCGCTGGCAAACAAGCTGCCACTGGTCGCGCCATAAAGACAGGTGTTGCCAATAATCGCATTGTCTTCGGGCTTGAGGCCAGAACCTGGTGGTGGCTTGAGGGTAATGGTTGCCCCCGATAGGCCCTTGCCGACATAATCATTGGCATCGCCCAATACATCCAGAGTGAGACCCTGTACCCCAAAAGCGCCCAATGATTGGCCGCATGAGCCCTCCAGACGCACGCTCAAGCGACCCGCGGGGAGCGCGGCCATGCCAAATTTGCGCACGATGGCGCTCGACGACCTTGTCCCGATGGCGCGCTGCACATTGCGCACGCTATAAGCCAATTGCATTTTCTCGCCCCGCTCAAAGAAAGGAGCCGCATCGCGCAGGATTTGCGCATCGAGGCTGTCTGGCACCTCAACGCGGGCTTTATGACCAAAGTGGGCAGGCTTATTGCCTTCAACGCGCACCAGAAGCGGGTTGAGGTCGAGGTCATCAAGATTGGCAGCACCGCGACTGACTTGGCGCAACAAGTCCGTGCGCCCGATGACTTGATTGAGGCTTGTAAATCCGAGGCTCGCGAGGATTTCTCGGACATCTTCGGCGATGAAACTCATCAGATTGACGACTTTTTCAGGCGTACCTGAAAAGCGCTTGCGGAGTTCCTCATCTTGAACACACACGCCAACCGGACAGGTGTTGGAATGACATTGGCGCACCATGATGCAGCCCATGGCGACCAGACTGGCGGTGCCAATACCAAACTCCTCTGCGCCCAGCATTGCCGCTATGACGATATCGCGGCCGGTGCGAAGACCGCCATCGGTGCGCAAGGTGACACTGTCGCGCAAATTATTCAGTGTGAGGACCTGATGGGCTTCGGCCAAGCCCAACTCCCACGGAATACCCGCAAACTTAATAGAGGTCTGGGGTGAGGCCCCAGTGCCGCCCACATTGCCTGCAATCAGGATGATGTCAGCCTTAGCTTTCGCCACACCTGCCGCCACGGTGCCAACGCCCGATTGGGCGACCAATTTCACGCAGACCTTAGCGTCGGGATTGATCTGCTTGAGATCATAAATCAGCTGCGCCAGATCTTCGATGCTATAGATGTCATGATGCGGCGGTGGGCTGATGAGGGTGACACCCGGTGTGGCGTGGCGCAGGCGCGCGATGAGGTCAGTGACTTTAAAGCCCGGCAATTGCCCGCCTTCGCCCGGTTTTGCCCCTTGCGCGACTTTGATTTCAATCTCGCGGCATTGGTTGAGATATTCAGCCGTGACGCCAAAACGGCCCGAGGCGACTTGTTTGACCGCACTATTGGGATTGTCGCCATTGGGCAGGGGCTGATAGCGCTCTGGTATTTCGCCGCCTTCTCCTGAGACAGATTTAGCGCCGATGCGGTTCATGGCGATATTGAGCGTGCCATGCGCTTCAGGGCTGAGCGCTCCAAGACTCATACCGGGGGTATTGAAGCGCCTGCGGATTTCGTTGAGGCTTTCCACGCCGTCCATGGATACCGGTTTGGCTCTGGATTGAAAGTCCAAAAGATCGCGCAATTGCAGCGGCGCACGACCGCTCAACATACCGACATATTTCTTGTAATCAGCAAAAGAGCCTGAGGTGCAGGCTTTTTGTAACTGGTGAATCTGAGCGGCTTCCAAGGCGTGGGGTTCCCCCGATGCGCGGGCCTTGTAAAGCCCGCCTATCGGCAATGTCACGACGGCATTTTCCCACGCGCTGGCATGAACGGCTTGGGCCTTAAGCGCGAGCCCCTGCAAGCCGATGCCGGAAATGCGCGAACTCATGCCCGGGAAAAAATCGGCAACCAAGGCCCGCGACAGCCCCAAGGCTTCAAAATTATAGCCGCCCCGATAAGAGGATATAACCGAAATCCCCATTTTGGATAGGATCTTGAGAAGCCCCGCTTCAACGGCTTTCTTGTAGTTCACCACAGCTTCATTCAGCGTCAAAGGCGTTAGCAAATGGCGCGCGTGGCGGTCGGCAATCGCTTCTTGGGCCAGATAGGCGTTCACGCAGGTCGCGCCAACCCCTACCAGAACCGCAAAATAATGGGTGTCAACGCACTCGGCGGCCCGCACCGTGATTGAACAATAGGACCGCAGGCCCTGCTTCACCAAATGCGCATGAACGCCGCCCGTTGCCAAAATCATCGGTGCTGCAATGCGACCCACGCCTTGCAGTTCATCGGTCAAGACCAATTGGCTTTGGCCTGCGCGCACAGCGTCTTCGGCTTCGGCTTTGATCCGATCTAGGGCTTCGCCAAGCGCCACACCGGCGAGATCTGGGTCCTCGGGCAAAGGATAGCTGCAATCAATAATCGCCACACCCTCGCCCAACAAAGTGACCATGCGGTCATACATGCCGGTGGTCAGCACAGGGCTTTCAAGCACGAAAACCTCTTGTTGAGTTTCGTCCTGAGCCAGAATATTGCCAAGATTCTTAAAGCGTGTCTTGAGGCTCATGACGCGCTCTTCGCGCAGGGGATCAATTGGTGGATTGGTGACTTGGCTGAAGTTTTGTTTGAAATAATGCGATAAAGGTCGATAGCGTGACGATAAAACCGCCAGTGGGCTATCATCCCCCATTGAACCCAGCGCCTCTTTGCCGTCTTCAGCCATGGGTGCCAGGATCATTTCCAATTCTTCCAGCGTCAGGCCGGCGGCGACTTGGCGGCGCAAAAGCGCGTTACGATCATAAAGGCGGGGTTCTGGACCCGGCCCGATTTTCGCCTCCAGATTAAGGACGTTGGAGTTCCACTTCACATAAGGGTGAGCATTGGCTAGCTCGTCGACAATCTCTTCATGGGTGTACAGTGTGCCCGTGGCCATATCGACCGCCAGCATCTCGCCACGACCGACGCGTCCCTTTTTGATGATGGTGCGTCCTTCAAGCGGGCACATGCCGGTTTCCGATCCTACCGCCAAAACCCCGCACTGGGTCACGCTATAACGCATTGGGCGCAGGCCATTGCGGTCCATGCCCGCGACCGCCCAACGCCCATCATAAATCGCCAAAGCGGCAGGTCCATCCCAAGGCTCCATTACCGCGTTGCAATAGGCATAAAGCGCGCGATGGCTTGGTTTCATAATGTTTTCTTGCTTGGCCCAAGCCTCTGGCACCAAAAGCGCCTTAGCCATGGGTGCCGAACGACCGGCCCGCACTAGCACTTCGCAGACATTATCAAGCGCCGCGCTATCTGATCCGCCCGCTTGCACAATCGGTTTCACATCCTCTTGAAACTCACCAAAGGCCTCTGACGCCATCGGGATTTCGTGGGATTTCATCCAATTGATATTGCCTTTGACGGTATTGATCTCACCATTGTGCGCCAACATCCTAAACGGTTGGGCCAAGCGCCATTGCGGGAAGGTATTGGTCGAATAGCGCTGATGATAAATGGCGACGGCCGAGATAAAGCGTTCATCGCTCAAATCGGGGAAAAAGGCGTCAATGCTCTCGGCTAAGAACATGCCCTTATAGATTAGTGACTTGGATGAGAACGAGCAGATATAGAAATCCAGAATGCTCGATGCCAAGGCCGTTTTCTCGATGCGGCGGCGACATATGAATAAGGTGCGCTCAAGCTCTTCGGGCGTACGACCGCGGGGATCATAAAACAGGATTTGCTCAATCTCCGGCCGGGTCGCATTGGCCTTTTCACCAATGACGCTGATATCCACCGGCACTTGGCGCCAGCCATAGAGATAAAAGCCAAATCGCAAAATCTCGCGCTCAACAATGGTCCGCGCCGCTTCTTGAGCGCCAAAATCAGTGCGCGGCAAAAAAATCATGCCCACGCAGATCGGATCGTCAGTCGGTGTATGACCCGTGCGCGCCACTTGTTCACGAAAAAAGTCTTGCGGCACGTCGACGCGCACACCAGCGCCATCCCCGGTCTTGCCATCGGCATCGACGGCGCCGCGATGCCAGACGTTTTTTAAGGCCTTGAGCGCCATCGCGACAATGTCACGGCGGGGTTTGCCGTCTAGAGCGCACACAATACCAACGCCGCACGAATCCTTTTCATCCTCAGGATTATAGGCTGGCCAGCAACAAGTTTAGCGCGGTTTTGAAGATAAAGATTGATTTCGTTGGACATATTGGTGGTCTCATTCCTGGAGCGCGCAGCACTGGCTGCGCCCTTTTGACTCATGAAGATGCGCAGCGAGTGCTGCGCGCCCCTTTTTCCTATTCAGCCGCGACACGCATCGCATTAGCTCGGGTCCGCGCCTGCTTCACCATCATTTTGTGCATGTGCTCGGCGGCTTCGCGCCCGTCCTTAATGGCCCAAACCACCAGACTGGCCCCACGTACAATATCACCAGCGGCAAAAACCCCGGGGATGGAGGTCTCACCTGTGATGGCGTCAGCGCGGATCGTGCCCCAACGGCTTACTTTCAGGCCTGGCGCGCCAAATAGATTTGGCACGTCTTCAGGATCAAAGCCTAACGCCTTGACGACCATATCGGCTTCCAGTTCAAACTCGCCACCTGGAATGATTTCAGGGGCTTGGCGACCTGACGCATCGGCTTCACCTAGCCGCATCCGCGAAACCACAACGCCGCTAAGGGCTTTATGGTCGCCTTTGATCGCTTTGGGGGCCGCCAACCATTCAAAGATGACGCCCTCATCCTCGGCATTGGCAACTTCGCGAGCGCTGCCTGGCATATTGGCACGGTCGCGGCGGTACAAGCAGGTGACCTGAGCGGCTCCTTGCCGAACCGCGGTTCGCACGCAATCCATGGCCGTATCACCCCCGCCAATCACCACAACGCGCTTGCCTTTTGCGTTGAGTGTACCGTCGTCAAAGGCGTCGATGGTGTCGCCCAAGCCTGTCTTGTTTGATGCCGTCAGATAGTCCAGTGCCTCCAAAACGCCTGCACCTTTAGACCCCGGACACGGCAAAGCGCGGGCCTGATAAACCCCCACAGCGATGAGAAGACTGTCATGGAGGCTGCGCAGATCATCCAGCTGACCATCACGCCCCAATTCATAATTCAGCACAAATTTGACGCCAGACGCGTCCAGATGCGCCACGCGGCGCGCCACAACGTCCTTCTCCAGCTTAAAGCCTGGAATCCCATAAATCAGAAGGCCGCCAGCACGGTCATAACGATCATAAATCGTGACCTGATAGCCTTTATGGCGCAAAGCCTCGGCGGCGGCCATGCCAGCTGGGCCGGCGCCGATAATGCCCACACTCTCGCTGCGTTCCTTCAGGGGGATGATGGGCTGAATCCATCCGTTCTCCCATGCGGTCTCAGTGATATAGCGCTCAACCGCCCCAATGGTGACGGCGCCATGACCTGATTGCTCGATCACACAGGCCTGTTCGCACAAGCGATCTTGCGGGCAAATCCGCCCACAAATTTCCGGCATTGAATTGGTTGCCGAGGACAGAGCATAAGCCTCTTCAAGGCGACCCTCTGCTGTCATTTTCAGCCAGTCAGGAATATTATTCTGAAGCGGGCAGCCAGTTTGGCAAAATGGCACGCCACATTGAGAGCAACGTGAGGCCTGTTCATTGGCTTTCGCGGTGATGAACTCGGCATATATCTCGTGAAAGTCACCCGTACGGGCGCGTGCGTCGCGCTTAGCGGGACTTTCGGGTTCGATTTTGACAAATTTCAAAAGCCGTTCGGCCATAGTCGTGTCTTTCTCATACCGTTGGCGCCTATGCGATGGCTTTATACGACCAAATGAGCCTATGGCAATGTCCGCATCATCTAATTAGGTACTTATTTTTACTTATTTATCGCGAGATTTTGCAGCTTAACGTGTTCGCGTCGCGCGATAGAGCGCCCCTCACGACGTACAAGGTATATCTATTGACCTAAATAGATTATGTGGTGCGCACTGGTGTCGCTCCCCCGCACATGCCACAAGGATTCCGAAGTCGTGTGATTAGGTCAGGTCAGGCATGGATTATTTAGTCGCTGTATTATTGGGCATTGTGGAAGGCTTTACGGAGTTTCTGCCGATTTCCTCGACGGGTCATTTGATACTTGCCGAGCACTTTTTGCCGAAAGTCCTGCCAGACACCTTTGAAACCATGATCCAATTGGGCGCTATTTTGGCGGTGGTGGTTGTTTATTTTGAGAAATTATGGGGCGTCTTTATCACCATTCCGACCAATCCCGCATCGCGGCAATTTGCAGCCGCTATTATTGTCGCTTTTCTGCCAGCCATGGTGCTTGGTGCGATTTTTCACGATTTTATCAAATCGGTTCTCTTCAGTCCCTTTGTCGTGGCCTGTGCTATGGTGTTGGGCGGTGTATTGATCCTATTGGCCGAAAGGTTTCGCCCTGCCCCCAAAATCATTGACGTTGACCATATTGATGTCTTGACGGGGCTCAAAATCGGTGTCTGCCAGTGTCTGGCCATGATCCCCGGCATGTCGCGGTCGGGCAGTACCATCATTGGCGCGATGCTCATGGGTGTAGACCGCAAGCCCGCCGCTGAGTTCAGTTTCTTCTTGGCGATTCCAACCATGGTGGGCGTTTTTGTTTATGAGGGCTGGAGTGGCCGGGAGGCCTTGCTGGCGCAGGGCGGTCAGGATTTGCTTTTGGTGGCGATTGGCTTTGCGATATCATTCCTCACGGCGCTGATTGTCATAAAGGTCTTTATTGGGCTGGTGCAGAAGATGGGCTTTGCGCCCTTTGCTTGGTATCGGATTGTCGTTGGTTCAGGGTTGGTAGCGCTTTTCTGGCCTCGCTAAATCGCAAAGCACTTCGAGCGCCGCGCTTCCTACGGGACGCGCGGCGGTCGCTCTAGCCGTCTGTCCCGTCTTTTTTGAATCAAAAAAAGTGGGATAAACAGATCCTAAATCACATAGCTAGACGAGCAACCTGGTTCCAAAAGAACCAGACGCGCTCTAGTAGCGTCCACTATCCCCACTGGCCTCGCGAACCGCATTGAGTAAGGCGGTATCGGCTACCTGATTTTCAGGTTGATAAAAGTCAAAATGGGCCTTGATTGGATCAAGTGTTTGAAGGCTGGGGCTCGCGCCTGCTTTGATTGCATCCAGATAGAGATAAAGGCTCATGCGAAAGCCATTTGCCGTAAACGAGTGCCAGAGCTTGGCTTGTTCGTCCTTGATGCCGGCTGGCAAAACCGTGCCCAATCGGGAGTTTTCTTTCCATCGCAACACTGTACGCCCATATGCAATGAAATAGGAGTAATTCATCTCAAAGCTGGGTGCCACGGCCTCAATGCGTGCCGGACCATTGAGGCTTTTAACGTTAGCTTCGGGGAGGAAGCCCTCGGCGACCAAACGCATATTGGCTTGAAAGGCATTGTGAAGAAACATGTTTTCGTCGATCAAGCTCGCAACCATATATTCAGCCGTCTTAGTGGCCGTGCTTTTATGTATCCGATTAAAGCTTGGATCGAAGGTGAAGCCTATCCAGAACCATGCCAAACGCAACGCTTGTTGCTCAACCGCTGAGGTCCGATTGGCGTTTATGCTGTCGCGGGCGAAAAGCGGAAAGCCAAGTTTGCGCAACACGTCTTTGAAGCTGCCAATTTGGCTGGAATCATCCAGCATGGTGCGGGCCTGGTCGCCGACTTCCCACATATTGTTCGGTAAAAGCTGATTGTCTTTGCGCGACCGCATGAAGGACAATTCTGGTGCTTTATCCAGATAGGCAAATGGGAGCGGCCCGTCAAAAAAGTCAGGCGACGCAAGCCCTGCCTGCACGCGCATCATGTGTTGACCGATTAGCGCGGTGAAGAACTTGTCTTTGTTAAACTCGCTGGCTGCTTCACACGCGAGTTGTGGATTTCTGCCGTCATAAGTGCAAGTGCCCAAGAGTTGCGGTGTCGTCATATCCAAGCCGGAACGGTACATTTGCCAGAATGTTGTCCGGTTCGGATTGGCCAAATAGGCATCTTGTGTTGCCAACCACCCAGCCCGTTTGTCGGCTGGGGCATCGCGGGCAATATCGGCAATCCAATCATTCAACGTGCCTTCCTCGGCCCCTTGGTGCAGATCGGCTGACCACAACGGATAGGCGACGCCTGTGGGCATTTGCCGCAAGTTCATCAGCGTCGGGTTCGCACCGCCAACATTGGTTCCCCGTGCCAAATCCAACATTTGGTCCCTAGCGCGGCGCGCCATCTCTGGCGATGAAATGCGCGGCCCTGACAGGACAGGTTGAAGCTGTTGCAATTGCTGACCAAAGGCTATGTCGCGCTTGATGGCTTGAATGTGGGACGCGTCACTTAAATCCGGCAACAAAACTGCGCCACCTGGTTGAAACGGCTTGAACGTGCGGGCGTTGCGAGCAGGCAGGCCGGCGTCTTGGCGCAAATACACAATCGCGGCTGCAAGCGCTTGGGCCTGCTGTTCTGTCGCGCCATCGATTTTGGCGCGCCGCAAGATGTCAGTCTCTGTGCTGCCGATGACCGCTAGATCAAGAAAATCTGCACCATGACAGCCAGAGCATGATCCCTTGGGGTGCAGTTTGAGATCGCTATTGCGCCACAAAGTCAGCGCTTCACTCATGGCTTGGGCTTTGGCGAAACCAAATGTCCCTGCAGCTGATGACGGTGAGGGTGGTGGTACCAAAGGCGGCGGCGGTGGTGGTAAGGGAAGTGCCAGTGCTGGGCTAACTGATGTTGGGTTAGGATTGACGACATCGCCGCCGCTACCTCCCGAACAGCTGACTAACAAAAGCGTCGAAAGGTTTGCGATTAAGGCTAAGTTTTTCATTTGGCGACGATGACTTAAAGTTATTGCCTTAACATAAATGAGATCTGTTCATTTTGTCGAATTTGCTGTTATCGGCGACGCGTGCGCCAAGCATTTGCACTTTGTCCCCAGGCATCGACAATAAGCTCATCCAGAGGTGGGGGCAGGCGGGTGGGGCCCAGATTTGTGGAGCCCAGCCTTTTGGCCAAGGCAGCGGAAGGCAGGTTTTCAGGGGCAATGACATGGATGACCTCTGTCCAGCCCAGCATGTCAAACGTCCAATCAAGCGCAGCTGTAGCGGCTTCTAATCCGTAGCCTTTGCCGGTGGCGGCGCGCGATAGCCCCCAGCCGACTTCATTGCCGGGCCAGCCTTCGGGGACCCAAGGGCCAATGCGCCCAAGCCATTGGCCTGTATCGCGCTCAATGACTGAGAACATCCCAAACCCCAAGAGCGACCATGAGCCTGCAAGCATGGCCCAGCTGCGCCAAGCGGTAGCGCGAAGCTGCGCGCCACCAATGAAACGGACATGATCGGCATCGGCCATCATCTCGGCAAAAGCTGGAAAGTCCTCTTGCTTGGGTCGACGCAAGATCAGCCGGGGCGTGGTCAGAATCGGGCCGTCAGACACGTTGCGATTAACCCGCCAGCGATGGGTCAATCTGCTTGCACGCCTCAAGTAAGCCTTGAACCGCACTAACAGACTTGCTCCACATCTCTTTTTCGGCGGCGTCCATTGGGAATTCGATCACACTTTCGATCCCGCCTGCACCAATGACGGCTGGCACACCAACATACATGTCATGAATACCATATTGGCCTGTTAGATTGCAGGCGCAGGCCAGAACACGCTTTTTGTCTTTGATGAAAGACGTAGCCATGGCGATGGCGCTTTCGGCAGGTGCGTAAAAGGCTGAGCCTGTTTTCAACAAAGCCACGATTTCTCCACCACCGCCGCGGGTCCGTTTAACGATGGCGTCAACTTGCTCTTGAGTGATTTTGCCTTGTTCGATCAACACGGGGATGGGCAAGCCACCGACCGTGGAATAGCGCACCATCGGCACCATGTCGTCACCATGCCCGCCCAAGGTCCAAGCATGAATATCCTCAACGGCCACATTAAAATGCTCTGCCAAAAACCATCGGAATCGCGCGCTGTCGAGAACGCCTGCCATGCCGCACACCATATGATGAGGAAGGCCTGAAAACTCACGCAGCGCCCAAACCATGGCATCCAGCGGGTTGGTGATGCAGATCACAAAAGCATTTGGCGCATATTGCTTAATTCCCTCACCGACAGCTTTCATGACTTTCAAATTGATACCGATCAAATCGTCCCGGCTCATGCCCGCTTTGCGTGGTACGCCAGCCGTTACGATACAGACATCAGCGCCAGCGATTTCCGCATAATCATTGGCGCCCTTGATATTCACGTCTGAGCCAAACACGGGGCTGGCTTCATCAATATCGAGCGCCTTGCCCTGGGGAACACCTTCGGCAATATCAAAGAGGATAATGTCGCCTAATTCTTCGCGCGCGGCGATATGGGCCAGTGTGCCGCCGATCATGCCAGCACCGATGAGAGCGATTTTTTTGCGAGCCATGAAGCTATTCCTATAGATGCGATTCTAACCTTAGTCGTTGGCTCTAAAACAACTCGTAGAGAAGTGAAACCTTAAGAACCTTCGACGTGTGCGTAAAACTGTGTTTCAAACCAACCAACTCAGTTGATGAAGCGTTGATACAAAGCGGCAATTTTTGCCCTTTGAAAGCCGCGCCAATCGGCAGGCTTTTCCCTCGCCCGAAGGAATCACGGGCGGGAAAACAAAAAATACGTCATTAATTCAGCATATTGTATTGATTTCCCAATTTGGCACGCGCTTTGCGCAGGCGTTAGGCAGACGAAGGGAACCTCCAGAAGGGGTGCTCCGGCTAAGGCTAAAGGAAAGAAGTTTATGGCGAATAGCATTCGGACCAATACAAGCTCGATGGTGGCGCTTCAAAGTTTGAGCTCGACCTCTCGGGATCTTGAGGTCACGCAGAACCGGATCAATTCAGGCCTTCGTGTCGCCAACGCCAAGGATAATGGCGCATCCTATAACATCGCACAACAAATGCGTTCTGAGTTTTCGGCTTTTGACTCCATTCGCGCTGGCCTCAACCGCGCAAAATCCATGGCCGATGTGGGTTTGGCGGCTGGCGAGGCGGTCTCAGACGTTTTGACTCAGATGCGTGACAAGGCCGTCGCAGCGATGGATACGTCAATCTCGGCAACAAGCCGTGCCGCCTATAGTGGCGAATTTGCCTCATTGCGCAATCAGATCACCTCGATTGTGTCCAATGCCGTGTTTGACGGAGCCAACCTCCTTAACGGCGGCGATGATATTGATTTTCTTGCGAACACCACCGGTACCCAACTTGTCACTTTGCCAAGGCTTGACTTTACACTAGCCACTTTGGATCTTGACACCGCAGCACTGACTTCAGCATCTGAGGCGACAACCGCTCGAACTGAGGTTGAGGCGGCATTGACGACCGTTAACAGCGCCTTGGCCCGCTTGGGTGTCGCGACCAAACGCGTTGAAAGTCACGAAATATTTGTCAGCAAACTTCAAGACGCGATCACAGGTGGAATCGGCAATCTGGTCGATGCTGACCTTGCCAGTGAGAGCGCACGTTTGCAGTCCCTCCAAGTCAGACAGCAATTGGGAACCCAAGCTGTCTCAATTGCAAATCAGGCGCCGCAGTCAATATTGTCGCTGTTCCGAAACTAGAGCGCGTCTGGTTCTTTTGGAACCAGGTTGCGCGTCTAGGTATTTGGTAGAGCGCGTCTGGTTC
>JBEINE010000094.1:0-11942 GCA_040378245.1 Hyphomonadaceae bacterium | reverse complement strand
GCTTCAGACACTTCTCCCTACGCGGCATGGAAAAGGTCAAAACCGAGTGGAAACTCATCGCACTCGCCTACAACTGCAAACGCCTCGCCAAGCTAGGTGCCATCGCTTGATGTCGGTGAGCTTTTGTTGCATGGGACTTCAAATCAGAGCCTGAGTTGAACGACGGGCTGCTAGATCGCAGCTTTTGAAATTGCGCCAAGTTTACACCGTTTCTTGTTTCCAAGAAACGGTGAACGGCTCTTAGGGCCCTCAAGCTCGCGCGCCGGCCCTCAATTCATGGCCTTATTGCACGACCGCTGGAATCTCAGCGTCGGGTGGCATACGTTGAGAGGCATAGAGTGCCCCAAAGTCCATGGGATCGAGCATAAGCGGCGGATAACCCCCAGCTTGGCTGGTTGTAGCGATTAACTGGCGGGCGAACGGGAATAACAGGCGGGGGCATTCGGCGAGTAGGAGGGGTTCTATAGCCTCAGGCGCTATATTGGTGAAGGCGAAAAGACCCGAATAAACCAATTCGATCATGAATTGCGCCTGACCGTCCCGCTCGCTTTTGGCGCTGATTTTCAAGTCAACTTCAAAAACACCGCCCTCATCCATAGCGCGCGCGTTCACATCTAGTTGAAGATCGATCTTCGGCTGAGGCCCTTCACGCAGCGCGGCTGGCGCGTTTGGGTTTTCGAAGGAGAAGTCCTTAACATATTGGGCCAAAACGCGAATTGCTGGGGCAGGTGCATAGGCGGGTTGGGCCGCTGCGCCATTAGTGATTGGCGTGGGTGCGGTTTCGTCGGTCATTCTTCGTCTTTCCGGAGAGCTTTTGAGATCAAAACGTGCAGTGGGCTAGCATGCAACAGCCCTTTACGGCAACTGATAGGCTGACTTGGACAGCAGCCGACCCTATATCGAACTGTCACCACCATGTTATAGGGGTGGAAAATCGGAATGCGTCATGGAAATCATCTTTTTTGCCGTTGTTGCTGCTTTGGTGCTCGGTCGGCTGTATCAGGTATTGGGTCAGAACCGGGGCGCAGAGCCGCCGCCGACCCGCAATCTGGCTAATCTCGCGTCAGATGCAGCTACATCCCACAGCGATCAACACGACGGGCAGGGCCAAGTCGAAGAGAGCAACGTGATACAACTCAAGCCGCGTGGCTATGACGGCCCCGGGGCCGTTGGGATACAAGCGATCTCTGCGGCTCAAAAGGGATTTAGTCTCGAAACCTTTCTTGATGGCGCGCGCCAAGCTTATGGTCTAATTGTCACCGCCTATGGATCTGGCGATATTGAGACACTCAAGCCATTGGTGGATCGCGATGTGTTTGAGGCTTATCAAGCCGCTATGGCAGACCGACAGGCCAGCAACGCCGCTCGGATTGAAGTGGTGCGTATTTCAGAGGCTAAGGTCGTTGACGCCGAACTGAAGGGGAAAGTCGCTTCGATTGATGTCGCGTTTTCAGCCGACCTAGCAGAAGGCACTGATGGACTTCGCGCTGCGGACGAGATTTGGACCTTTGAGCGCAACATTGATGCGCGCGACCCAAATTGGCTGCTCAGTGCGGTTCAAACCAAATGAGTTTGAAGCTGAGACTAAGTCTTTGTAGCGCCTTATTGGCCTTGGCCGGCTGTGTCACCAGCCCATCACCAGAAGCCCAGCCAACGCGGGCGAAGACGACGCCACCGCCGCGTGGGGCGGTGCCTACTTTGCCGCCGATGGAGCCCAAAGCTGGGGCGGCGCCCCGCATAAGCCCCAGCAGCAGCGCGGCGCCACTGCCGCCGTCGGGGATTGTGCCCCTCAGTTTTATCGCCGTCGAGTTTGGGTCCGTACCCGATTGGGTGAGTACCGATGTCAGTGCGGCTCGACGCGCGATGGTGCGATCGTGTGAATGGTTAGAGGCAAGAGCCGCCAATAGTCTGATGTCTCAGATTGCGACTTATTCAGGCCAAGTGTCAGATTGGAGCGATGTATGCCGCTTGTCTCGGGACGCAACCTTTGAGGATCGCGCTTATTGGGAGAGGCATTTTCAAGCCTGGAGCGTCAATGTGCCCTCTGCATGGCCCGGCCGCCTGACAGGCTATTATGAGCCGATTATGTCGGCTCGTCGCGCGAGGGATGAGCAATTTTCCGAACCCATTCAAGCCCGCCCCTCAGATTTGCTCGACATTGACTTAGGTGCCTTCGATCCAGCCCTTCGCAACCGCAGCTTTGTCGGGCGCGTCGTGGGCACGCGCGTCGCGCCCTATCCGCCGCGCGCCCAGATCAATGCCGGAACAGCTCAGGTTCTGGCATGGGGTGAGCCCGCGGAAGTTCTGTCGCTTCAGGTTCAAGGGTCAGGTCGGCTGGTGTTTGATGACAATACGCAGGTTCGAGCGGCCTTTGCAGCCCACAATGGTCAGCGCTTTGGGTCCAATGCACAAGAACTCATTCGCCGAGGACATTTGACGCAGGACGGCGCTTCCTTGGACGCGCTCAAGAACTGGTTCAAAACGGCGAATAAGCAAGAAGCCCGCGAGGTTCTTAACGCCAACCCACGCACGGTGTTCTTTACACTCCAAGCTATCCAAGATCCGACGGTAGGACCCAAGGGTGGGCAGGGTATACCGCTGGAGCCTAATGGTTCAATGGCTGTTGATACCAATTATCACGCTTATGGTGTGCCTATCTTTGTCGCCGCTGATGCGCCACGGGTTGCGCTATCGGTCGACAAAACGATCCGCCGATTATTGATCGCCCAAGATACAGGTGGCGCTATTCTTGGGCCACTGCGCGGCGATTTGTTCTGGGGCACGGGGCCAGAGGCCGGACTTCGCGCTGGACGGATCAATCATGATACCCAGTTTTGGGTGTTGTTGCCTAAAGGCCTCGATCCAAACGCAATGGCAGCGCGTGCTGCACCACCTGCCAATCAATAGGCATGACGCGGCGGCGGGATTTATCGCCGGAGGAAGCTAGTCTTTGGCGACGCGTGGCGAAAACAACTAAGGCCTATAAGGCAATCCCTGCGGCAGTTTTGCCTGAGGCGACCGCGCCTCAGGTTGCGCCCAAGGCAAGTGACCCAGAGATGCCCCATCTGGTCCTAAGGCGCGCTAAGGCGACAAGAGATGCGCCGAAGCGCCCCCAATCTCGGGGGGTCGAAAAACTTTCGATTGGCGTTGCTGACGCCTCAGGTCATAAGAAAGTGCGACGAGGAAAGCTCAATATAGATGCGCGAATTGACCTGCATGGCATGCGACAATCAGAGGCTCAGGCCGCCCTCGCTACCCTTATTGCGCACACGCGGGCTGAGCATGGGCGTTGCATTTTGGTCGTTACGGGCAAAGGCCGGCCCGTAGGCTCTGGCGAGGATTACATGACACCGGGCCCCGGAGTGATCAGGCGGCGCTTGCCCGAATGGCTCGCAAGCCCAAGCATTCGCGAACATGTTTCGGGATTTGCAACCGCTCATGCTAAGGATGGCGGCACTGGGGCTTATTATGTGCTGCTGAAGAGCAAAACCAAGCCTTGAAGGAACTTAAATGACCAATTTGCCATGGTGGAAGAGCCGCACGGTTTATCAGATTTATCCGCGCTCCTTTCTGGACACCGACGGAGATGGCATTGGTGATATTCAGGGCATCACGAGGGGGCTCGACCAGATTAAGGAGCTGGGGGCCGGTATCGTGTGGCTGTCGCCATTATTTGTATCACCCATGGCAGACAATGGCTATGACATGGCCGACTATAAGGCGATTGATCCGATATTTGGCACAATGTCTGATTTCGAGGCGCTGTTGGAGCGCGCTCAGCAACTTGATGTGAAAATCGTGCTCGATATGGCACTGAACCATACGTCGATCAGCCACGCGTGGTTTCAAGCGGCACTTACCGACCCCGGAGGGCCGTATCGCGATTTTTATCATTGGCGCGATCAACCAAACAACTGGCGGTCCATTTTTGGTGGTCCGGCTTGGAGCCGGCCAGACGGTGATGGGCCGTATTACCTGCATTTGTTCGATCGAACTCAGGCCGACTTGAATTGGGCTAACCCCTCGGTCAGGGCGGCGATTTACGACGCTCTGCGATTTTGGCTCGATAAAGGGGTCGATGGATTTCGGCTGGATGTCGTGACGGTAATTTCAAAACCCGCTGGCCTTCCTGATGCCCCCGACCCCCGCCCGATGCCATTATATGACATGTTGGCACAGGGACCGGATTTACATCAATGGCTGCGCGAGATGCATAGCGAGGTCTTCGCCCATTATGATTGCGTTGCAATTGGCGAAGGACCAGGCCTGACCCCTGCCCGTAGCGCCGCGCTCGTCGCGCCATCTGATCCTATGCTGGACATGATTTATCATTTCGATTTTGTCGATGGTCATAAAGCTAAATCGGGAGGGAATTGGGATCGCATCTGGTTTAAGTCAGTATTCAGGTCATGGGATTTGGGTATTGGGCAATATGGTTGGAATAGCTGTGTCCTCGGCAACCATGATCTGACCCGCCTTGTTTCCCGCTTCGGCGACATAGGCACGTACGAAACCTTGAGCGCCAAGGCACTCGCGGCGGTTTGTCTGCTGCAGCGTGCGACACCCTTTATTTATCAAGGCGATGAACTTGGGATGGTCAATGCTGAGTTCAGTAGCATCGGCGAACTTGACGATGTGTGGGCCAAAACGACTTATAATCTGGCGCTGGCCAATGGACTCAGCCCAAGCGAGGCCTTCGCTCGGGCCGCTGCCATGAGCCGTGACCATGCCCGTACGCCCTATAATTGGGACTCCAATGGCGGATTCACGACTGGGAAGCCATGGCTCAAACAGAGCGATGCTTCAGGGGGCCGAAATCTTAACGATCAGATGAAAGATCCTCAAAGTGTTTGGAATTTTTATAGGGCCCTCATCGGCTTGCGCGCTCTCAATCCTGATATCTGGATGAGCGGGGCCTATGAGGACTTACTGCCCCTTCACCGTGAGCTTTATGTTTTCAACCGCGGCGAAAGCGGACTGGTTGTGATCAATCTAAGCCGTGAGGTCGTCGTCGTGCCCGAAGCCATCATGACGAGAATACAGGGGCTTCAAGCCAATACACGTGTTGCCTCAGGCGAAATGACCGGATCCATTCTTGGCCCATGGGCCGTGCGCATCTTCGAGCGGATTTGACTTAAAGGACGAAGATAGTGGAGCCGGTGGTTTTCCGCGCCTCAAGATCCCGATGAGCCCTTCCGGCCTCTTCAAGAGCAAAGCGCGCGCCGATGACAGGCTTTATAATGTCCGATCCGACAAGATCAAATAATGCAGCCGCTGCTGTATCCAACTCGTCGACGCGGCTCACAAAATCAAACAAAGTCGGCCTTGTGAACATTAATGAGCCTCGTCTGGCCAGCTCAGAGGGCGCGATTGGCGCGGGCGGACCTGAAGCATTGCCGAAACTCACGACGAGACCACGTCGGGCCGCGCTATCGAGTGAGGCGATCATGGTATCGGAACCGACCGAATCAAACACAACTTTACAGCCCAGCCCCGCAGTCAACGCCCGCACACGCGGAGCAATCGGTTCTTCCCGATAAAGAATAATGTCGCTGCAGCCATGCTGTTTGGCCAAAACCGCTTTTTCTGCAGAACCGACGGTTCCAATGACGCGAACGCCGATATGTGCCAACCATGAGCACGCAATAAGCCCAACCCCACCAGCGGCCGCATGAAACAAAACAATATCTCCAGCCGTCAAAGGGACGAGACGGCGGACCAGAAACTCCGCCGTTAGGCCTTTCAGGAGAATGGCGGCCGCTGTGTCAAGCGCAACATTATCAGGCACGCAGACGGCCTTGGTTTCAGGCACACAAGCATAATCCGCATAAGCGCCCAATGGCCCCAAACAGAATGCGGCGCGATCACCTATCTTGAACCGGCTGACGCCCTCGCCGATCGCTTCGACAATTCCCGCGCCCTCAAGGCCCAGACCGGTGGGCAAGGGTGCCGGATAGAGACCCGTGCGGTGATAAACATCAATATAGTTGAGACCCGCGGCGGTAAGGCGGATCAAAATCTCGCCAGGCTTCGGGCTAGGTATTGGCACGTCGCGCAGCACCATCATCTCTGGCCCACCGACTGCCTCAATGGCGATTTGGCGCATCATGACAAGAGAGTTTCCTTGAAGAAGGCGCTGGTTCTTTGGTTGGCTAAAGTCGCCCCGTCTGCGTCATAATGCTCACCTCCGGGCCGCGCGAATGCATGATCAAGACCCTGATAAACGCTTAATCTGATAAGGGGATTGCTTGCGGCTATGTCACCAATGATGACTTGCGCCTCTTTGCTGACATATGTGTCTTCGGAGGCGACGTGCAGCAGAAGCGGCCGCTTAATTTGGCCAGCCTGATCTTGATGGGTGTCAATTGAGACGCCGTAGAAACTGACGCTGGCGTCAATATTGGTTTTAGCCGCTGTGAGATAAGCCAATAAGCCGCCTAAACAATAGCCAACGGCACCTACTTTGCGGCTTCGTGTGCGGGCAAAATCGATGCTGGCCTGAATATCTACAATGCCTTCTTCGGGCTTAAAGCGGCCGAACAAATCAAACGCTCTGGTCATATCTTCTGGCGTCTTATCTGTAATATCGATGCCCGGTTCTATCCGCCAGAACAAGTCTGGCACAATGGCAATGTAGCCCTGAGAAGCATAATAATCTGCCAGTTGTCGCATCACGTCATTAACACCGAAGATTTCCTGAATAACGACGAGAGCCGCACCATTTGGCGCATCTGGATGGGCAACATAGGCACCAAAGCGACCGTCGGGCCCATCGATAAATGTGGAGAAAATCATGTTCGAATTCCTTCGTTAGATGCGATGATAAGGCTGGGTGTGAGAGCTTGCATTTTGCTTAAGCCTTCGCCACCTCTAAATAGACCGAAGCCAAGGCGATGACAAACCATTTGCAGGTTTTGAGGTTCAAATAAGGACACAAAAATGAAAGTCAGCATTGAGATTGACCTCACGCCTGAAGAGGCGCGCGCTTTATTGGGCATGCCAGACATGAAGGCGCTTCAAGACACATTCGTGGGTATGGCAAAGGACAAACTGGAAGCGACGTCTTCTTTGGTGGAATTAGAGCCGATGCTGAAAACCTGGAGCGGGATCGGGGGGCTGGCAACCGATGCGCTAAGCGCGCTCATGGGCGTGGCCATGAAGGCAGCGACTTCGGACACGGCGTCGCCGTCACGCAAAGACGCCAGCCAAAGCGATCAGCCATCCAATAAGCCATCAGCTTAAGTTTCATATGGCTGAGCCAACGATCATTGCTTTAGCCTCTGGCGCGGGACCGGCCGGTGTGGCGATCATTCGAGTGTCCGGAGGACAGACGCGGGAGGTCTTGGTGCGTCTTACAGGGAAACTTCCCCCAGCTCGCAAAGCGACACTGCGGCCGCTTGTCGATAGGGATGGCGAGACAATCGACCAAGCTCTCGTGCTATGGTTTCCGGCACCGGCGAGCTTTACCGGCGAAGACGTCGGAGAGTTTCATGTTCATGGCGGGCATGCCGTAATAGCCGATGTGATTGAGGCTTGCTTGTCTGTCCCTGATGTTAGGCTCGCAGGGCCCGGAGAGTTTACACGCCGCGCATTTGAAAACGGGAAGCTCGACTTGTCATCTGCTGAGGGTCTTGCTGATTTGATTGAGGCCGAGACCAAGGGACAAAGGCGACAGGCCTTGCGACAGCTTGAAGGCGCCTTGGCTCATCACGTCCATGAATGGCGCGAGCTGATTATGGCAGTGCTTGCAGATGCCGAGGGAGATATCGATTTTCCCGACGAAGATTTACCAGCGGGACTTAACGATCAGGTGCGGGCACGTATTCTGGAGTTGCGGGCCGTGTTGGAGCGCCACTTGTCCGAATCTGAGCACGCGATTCGGGTGCGAGATGGCTTTCGCGTCGCCATTATCGGGGCACCCAATGCCGGTAAATCAAGCCTTTTAAATGCTTTGGCTCAGAGGGATGCAGCGATTGTCTCGCCCATCGCTGGAACAACCCGAGACGTGGTGGAAGTTCGGCTGGTGCTGGAAGGGCGGGTTGTCTGGATCGCCGATACGGCAGGTTTACGTGATAGCCGCGATGAACTGGAATCTTTGGGAATAGCACGCGGTATTGAGCAGGCGACAGCTGCGGATCTGCGGCTGGGTGTAATCGCCAGTGAAGCCGAACGGCAGGCCTTGTCAGTCCTTATGAAGGCCGATGATCTTTGGATTTTGGCAAAGGCCGATACCCAGGACTGGCAGCCAAGTTCACCGAAGGAATTGGTAGTATCGAGTCTGACCGGCCTGGGAATCGGGCTTTTGGAGGCGGCGATCGGCGAAAAACTAAGGATTGGCGCCACCACATTTGAGGCGGCACCCCTAACCCGCCTGCGGCATAAGACGGCCGTTCAGAATACGATCGCAGCTCTGTCGCGGTCACTCGAGGCCAGCGGTGCGAGGCCAGAGCTGATTGCTGAGGACCTCAGACTTGCCGCTCGCAATCTTGGCATGATTGTCGGGCGTGTCGACATGGAGGATGTTTTGGACCGCATCTTTTCCCAGTTTTGTATTGGCAAGTGAGCTAAATGTTTCACGTGAAACATTACCACATCACCAGTTGCTCGACCTCGTAAGGATTATTCGTTATAGGGCGCTCTCAATATAAACGAGTCCATCAGCCGCTTGGAAATCACATGCAGAGCTTCGACGTCATCATCATAGGGGGCGGGCACGCAGGATGCGAGGCCGCAGCGGCCAGTGCTCGTATTGGGGCCAAGACTTTACTCTTGACCCATAGGCTTGAGACCGTCGGCGAGATGTCGTGTAATCCGGCGATTGGCGGGCTTGGAAAGGGCCATTTGGTACGCGAGATTGACGCGCTTGACGGCATCATGGGCCTAGCAGCTGATGCAGCGGGCATTCAGTTTCGGATGCTGAATGCCTCCAAGGGGCCTGCGGTTCGTGGGCCTCGCGCGCAAACCGATCGCAAACTCTATCGTCAAGCCGTGCAGTCACTCTTATCGGACCAACCCAATTTAACAATGAAAGCTGGGGCGGTCGAAGATCTGTTATTTGAGGCCGGCATGTGCCGTGGGGTGGTTTTAGCCAATGGCTCCCAACTCCATGCGAAATCTGTGGTTCTGACAACTGGAACCTTTTTGAACGGTCTGATTCATTTAGGCCAAAGGACATGGCCAGCCGGGCGAATTGATGAGGCGCCTTCCCTCGGGCTTGCCAAAACACTTTATGGACTTGGGCTGCCGATGGGGAGACTTAAGACGGGGACACCAGCGCGCTTGGACGGCGGCACGATTGACTATAGCCGCTGTGAGATTCAACCTGGCGATGTTCCACCTATTCCTTTCTCCTTCCTCAACGAGACAACTACGGTTCCTCAATTGCCGTGCTGGATCACGTGGACGACACCGCAGACCCACAAAATCATCCAGGACAATCTACATCTCTCGGCTGTCTATGGCGGTGCCATTGAGGGCCGCGGGCCACGATATTGCCCGTCCATCGAAGACAAAATTGTCAGGTTTAGCGACAAGGACCGCCATCAAATATTTCTTGAGCCAGAAGGGCTCGACGATCCCACCATTTACCCAAACGGTATTTCAACTTCCTTCCCGGAAGAGATTCAAAGCCAATTCATTGCGTCCATCCCAGGCTTAGAGCGGGCGAAGATCATCCGTTTCGCCTATGCCATTGAGTATGACTATGTCGACCCGCGTTCGCTTGGATTGGATTTGAGCGTCACGCACGTGCCTGGCCTCTATCTCGCGGGGCAGATCAACGGCACCACGGGCTATGAAGAAGCTGCGGCTCAAGGCTTGGTCGCCGGCCTCAATGCCGCCAGGCGCGCCTTTGGCCTAGAGGCGGAGACCTTTGCCCGAAATGAAGCCTATATCGGCGTTTTGATCGATGATCTAGTAACGCGAGGTGTGTCCGAACCCTATCGGATGTTCACATCGCGGGCTGAATATAGACTGACGTTGCGCGCAGATAATGCTGATCTGCGCCTCACTCAGCGCGGCATAGAATTGGCTCTGGTCGGCAGCAAACGTGCGGCCGTGTTTGCGGCGGCCAAGCGCGACATAGACGCAGCACGGGCGTTTGCTACCACCCAGACCATGACGCCGACGCAGGCCTTAAGTGCCGGCTTGGCCGTCAATCAAGATGGCCGAAAGCGAAACCTTCTTGAACTCATATCTCATCCCCAAATCGGCTTTAGCCGCCTAACACAGATATTCCCGGAGCTCAAGCACATGTCGGCCCGTGCCCGAGACCAGCTCGAAATCGAGGCTGTCTATGCCGGCTATCTGGATCGACAAGAAGCCGACATCATTGCATTCAAACGCGATGAAGACCTGATCATCCCCCCCGAACTCAATTATGATCTAATTGGGGGGCTATCAAGCGAAGCCCGCGAGAAGTTAAAGGCTGTATCGCCTTCGACTTTGGGCCAGGCGTCTCGTATTGAGGGCATGACAGCGGGCGCATTAACCGCCTTGCTGGCGCATGTGCGCAAAAGTCGAGCTTTGCCCATGAAGGTATCCTGATAACATGACCGGCGAAGAAGAGCGGGCGCGCGACGCGTTTGCCGCCACCTATCATGTTTCACGTGAAACACTCGCCGCACTTGAACGATATCGATTGCTGCTTCTGAAATGGGCGAACCATATCAATCTGATTGGCCCATCTACCAAGGATCGATTCTGGCAGCGGCATATCTTGGACTGCGCGCAGATCCTCCCTGTCGCCGGACCAGAAATCTCATCACTGGTTGACTTTGGTTCGGGTGCTGGCCTTCCAGGACTTGTCCTCGCCGCCCTACTGCAGGAAAGACGAGAAAATCATCAAGTCACTTTGATCGAAGTCAGCGCCAAGCGTTGCAGCTTCTTGCGAGAGGCGGCACGCGCCCTGAATGTCACCATCAACTTGCGTCAGGACAAAATTGCGGATGTCATACCCTTCGAAGCTAACCTAGTAACGGCACGTGCTTTTGCGCCTTTAGCGACATTACTGGCTTATGCACATCCTTGGACACAATTGGGTGCGCGGATGATTTTCCTAAAGGGCGAGGATGTGCAAACTGAAATTCAGGAGGCCTCGACAAATTGGCGGTTTCAGACGAGTATTCGCACGTCTGTGACTGATCCGCGTGGCCGTATTGTTGAGATTTTCGACCTGAGACCGCTTTAAGGAACAAAAGCTATGAAAACCACACGCGTGATCGCGATCGCCAACCAGAAAGGAGGCGTCGGCAAGACCACCACGGCCATCAATCTTGGAACCGCTCTCGCGGCGGTTGGCGAGCGGGTTCTGATTTTCGATATTGATGCCCAAGGCAATGCATCGACCGGCCTTGGCGTGTCGGCGGCCAACCGGCGTATCACCTCTTACAATGTCATTATGGACGACGCGTCTTTATCAGAAGCGACCATTATGACCCGTGTGCCAAATCTGGCTGTTGTCGCCGCAAGTGTGGATTTGGCTGGGGTTGAAATGGAGCTTTCGCAGGTACCGTCTCGGGCATTCAGACTGCGCGACGCGGTTGAACGCCACCAGAAGGAAGTCTTGTCGGGAGATGGTGACCATTACGACTATATCTTGATTGATTGCCCCCCTTCTCTGAATGTTGTGACCATCAATGCCATGACCGCCGCTGATGCCGTCCTCGTGCCGCTGCAATGCGAATTCTTTGCCTTGGAAGGCTTGAGCCAACTCATGCGCACGGTGGAACTTGTGCGCGGTTCACTCAACCCCAAACTTGAGATCCAGGGTGTGGTGCTGACCATGTATGACGCGCGCAACAATCTGTCTGACCAAGTTGCTCTCGATGTGCGCGAGCATTTTGGCGAGAAGGTCTATAAGACGGTAATTCCCCGGAATGTCCGTATGTCTGAGGCGCCCTCATTTGGTAAGCCGGCCCTTCTTTACGATTACCGCTGTGCCG
>JBEINE010000263.1:0-2875 GCA_040378245.1 Hyphomonadaceae bacterium | reverse complement strand
CGAAATTGGTTTTGAACCACATCAGGCGGTGAGGCGGCCCCAAAGACGGGTGTGGCTAGGCGAGAATCACCAAATGCGCCTGTGACTGGCGTTGCGGCCTGAGTGCCTGCTGCGGGCGTCAGGAGATTGTAGGTCATGGACTGGCCGGTATTTTCAAAGCGGCGAAAACCTGCGCGCAGTTTAAACGGCCCGTCTTTCTGTACCCAATTGACGCCACCTTCCACGCTATAGCCGGTGAAAGTTTCATCAAAGCCATATTCTTTGAACGGCATGATCAAGGATTGCGCGGTCAGATAAGCGCCGGTTTCTTTGGGCTGTTCTGTCGTCACAGACACAATGCCACCCATGGAATGGCCACCATAGCGCGCAGAATAAGGTCCATAGACAATATCGAACTGACGGACCTCGGCAGGGCCGACGACATTCCACTTTGGTGAAAAGCCAAACGAATTGCCAAGGAAATTTGAGACCAAAAATCCATCGACCATCACGATTGTTCGGGCGCTTTGAACTGTATTGGCGCCGCGCAAGGCCACCACGGCATTGTCATCGCCTGCAAATCTTTTTCGGACGAAGAAATTGGGTGCGTATTTCATAAGGTCTTCGACATTGACGGCATTGATGGCCTCAAACTCGTCTTTAGCCAGCGACACCGACAGGCCGCGCGGGACAACGGTGATAGGGGCATCGCGTTGTCCAACCACAATAACAGTTTCGGCTTCCCGCTCAGTCGGGCGTTGCATCAAAGAGGCGTTGTCGGCGAAAGTTGGTGTTGCTAGGCCAAAGAGAGCCAAGGCTGAAGTATAGCCTAAGCAAGCGCGGCTTACGCGCATCAGAGCAAAGGGGGACATAAGGTAAGTTTTCCAAGCAAAAACAATTAAGCGGCCGCGCTCATGAGGCGCAGCGGGTGGGTCGTGTTTCACGCTTGGCGGGGGGGACCGGTTTTGGGGGGTGGAGGGGCGGCTAAACCAAGCCCCGGTGCGACATAAGCCGCAGCGCTAAAGTCGCTTGGTCTATAAGGCGCAAAAACGATTGGCGCTATAGGGGCTGGACTTGGCAGATCAAAGGCGGCGCCGTGGCCCGCGAATATACACACGCCGTGTTTTTGCGCGTTGCCCTCAGTCGGTATGTCTTTTTGCGTGTGGGTTTCCCTGATCTGACCATCCTGGTCCATGATCGCTGTGATATTGCCCGATGCTGTGCACAAGGTAATCGTGATCGAGCCGTCACCTGGCTTGGTGTCCAACATGAAGCCGCCGGGCAGCAACGCTTGAAACGCCAATGCGATGGCCGCGAGCCAAACCGCAAAACGGCTTGAGCGCCTTCTGGCTTCAGGCTGGATGGTTGGCGAGGTTTGGACCATGATGTTCTGAGACAGCATGGAACGTAAGCCGTCAAGCGACCAAACTGTCGCAGTTGGCGCTCTGGAGGAAATCCCTGAGGCAAGGCGTAGCAAATCCGATGAAGTGCGAATTTGTTTAAACGTTTCACTTGGGAAGGCTTTTGGTGCCCATTCTGGTTCCCCAAAAGCCTTGTGTAATTGTGGGCGGGCGATTTTGCGCGTCAAGGCCGCAGCTTTGCTGCGCCGCTACGCGGCTGATTTTTCTCTGAAAAATCAGGCCTTGAACCGCCAAATCGCGCAAAAGATATTCGAAATAGGTTTTTGGTGAAGCACTGCCATCACCAAAAACCGTCCCAAGCAGGAAATCTTGAAGACGGATCAGGATTCAATCGAATTGGAATAGGCGCTAACCCTTAGTCGCCCGCACCGACACAGTGACCAAAGTCTCCCGCGCCACCCATTCAGCGTCCGAATCTGATTCCATGCCGAGCTTTAGGGTCATCCGATCCAGTGTGGCTTGGCCACTCATGCTCGCTGTGTTGCCAGTGATTGCGACTGTAAAGGGCAAAGACAAGCGGTATGAAACGCCCTTGATTGTCAAAAGGCCATCAGCCACAAAGCGACCTGGTGCTGTCGCGCGAATGGCCGTTGTTTCATAGCGCGCGGTGGGAAACCGACGCGCGTCAAACCAGTCCGCACTACTGAGATTGTCATCGGGCTCTTTCATGCCGGTCCGCGCACTGCCGGTTTGAATTTGCACGACCGCTTTTGAAGCCGCCAGATTGGCTGGATCAAAATTAATGGTTCCGCTCCATTGACCAAATGTACCATTCACCGCTTGGCCAGCCCAACGCGTCGAGAATGCGATCCGGCTTTGCCGCGGGTCAATGGTCCAAGACTGGGCGGTTTTAGCGCTGGCTGCTTTGGCTTTGACCGCAGGCGTTTGCGCGAAGGCGGGTGAAGCTGTGCTGGCCACAGCGACCAAGGCCGCACACATGAAAGAGCAATGTGACATGACATGACTTTCCGGCTTAAGGCTACGAAACGCTATTTTTTCGGCAAGAAGGGGATCATGCGGGCTGCGACATTGTCATCATTGATGAACATATGTTTCAAGACCGCCCCAACATGCAGCACTAAAAGCCCAATCACCCCCCAAGCGGCAGCGCTATGGCCCGATTTGGCCGCCTCGTTCAATTCTTTGCGGAACGGAAGATCCTGAAGGGGCAGGCGTGGCCACTCAAACAGGCCCCACCAATTGGTCGCGATATTGTATGGCGACGTCGAGATGATCACCCAACCGCCAATTGGAATGCCGATCATCAAGACATAAAAGCCAACATGGGTCACGCGCGCGGCGGTCCTTTCCCACGCTTTCATGCCTTCGGGCAGAGCCGGGGGCGGATTAGCAATGCGCCACAATAGGCGGGCAATGGACAATACCAATATCGTTAGACCAAGGCTCTTGTGGGTTTGAAAAGCGGCAAACTTTTCAGGCCCCTTCAAATCCTCCATCTGCCAGCCGCCGAGAAT
>JBEINE010000133.1:0-8085 GCA_040378245.1 Hyphomonadaceae bacterium | reverse complement strand
GAGGCGGATCGGTTGCGCGCTGAGCTGGCGGCGCGGGGCGTAGAAGTCACAGATAGTAAGGATGGCCCATCATGGCGCTATATCGCTTAGACCTGAAGCGGCCATTGACCATGGTCCTGGTCGCGATGACGGGTCTGGCCGCATGCAGCGATAACAAGCGAGAAATCCAAACGCCGTCTGCACAGGGCCCCCAAACGCTTCCAGATACGAAAGCCACCGCAGATGTCGACAGGCGCGCAACTTTGGCGCTGAAACAAACGCTCGTCACCAATTTCCCTCAAAACAGCCCCAGTGCCGCCGTTGAAGCGGGTCTCACGAAAGACGGCTTTACCTGTGGCCCCAATCCCGCAGCCCCAGAGGAACGCGCTTGCCTAAGAGCCGTCCGAGAGCCTGCGTGTGAAATCAACACCATCGTTCGCACCAGCCCCTATAGGCCTGAAAAGGCCCAAGTGATTAGGATTTGCGAGCTTAGGGCTACGGTCAGCCCGCCCACTTAGCCTTTGTCACAATGTAATTGAACTCTAGATAGTTGAACTCTGAGCCGTCTTCAGGATTTTTTGTCGGGGACGGCTTTTGGTGATGTCTATGCCACACCAAAGGCCGTTTTCGATTATCGTTGGGCGATTTGGCGTGTCAAGGCCGCAGCGTTGCTGCGCCGCTCCGCGGCTGATTTTTCTCCGAAAAAACAGGCCTTGACGCGCAAAATCGCCCGCGCACAATTGTTCAAGGATTTTGGTGAACCAGAATGGGCACTAAAACCTTCCTAAGCGAAACAGCTAAAAGCTGCCGCCCGCTGTCAAATTTGCGATGCCGTATCGCGCTGAAGACCTTTGCCCTAATAATTAGCCAGTCGCGCCAAACGTCGGGCTTCAGACGCGACGCGATCATCGCGCGTGACACCGGGCTTACGGCTCTGCGCGGGCTGAAACGCGATCGCAGCATGCTCTTCGCAATAGACGGCTGCCGATCCGCAATGGCTCCCACAAAAACCAAAGTCCGCATCGCCAGGGTCGCCAATCGGCCATTTGCACATATTGGGTCCAAGGCCCAGCACGCCAATAAGGTCACTTGGGCGCGTTGGCCGAGGACTAGGCTTTGCGACCTTCTTGACTGCGACTGCTGGGCCGATTTCGCATGCGTTTGGTGCGTCGGCGACACTGTCTTGGGGCGCGACATAAAGACTGGTCACGCCACGCGCAGCCTCAGACACAGTGGAGCTGGTCGCAAGTATAGGACGGACGCGCAAAACCGGCGTCTCAAGCCGCTTGATGGGACGCGATGGTGTGGCCCGTCCCGCAAGACCTAGGCGGTGAACCTTCCCGATAACGGCATTACGGGTGACCCCCCCTAATTGCTTGGCAATCTGACTCGCCGAAAGGCCATCGGTCCACAACTTCTTGAGTAACATCACCCGGTCTTCCGTCCAACCATTGGTCATCTTCAACCCCATATCTTGTACGTGCTATTTCACCCTAGCATCTAAACTCTCAAGTTACAGTATAAGATGAGCCGATAGACACAAGCCCTAGCGATAAAGTTTTCCACAAAAAGGGACTGTCCTCTACATGTTGATAACACTAAATCTAGTGGGTTGGGTGTGGAGGTGGGATGCAATATTCCCGAATCGGCTCACTGCTTCAGACATGTTGATCGACACTGCCTCTCTGGTTGCCTTGGTTTCCTCGCGCATCTGCCACGACCTTATTTCGCCCTTCACGGCATTGACGACCGCTCTTGATGTTCTCGACGATGATCATGGCGCTGATATGCGCGAACAGGCGATGGATTTGATCCGAACGTCCTCAGGCCAAGCGAGGGTGAAGCTGGAGTTTATGCGGACGGCTTTTGGGTCAGCGACAATTGGCACCGGTGATGCGGATATGGGGGAGATACGCTCATTATCTGAGAACTTCTTTCAGACCCAAAAGCCATCCTTGCTTTGGTCCTTAAGCCTGCCAAATATTCCCGTTGCTGGCGCACGTTTACTGATGCATTTGCTGCTTGTCGCCCTTGATTGCCTGCCGCGCGGGGGTGAGGTGGTCGTCAGCGGTGGTCAGGAAGATGAAAAGCTGATCTTGTCTGTATGTGCGACCGGACCTCGCGCCGCCATAAAGCCGGCGGTTCGAGCCAGCCTTGCTGGGGACACGCCCGAAGGTGGCTTCGATGTTCGCTCAATTCAGCCCTATCTCGTATTTCTCACCGCCTCGGGCTCTCGCGCTGAGCTTGCGGCGCGCGAAAGTGACGAGCGTGTGGAAATTATTGTGCGCATGATGACGACTTAAAGCACTTTTTTCTGAAACCTTAGGCTGGTCTTAACTGTCAGCGTTCATTGTGTTTCCTGAGATATTGCAACCATCGGTAAGGTTGTAGCTTTAAGGGCGGCAGGCATGGACGAATTACTAGGCGAATTCATCACAGAAACCAACGAGTTCCTCGAAATTGTGGATACTCAATTGGTCGTCTTTGAGGCTGACCCGAGAGATAGCGCGACGCTGAACAACATCTTCCGCCTTGTACACACGATTAAGGGCACTTGTGGGTTTTTGGGCCTACCCCGATTGCAGTTTGTTGCCCATGCGGGCGAGACGTTGCTCGGCAAGTTTCGCGATGGATCGTTGGTCGCGACGCCCGACCAAGTTCAGTTGGTGCTGGAAAGCATCGACCGCATTAAAGAGATATTGGCTGGTATTGAGGCCACGGGCACAGAACCCGATGGCGATGATAGCGAACTGGTCGGCGCCTTGGAGCGGGCTGCGGAAGGTGAGGATGCGCCTGCCCAAGTGCGAGTTCCTTCAATAGAGCCGCCCGAAGATTTAGCGCCACCGATTGAAGACATTGCAGAACCACAAGCCACACCTACGCCTGCAGCCTTGCCGGCTGGAGTGCGTTGGGATGCCGATTTGGGACGTGAATTGCGGCCAGGGGAAGTCTCTCTCGCTGAGCTTGAAGCCGCCTTTATGGCCGCAGTTGCTGAGCCCGAACCCGAACCCGAGCCCGTGCCTGCTGCAACGGTCGTCGCGCCCGCAGAGGAAGAGCGTCGCGCTAACCCCACCGCGCGCGCGATCAGCGACGACGATGACGATATCGTCTTGAAAGGGGGTGCGGTAGCTTCCAATCAAAGCATTCGGGTTAATGTGGATGTGCTTGAAACCTTGATGACAATGGTGTCGGAACTGGTTCTCACGCGCAATCAATTGCTGCAAATGGTGCGCAACACCAATGACAGTCAGTTCAAAGGGCCCCTGCAACGCCTGTCAGTCGTGACGGCTGAGCTTCAAGACAGCGTAATGAAAACCCGCATGCAGCCCATTGGCACGGCGTGGAAAAAGCTACCCCGAATTGTGCGTGATGCGGCCCGTGATTTGGGCAAGAAGATCGATCTGGTATTGGAAGGCGAAGCCACTGAACTGGATCGGCAAGTGCTCGAGCTGATCAAAGACCCGCTCATCCATATGATCCGCAACTCCTGTGATCATGGTCTGGAATCGTCACAAGCTCGCATTATGGCCGGCAAACCTGAAACCGGCGTCATCAAGCTCAATGCTTATCATGAAGGCGGTCATATTGTTATCGAAGTCTCCGATGATGGCGCTGGGCTGTCCACCGCGCGCATCCGCGACAAGGCTATCAAGAATGGCGTCGTGACCTTGGAACATGCTTGGACCTTATCGGATCAACAAATCCACCGCTTTATTTTTTCGCCAGGCTTCTCGACAGCCGAGAAAGTCACCAGCCTTTCGGGTCGTGGCGTCGGTATGGACGTGGTCCGCACCAATATTGAGTTGATCGGTGGCACAATTGATCTGCAATCCACTGAAGGCCAAGGCACGAAGTTTTTCATCAAAATCCCGCTGACTTTGGCCATCGTCTCGGCTTTGGTTGTTGGCTCTCTGGGTCAGCGCTTTGCGATCCCGCAATTATCCATTGTTGAGCTTGTAGGTGCCGGACCGGCCTCTGACCACAAGATTGAGACAATGAATTCGGCGCGTGTGCTGCGGTTACGCGACCGATTGCTGCCCTTGGTTGATCTGTCCGAGGTCTTGGGGGTTCAAACTTCGCCGCCAGATGATGACAGTCGCGCCGCCTCATTCGTCGTGGTGATGCAGCAGGCCAACAATTTGTTTGGTGTTGTGGTCGATGAAGTCTTTGATACCGAAGAAATAGTCGTCAAGCCGCTGTCCAGTGCCATTACCGACGTTAAGAGCTTCTCTGGCGCTACGATTTTGGGCGATGGGTCGGTTATCATGATTATTGATCCAGCCTCGGTCTTCCAAAGTGTTGGCGCCAGCGCCGCCGTTGACACTGATATTGCCGAAGTCGCTACACAAGTTCGCAAATCTCACAATGACATCAGCTCCATGATTGTCTTCCGTGCGGGGGGGGATCAGCCCAAAGCCGTGCCACTTTCGCTGGTCACCCGTTTGGAAGAATTGGACGCATCAACGTTCGAACATGCCGATGGCAAGACCTTGGTTCAATATCGCGGCGAGCTCATGACAATCGTGCCCGGCGATTATGCCATGTCCATTGCACAATCTGGTGTTCAGCCCATTCTGGTCTTCACGCACAATGGTCAGGCGGCCGGCGTGGCGGTCGATCAGATTATTGATATCGTCGAAGACAAACTGGACATTGAATTGTCAACCGATCGCCCCGGCATGATGGGCGTTGCAGTCCTGAGGGGCAAAGTGACTGAGATCCTCGATGTCGGCTATTATCTGACCGCGGCCCTCGGCAATTGGGATGACCCAAGCATTAACGCGCCATCGCGCCACGTCGTATTGGTCGAGCGTAACCCCTTCTTCCGCAATCTGCTCGCACCGCTTTTGAAGGCGGCTGGCTATGAAGTTGAGGCTGTGGAAACGACGTCAGCGGCGCTCTTATGTGCGGAATATCGAAAGCCGACGGCTGTTTTGACTGACATCGATGCTGATGTTTCGTCCGCGCGGCGCCTGCTCGATGACGCGCGCCTCTCGGGCACCTCAATTGTCGCGATGTCGGGGTCCGACGAGGCTGATGGCACAGGCTTCGCTTTGCTGGTTCGCAAATCAGATCGCCAAAGCCTGATCGCCGCCGTGGAACATGTGTCGAAAATGGGGATTGCAGCATGAGCGCGCTAGAGAAACAGGATGCGAGCTTTGGCCTGATCGCCACTGGCACCAAAGAGTTTGTGACCGTGCATATCGGTGATCAATTGTTTGGCGTGCAAGTCACCGATATTCGTGACGTCTTTGCGCTCAAGAGCTTGACACCAGTCCCAGGATCCAAGCCGGAAATCGCGGGTGTCCTTAACCTTCGGGGTCGCATTGTTACCGCCATTGATGCGCGCCGCCGACTGGGACTGCCCGCGCGAACCCAAGGCTATGCCGGCATGATGGCAGTGGGCGTTGAATTGCGCGGCGAGGCCTTTGGCATTCTGGTCGATAGCGTGGGCGATGTGCTGCGCTTGTCAGATAATCAGTGCGAACCCAATCCGGTTAACTTGGATGGGGTTTGGAAATCGGTTGCTCAAGGTGTTTACCGCTTGGATGGTAAGCTGCTCATCATTCTCGATATAGACCGCCTTTTGGCTTTTGCACTCGCTCGAAAGTAAGGACAAAAAGCTCATGAAAACTTGCCTTGTTGTCGATGATAGCCGCGTTATTCGCAAAGTAGCCCGTCGCATTCTTGAAGACATGTCCTTTGCTGTCGAAGAAGCTGGGGACGGGGCAGAGGCGTTGGCGCGGTGTCGCGCCGCGATGCCTGATGCCATTCTGCTCGATTGGAATATGCCGGTTATGAACGGGCTGGATTTTTTGCGATCGCTGCGGGCTGATCCCGGTGGCGACCAGCCGATCGTGGTTTTCTGCACCACCGAAAATGATCTGGGCGCCATTTCGCAGGCCATTGAATCGGGGGCCAACGAATATATCATGAAACCTTTTGACAGCGAGATCGTGCAGTCCAAGTTTGCCGAGGTGGGCCTCGTCGCATTCGCATGACCCCAGCTCAAGCCCACGTAACGTCTGGTCCCACGCCGGCGCCAAAGATCAAGGTCATGATCGTTGAGGATTCAGCGGTCATACGAGGTCTGCTGTCGCGTTGGTTGAGCGCAGAGGCTGATATTGAAGTCGTCGGCATTGCCAATAATGGTCAGCAAGGGGTGCAGCGCGCCGCCGAGGTAACCCCTGACGTTGTTCTGCTCGACATCGAAATGCCGATCATGGATGGGCTGACGGCTCTGCCAGGCATTTTGAAGGCAGCGCCAAAGGCTCGAGTGATCATGGCCTCAACGCTGACACAACGCGGTGGCGAAGTGACAATCCGTGCGTTGGCGGCTGGGGCTTCCGATTATTTGGCCAAACCAGACGCCCAAATGGCCGGTGCCCCCGACTATAAGCGTGACTTGATCTATAAAGTCCGCATGCTGGGAAATCGGGCGCTTCGGATCTCACCTCCTGGTGGATCGCCATCACCTCATCCGGCTCATGGCGCGGGAATAGGACCTAGCTCAAGTGCGCCCCAAATTGGGTCCATGAGCGCGGCACCAACAGCTTCGATGTTGCGGCCAGTTAATCTGCGAGGGCGACCGCAAGCGATTTTCATCGGCGCATCAACAGGTGGGCCAGAGGCTCTCAAGACCGTGATTGGCGCTTTGGCTGGACGAGTTGATATGCCGGTGTTCATCACCCAACATATGCCACCGCTGTTCACAAAGATTTTGGCCGGGCACTTGAGCAAACAAACCGGCGCCACGGTCGTGGAAGCGGAACAGGACTGTCGGGCAAAACCTGGCGTGTTTTACATCGCACCCGGCGACCGCCATATGGTGGTTGTGCCCAACTCAACAGGACTGCGAATTGAGCTCAATGACGAAATTCAAGAGAATTTCTGCCGCCCGGCTGTTGACCCGCTGTTCCGGTCTGCTGCCAAGGCCTTGGGCGATAAGGCCCTAGCGATTGTCTTGACCGGCATGGGCCAGGACGGCCGCGAAGGCGCGAAAGCGCTTGTGGCCAAAGGTGCTATGATTATCACCCAAGATGAAGACACAAGTGTTGTTTGGGGGATGCCCGGCGCTGTTATGCGGGCGGGTCTCGCCTCGGCCTCAAAGCCCTTAGATGAAATCGCTCCGGCGATCTTGAATGTATTGCGTGGATTTGCCCCATGAAGCCAACCGATTTCGAATTCATATCCACAATGGTGCGTGAGCGGTCTGGCCTCGTTTTGTCGGCGGACAAGACCTATCTGGTGGAAAGCCGTCTGGCCCCGATTGCCCGCCGCGACGGGTTTTCGTCAATCGACGATCTCGTCTCGGCCGTCAAAGTGCGTCGCGATGGCAAGCTGATTGAAGCGATCGTTGATGCCATGACCACCAACGAAACCTTCTTTTTTCGCGACAAGACGCCTTTTGATATTTTCGAACAGACGATCCTGCCTGACCTTATCGCCCGCAAGCCCAGCAGTACCATCAGGATTTGGTGCGCTGCCGCGTCAACCGGACAAGAGCCTTACTCACTGGCGATGATCGCAGAGGCGATGGGTCCGCGCTTGGGTGGCTGCAAGTTGGAAATATTGGGCACTGACATTTCCGAACGCTGCCTGGAGAAGGCCAAAGCAGGGGTTTATACCCAGTTTGAAGTGCAGCGCGGGCTACCTGTTCAGATGCTGTTAAAGCATTTCAAGAAAGATGGTGATGCTTGGAAGATTGGCGATAACCTAAAGACCAATATCCGCTTTCGTCCGATGAATTTACTCGACGATTTCCGCGGGCTTGGTCGTTTCGACGTCATTTTTTGCCGCAATGTGTTGATCTATTTTGACAGCCAAACCAAAAAGCGCGTCTTGGAGCGCATGTCGATGCAAGTCGACGGCCCTGGCTATCTGCTGCTGGGTGCCGCAGAAACCGTGCTCGGCGTTACTGACACCTTTAAGCCCATCGCTGGGCAGCGCGGCCTATACGTGCAAGACCCAGCGAAAATTGGTGTAAAGGTTGCGGCTTAGAAGCAGCGGGCCAGCGCGTAGGGTGCATTCCCCTTGGAATGCACCATCTTCCCGGCATGGCAAAGGTTGGGTAACGGTGCGGTCGCTTCCGTCCCTGCGCCTGTT
>JBEINE010000080.1:0-12913 GCA_040378245.1 Hyphomonadaceae bacterium | reverse complement strand
TGGCACGAGCGGCCGCACGTTTCACGATACCCAATGCCCGCACGATTGAGACAGGCTGTTTTTCCCAACCAATCTTGAAATTTCCCAAACTGCGCTGTGCTTGTGCGCCCCAATATCGATCGCTAGCCACCTCAATAGCGCCAAATGTGTCGGTTTCGCTGCGTGTGTGGGCGGTCATGGGCTGGGTCTCCTCAAAGGAAGTTACAGGTTCGCGCGCTGCTTAGCTGTGTTGGCCTAAGTTGAGAAGGGGGAGGGGGAATGGGCAAATGCCAATTTTGCCAACGACCATGACCACCACCGCAATGCCACATGCCCCCCAAAGGCAAGCACAGACATCAAGCCCGTACCCGCCCATGATTTTTGCGCCTGATCTTACATATCGTCGTCGCCATCCTCATCAGACATGGGCGCACCGGCCAAAACTTCCGCCAGAAGGCCCGAGTTTTGACGAATCTTCTGTTCAATCTCGAGCGCCATATCCGGATTCGCCTTCAAGAAGGCGCGGGAATTATCCTTGCCTTGGCCAATCCGTGTCGATTCGTAAGAATACCACGACCCTGATTTTTCAACGATGCCAGCCTTAACGCCAAGGTCGATCAGTTCGCCTTGTTTTGAAATGCCCTCACCATAGAGAATATCAAACTCAACTTGTTTGAAAGGCGGCGCGACTTTGTTCTTGACGACTTTGACGCGGGTGACATTACCGACGACGTCTTCTTTATCCTTGATCTGACCGATGCGGCGGATATCCAACCGCACGGAGGCATAGAATTTCAGCGCATTGCCCCCTGTTGTGGTTTCAGGATTGCCAAACATCACGCCAATCTTCATCCGAATTTGATTGATGAAAATGACCAAGGTTTTTGAGCGGGAGATTGACCCTGTCAGTTTGCGCAAAGCCTGGCTCATGAGGCGCGCTTGGAGGCCAGGAAGGCTTGCGCCCATATCGCCTTCGATTTCGGCCTTGGGCGTCAAAGCCGCAACCGAATCAATGACCAACACATCCACAGCCCCAGATCGCACCAAGGTGTCGGTAATTTCCAGAGCCTGTTCTCCAGTATCAGGCTGGGAGATCAACAAATCGCCCAGATCAACGCCCAGCTTGCGCGCATAAATGGGGTCTAGTGCATGCTCGGCGTCGACAAATGCGCATACACCGCCACTTTTTTGTGCCTCAGCAATACAATGCAACGCCAAAGTGGTTTTTCCCGAGCTTTCAGGCCCATAAATCTCGATGATCCGCCCACGTGGCAGGCCGCCAATGCCCAAGGCAATGTCGAGGCCTAATGAGCCAGTCGATACTGATTCAATCTCAACCGCTGCGTTGGCTTCCCCCAATCGCATGATGGACCCTTTTCCAAACGCCCGTTCAATTTGGGTCAGGGCCGATTCCAAAGCTTTTTCTTTGTCCATATCGTTTTTTTCCACCAAGCGAAGCGCTGCATTGACTGCCATGATCCCACCTCTTTTCACGATTCCAACCCGCGCTTGGATAGTCTAACAGCAGACCCCTGCAAAACGCGGCGATTTCCAGTCGCAGAAAGGTATGTACCCTTTATGTTCTAAGAACGCAAGTAGAACATTTTAAAATTTTTCGCGCCTATGTCCCAATGTGGCGCAGAGGAATTAGCGCCCCGAAGCCACCTGCCCCGAAGCCACCTCCCCAGACGCATTTTGGACGTTGGGGTCTTGGGGTAGGGCGAGCTGACGTTGATTGGGTAGGGCCGCCAGACTGACCCCACCAGCGGCGGCAAACATATCGGCCAAACTTTCATAGAAGGCGGCGACAGTATTGGCATCGGGGCGGTCCAACTCATCGAGTGTGGGTAGAGGGGACAATGGCATGCCTTCATGCGCCGCGGTCATAAAGTTTTCCCAGATCAATGCGGGCATCGTGCCCCCGGTCACGCCGTCCATGGGTTTGAAGGCGTCATTACCAACCCAGACGCCGCAGATAATGTCAGCGGTATAGCCAACAAACCACGCATCACGGTAATTCTGGGAGGTGCCAGTTTTACCCGCAGCCTCCCGGCCGTCTGGCAATCGCGCGCGTTTGCCCGTACCAAAGGCGACAACATCGGCCAACATGGCCGTCATCTGCCGGGCACGCAAGGGTTCATAGACTTGCACGGGCGCTTGATTGCGGCGCTGAAAAGCAATGGTGCCGCGTGTGGTATCAATGCGTTCAATCAAAAAGGGATCGACGCGCACGCCGTCATTGGCAAGGGTCGCATAAGCCCGCGTCATATCAAAAAGAGTGACTTCTCCTGCCCCCAATGAGATTGCAAGGCTGCGGGGAAGCGGGCTGTCGATGCCAAGGCGACGGGCCATCAGAATAAGGCGGTCAATGCCCACTTCATTTGCGAGCTGGACGGCGATTGTATTCACTGAGCGGGTCAAAGCGCTGGATAAGGTCATCGCACCGGAATAGCCGCCACCGAAATTCCTAGGTCGCCAACCCCGAAATGAAACAGGACGGTCGATGCGCACCGTATTAGGCGTCATGCCCGCTTCCAGTGCAGCCGCATAAACAAAGGGCTTAAAGCTGGATCCAGGTTGTCGTTTGGCCATGGTGACGCGATTATATTGGCTTTCCGTGTAAGATCGCCCGCCGACAATCGCCAGAATACGGCCTTGGCGATCCATGGCGACCAATGCCGCTTGCGTAATGCCGGGGTTCTCCCCGCTGCCGTCGCCAACCAGCGATTGAACAGCAGCCACCGCTTTCGCCTGCATAGCGCCATCCACAGTCATGCGAATGATGCGATCGGGCGCAACATCGGCGCCAAGAAGATCGATTTCCTTTTGGGCCATATCAATCGCATAAGCCATCTCACCTTCGAGCGGCTCGGGCGGCACGCGCAGAATGACAGCTTCCCCCTTGGCAGTGTCGGCCGTATCTTGCGGAATAAAGCCGGCTGTCACCATACGCTGAAGAACGACGTTTCGACGATCAATGGCGGGATTGGCCGTCAAATCAACAGCAAGGCGACCGGGGGCTTTGGCAAGGCCCGCCAGCATGGCCGCTTCTGCGAGTGTCAGTTCGGCTGGCCGCTTGGAAAAATAACGCCAAGAAGCCGCGTCTATGCCATAGGCGTTCTGACCAAAATAAATGCGGTTGAGATAGACCTCCAGAATTTGCTTTTTGGTGAGCTTGGCATCGATCTGCGAGGCTAGAATCATTTCCTGGAGTTTGCGCTTGAAGGTTTGATCGGGGTTCAAATAAACATTTTTGACCAATTGTTGGGTGATGGTTGACGCACCCTGAACGGTTTGACCTGCCGTGATGTTTTCGATGACCGCGCGGGCAATCGCCCAGACATCAACGCCGCCATGTTCAAAAAACCGCGCATCCTCAATCGCCAAAAAGGCCTGAAGCACATGGGCTGGCATAGCATCAATACTGACCCTGCGACCATAGCGGGGACCCCGCAACGCGATGGTCGCCCCCGACGCATCAACGATTTCGAGGCTGGGTTGCCGATTGGCCGTCCAGACTTCATCGGCTGAGGTGATTTTGGGCATGTCACTCAAAAAAAAGCGATAGGTACTATAGCTGGCGATTGCGATCAGGCCCAAGCATGAGAGCGCCAAAATCGTTAGCAGCATCCTCATATGGGCGGTTTTTTGAGCGCGGCGCTCTTCTAGATCTGCCCGATAGCCGCCTTTCATGGTCTGCTCTCTACCTTTTTTTTGAGCCCTCACAAACCCCTGATCCGAGGCGTAGGTCAAGGTTTATCCCGCCGTTTCACGACATTTTCCCGCTTCTGACCCCCGAATTGTCGGGCGTTCGTCCAGACCTGAGACAATCTCTCTCAGACCGGATCGCCGCCCATGGCACTTTAGCGCCATCAGATCACGCCGCCCTAAACGGCCCCTTGGAGACGGGACATGCCCTTTGAGCCCAATACCATCTGCCCAGACCTCGCCGCAGCGCGTGCTGCTAGGCTCCATAAGCGCATCGCCGCCCGAGACCTCCTCGTTGCGCGCTTATCCGCCCGGATTGTTGAGTTCATGGGAGCCGACGAAATTAAAGGCGTTTCTGGAACCCTTCGATGCGCCAACGCGGCGGATGGTGCTGGAGGATTGGTATCACCGCGCACGGCTCAATCAATTGGCACCCCTGCATCCGTGGCGGACATGGCTGCTGCTCGGCGGTCGGGGGTCAGGGAAAACACGCGCCGCGGCCGAGTGGGTGCGTAAGGTCATGGAAAACCAAATCTGCTCACGCATGGCCCTGATTGGCCCCACTTTCGCAGACGTCCGTGACGTGATGATTGAAGGCGCATCGGGGCTTCAGGCGATCGCCTCCTATGGTGCCCGCCCACGTTTTGAAGCCTCCCGCCGACGTTTAGTGTGGCCCAATGGCGGCATGGCCTTGGTGTTTTCGGCAGAAGACCCAGACTCGCTACGTGGACCCCAATTTGATGGCGCTTGGGGCGATGAGATTGCCGCTTGGAGCAAGCCTGAAGCCGTCATGGACACTTTGCGCCCGGCTTTAAGGCTGGGTGAGGACCCCCGCTTGGTCTTATCCACCACGCCCCGCCCGCTGCCCGTTCTAAAATCGCTGATCGCTGATCCGACCTGCGAAGTCACGCACGCCTCAACGCGGGAAAACCAGCGCCATTTGTCCAAAGGCTTTGTCGAAGACCTTGAGGCGCGCTGGACCGGCTCAGTTTGGGCGCGTCAGGAGCTCGACGGCGAGATGATCGAGGACCCCCAAGGGGCATTGTGGACGCGCGCTGATATTGGCGCTGCGCGGGCTGGCGACCTTAACATCCGCCTTGACCGGATCGTCATCGCCATCGACCCCCCCGTCTCAGTCGGGGCCAAAGCCGACACCTGCGGGATTATTGTCGCGGGCGCTGGTGGGGAAGGCCGCAATCGCAAGGCCATTATCCTCGCTGATGCCTCGCTTCAAGGCGCGACGCCGCAAGGGTGGTCGCAAGCAAGCGCACGCGCCTATCAGCAATTTGGTGCCAATCTCATCGTGGCTGAGGCTAATCAAGGCGGCGAGATGGTGCGCTCAACTTTGGCCTTAGCGGCCCCAGACGCGCCGATCCGTCTGGTGCATGCCAGCATTGGCAAACGCGCCCGCGCTGAGCCTGTGGGCCTCCTTTATGCCCAGGGCCGTGTCGCGCATGCCGCCCATTTCCGCGACCTTGAAGACCAGATGTGCAGCTTTGGCGCACCCGACTTCAAAGGCTCACCAGACCGGGTTGATGCACTCGTCTGGGCTTTGACCGATCTGATTTTGGACCGCGCTCATCCACCTTCTGCCCGCAGTTTGTGAACGGATTATCCTATGGCTGAACATCTATTTTCGCGCTTTTTCAAGCGGCCCGCCCCCAATCCGCCCGAGCGCAAAGCGACGGGTTCACTTCTGGCCTACAGTCATTTGGGCCAGCCCGTCTGGACGCCGCGTGATTATGGCGCGCTCGCTCGCGAAGGCTTTGCCCGCAATGCTATCGCTTATCGCTGTGTGCGCATGGTGGCGGAGGGCGCAGCCTCTGTACCTTTGGTGTTGAGTGACCCCGAAGGTGCTGCCCACCCGCTGGCTACGATCTTCTCACGCCCAAATCCAGAGCAATCAGGGCTGGAATTACTGGAATCCTTTTATGGTCACCTGCAAATTGCCGGCAATGGCTGGCTGGAGCTGGTGGCCCTTGACGGGGTGCCGCGTGAAATCTGCGCGCTTCGTCCCGACCGCGTGCGCATAATTGCTGGCACCAGCGGCTGGCCGGCAGGCTGGGAGCATGATGGCAATGGCGTCAAGCGTCGGATGTGGCGCGATGAAGCGAGCGGACGTTCACCCGTTTGCCACCTGAAGCTCTTTAATCCCAATGATGATCTTTATGGTCAATCGCCTTTGGAAGCTGCCGCAATTGCCGTGGACATTCATAATGCCGGCGGGGCTTGGAACAAAGCGCTGATTGATAATGCGGCTCGCCCGTCTGGTGCTTTGGTTTATCGCGGTACCGCGGGCAATGAACACCTGAGCGAGGATCAGTTTGAGCGCCTCAAGGCAGAGCTGACCTATGCCCACACGGGTGCGGCCAATGCCGGGCGACCCCTATTGCTCGAAGGTGGGCTTGAGTGGACGCCCATGAGCCTGACCCCGGCTGAGATGGATTTTGTTGAAGCCCGCCGCGCCGCAGCTCGCGATATCGCTCTGGCTTTTGGGGTGCCGCCCATGTTGTTGGGCATCCCTGGGGATTCGACTTATTCCAACTATAAAGAGGCCAATCTGGCATTCTGGCGGCAGACGATTTTGCCGCTGGTCGCCAAAACCGCCGCAACGCTTGGCCATTGGCTTGAGCCTTGGAGCGCCACGCCCCTTCGCGTCACGCCCAATCTTGAAAACATTGTGGCTCTATCGGTCGATCAAGAAGCCAAATGGGCGCGCTTGGACGCAACGAGCTTTCTGACGTTGGACGAAAAGCGCGCGCTGGCGGGTCTCCCCCCCCTTCCCCCCGAAACCTCAGTTGGAGCCAACATATGAGCGACGAAACTTTGAAGACAGCCCCCGCCTTCAACCAGAACCGTTGGACACTGGCCATATTGGTGACGATTGGTCTGGAAGCGGTCGCTGGTCTCTTATGGATTGGCGCTGCGGCGCAACGGATCACTGTGCTGGAAGCCAGCGTCAGCGCGCAGCAGCCCATTGCTGAACGCATGGCTCGGATCGAAACGCAAATGGTGGGCGTGCGCGCCACGCTCGACCGGATCGAGAACCATTTTGATCTGGAGCGGGCGCGGTGAGGGCTGTGGCGGGGTCCCATTTTGTTATCGCGGGCTATGCCAGTCTGTTCGGCACACCCGATCTGGCCGGTGATGTGGTTGAGCAAGGGGCTTTTGCACAAACGCTCAAAACCTGGCCTGCGCCGCTGATCGCCATGCTGTTTCAGCACGATCCGAAGCGCCCGATTGGGCGCTGGACCAGCGCCTATGAGGATGCTCAGGGCCTGTGGATGCAGGGCGTGATTGAGCCTGGTCTGTATGACGCCCGTACCGTTTTGGGCCTCATTCAAAGTGGCGCGGCCGAAGGGCTTTCTATTGGTTTTCGCGCCTTGGACGCCACGCCACGACCTAGTGGCGGGCGGATTTTGAAGACGATTGATCTGCGCGAAGTCTCAGTCGTCACTTTCCCCATGTTGCCCCGCGCCAGATTGCGACTGCGCGCGGAGCAGCCCTTTGCCACCCCCACTACCCACCAACACGCTGCGTGAAACCAGCGGCTACGGAGATATGACATGGAAACCAAAATGACGGGCACTCAGCACGAGCTGATGTCGGCCTTTGAAGCTTTTCGAGACGCCAATGATCAACGTCTGAGTGAAATTGAACGCAAGTCCAGCGCCGATGTGTTGCTGGAAGAAAAAGTCGACCGGATCGACCGTGCGGTGAGCCGTGCGCAGGCAAGCCTGGACCGGATCTCATTAGCCGGCCTGCGCCCCGGTGCAGCGTCAAGCGACCAGGCGGGCCATGACGAGGTCAAGACGGCGTGGTCAGCCTTTATGCGTCGTGGTGACGAGGCTGCTTTGGCCCGGGTTGAGGCTAAGTCCTTGTCCGTCGCTGTCGCCGCCGACGGTGGGCACGTCGCACCGCCTGAAGTGATGGCCACTATTGACCGTCGTTTGCTGGCCAGTTCGCCTTTGCGTCGCATCGCCACGGTACGCCAGACGATGTCGGCGAGCTTCAGAAAGCCGATGGCCACGACCGCCCCCGCTGTGGGTTGGGTGGCTGAGACCGGCACACGCGCCGAAACCGCAACACCCAGCATTGACCTGTTGACCTTCCCGATGGGTGAGCTTTACGCCATGGCCGCCGCCACTCAAACCATTTTGGACGATGCACTCCTTGATATGGATCAATGGCTGGCTGGCGAAATCGCCGAGAGCTTTGCCAATGCCGAGGGCATCGCTTTCATTACGGGCGACGGGGTCAATAAGCCCAGAGGTATGCTGAATTATACCATCGCGGCCGACCCAGCACCTTGGGGCCAATTGGGCTATATCGCGACGGGCGCTGCCGGCGCTTTCGCGACGACCAACCCGATTGATCGTTTGATTGACCTCACTTACGCGCCTAAAACGCCTTACCGCGCTAATGCTAGCTTCTTGATGAACCGCCGCACCGTCGGCCAAGTGCGCAAGTTCAAGGACACAACGGGTCAATATATTTGGCAGCCCTCTTTGGTGGCTGGGCAACCGCCGACTTTGCTGGGCTTCCCCTTGTATGAGTGCGAGGACTTGCCCGATGTGGCGGCGGGTAGCCATTCGATTGCGTTTGGTGACTTTGCGAAAGGCTATTTGATCGTCGACCGTGCTGATGTGCGGGTGTTGCGTGACCCCTATTCGGTCAAGCCGTTTGTGATGTTCTATGTCACCAAGCGTGTGGGCGGCGGGGTGCAAGACTTCGACGCCATCAAACTCCTCCGATTTGCTGCCAGCTAAGGAGGATTGACTATGGCCCTGGAAACACTGGTGGCGCCAGCCGCTGAACCTGTCAGTCTGGCGGAGGCGCGCGCCTTCTTGCGCATCGGCACCGATGGCGACGATGGCGTCTTGACAAGTTTGTTGATCGCCGCGCGCGAAGCGTTTGAAGCCCGAACGGGTCGGGCGCTTGTGACGACCACGTTCCGCCAGCGTTTCATGGCCGCGCGTTTCGCCCATTTGGACCTGCCCTGCACCTTGGTGCCGGGCAGGATCCCCACAATCAATCTGGTAGCTGTTCGTCTCATTGCCAAAGACGGCTCCGAGACGGCAGCCCCTGCCAATCTCGTGCGCCTCATTGACGGCCGCTTTGTGATCACTGCACCGCTGAGCGCTCAGGTGCTCGGGCTCAGCATTGATTTTCAGGCCGGGCATGGGGCCACCGCTGCCAATGTGCCCTACGCCTTTAAAACATCATTATTGGAGGCGGTTGCTGACGCTCTTAAACGGCGCGACGGCGGCGCTAGTGATGGCGGACTATCATGGGACCCTGTCGCGCGTGAGATTAAGCTATGACCGCCTTAGCTTGTCAGGCGGCACTTGATCAGCACTTCAAAGCTGATGCCGCGGTGATCGCCGCACTTGGTAATCCGGTCCGCCTCTATGACGCATCGGTCAAAATGGGTGCCATGCCTTTTGCCTACTGGCGACGCTGGGAGACCCGCAATGCCGACGCATCGGACACGCCCACTGAGGAGCATATCGCGACGCTGGAGGTGGTCTCAAAACAAACCGGTGCGGGGGAAGCGCGCGCTGCTGTCGCCGCTTTGACGGCGCGTGCGAGTCGCCCTGTCGCCGCAGCCGTCGGCGCAAAAATCGTGCTGGTTTTGCCAGTCTATAGCGACGTATTGCGCGCTGTGGATGGGCGAACCTGGCTTGGCATTGTGCGGCTGAAGATCATCGCTGAGCCGACTTCAAACATTTAACACAGGAGGCCGTAATGGCTGGACAAGCAGGACGCGATGTCCTTTTGAAAATTTCCGATGGGGCGATAACCCCCGTCTTTACTACAGTGGCAGGGTTACGCGCCAAGACCATCGCTCTATCCGCCAAATCGGTTGACGCGACATCCGCCGATAGTCCGGGCGCGTGGCGGGAATTATTGGCGGGCTGTGGCCTCAAAGAAGCCAGTGTCACAGGTTCAGGGGTCTTTAAGGACGCGGCGTCGGATGCTTTGGTGCGCGCCAGTTTTTTTGCTCAAGACAGCCGTCTCTGGCGCTTGATTGTGCCTGATTTTGGTACGATAGAGGGCAGGTTTCAGATTGCAGCTCTCGAATATGGCGGCAGCCATGATGGCGAGGCAACGTTTTCAATGACATTGGCCAGTGCCGGCGAACTTGGGTTTACGGCCCTATGAGCGCGCTACCTAATGCTGGCCGGGGCGAAAGCGTCCTCCATATTGATGGCCGTCCGCTCATTTTGTGCCTAACTTTGGGGGCCTTGGCGCGCCTTGAAACGGCCTTTGGGGTGACGACAATGGCGGCCCTTGAAAGCCGGTTACGTGACCTCTCTGGAGCTGATCTTCTCCTTGTCATTAGCGCCCTAATCATGGGGAAGCGCGAAAGCCTTACCCCGGCTGACCTCGCCAAAGCCCATATAGACCCGGCAGAGGCGGCGAGGGCTATCGCCCAAGCCTTTGAACGAGCCGGCAGATGACCATTCTACCTTGGCAACAGCTTTTGGCCGTGGCCAGCCGCCTTGGCCTAAGCCCCGACCAATTTTGGGCGCTGTCGGTCCTAGAGTGGCGCGCCTTGACGGGCGAGGGCCAAGGGCTTGATCCCGCGCGCCTGCAAGAGCTGTGTCAGGCATTTCCTGACGGCGCGGGCGAAATCCTAACACCCACTCACGAGGACATGATCCATGGCAACAAGCCGCAATAATTCCTTTGAGCCTTCGCTCCAAGACGCAACCAATGCCCTTGACGCCTTTGCGCAAGGTCCAGCCCGCGATAGCGCTGAAGCAATTGGCGACGCTTTTTCCAAAGCAGGCCGCCGCATTTCCTCGGCTCTGGGTGAAGCCGCGGCAACAGGGGAAATTTCAGTCAAGGGCTTAGCTGCCAGCATCCTACGCGATCTCTCAGGCCTCGCGATTGAGCGCTTTGTCACCAGGCCCATCAACAATGTCTTAGGTAGTCTTTTGAACTCGATCCCAAGCTCAGGTGCACGTGCCAATGGTGGCCCGGTGACAGCGGGGGGTGCTTATCTGGTGGGCGAGCGGGGCCCTGAACTCTTCGTGCCCAATGCCAGTGGCTCCATCGGCAACCCATCTGGCATGCCTGTGACCATCAATATCAATATGGCGGCGGGATCCAGTCTCAATGACGTCAAGCGCTCCTCCGCCCAGGTTTCTGCGGCTTTGGCGCGCGCTGTGCAACGCGGGAGTGGCTATTTATGAGCGGTTTTCACAATGTGTCATTCCCCCTGCGTTTGGCGCGCGGTGCTGTGGGAGGGCCTGAACGTGCCACTGAGATTTTTGCGCTGGGCGATGGGCGTGAGGCCCGCAATGCCGTTTATGCAGGCTCACGGCGGCGCTGGGAGATTGGCTCAGCTATGCGCTCATTGGATGAACTCGCCGTCGTCACCGCATTTTTTGAAGCAAGGCGTGGCAGGTTGCATGGCTTTCGGTTTCGCGATCCCGCTGATTTCAAAAGCTGTTCGCCGTCCGCCACGCCCAGCCCCCTTGATCAGGCGATCGGCGTCGGCAATGGCACCAACAAACAGTTTCAATTGACCAAAACCTACGCCGACGCCGCCGCAAGCTATAGTCGGGTCATTTCCAAACCCATTATCGGCTCTGTTCGGGTTGCCGTCGGCGGGGTGGAGCTTGCGGCAACCGGCTTCTCTGTGGATGGCGCAACGGGGCTTGTCACCCTGAATATGGCCCCGGCTGCAGGCGTTTCAGTCCGCGCAGGCTTCAGCTTTGATACGCCAGCGCGCTTTGATACCGACCGTCTTGACGTGGCTTTGGACGCATTTGATGCCGGCCGGGTGGTCTCCTTATCCTTAGTGGAGATCGCAGCATGAGGGTGTTACCGACAGGCCTCGCGGCCAAGCTCGCTAGCGGTGTCACCACTTTGGCGCAGGCCTGGCGTCTGACGCGCACGGACGGTTTGGTTGTTGCCGTGACCCAGCATGACCGGGATTTAGGCTTTGATGGCACTTTATTTGTTGCCGGACAGAGTTTCATCGCGAGCGCGTCTGAAACCCAAGTCAATCTGGCGCTGGGTCGCTCAGCTCTATCAGGCGCTTTGTCGATCGCGGCGATTACCCAAGCCGACTTGGCGCTGGGCCGATGGGATCAGGCCAAGATCGAGGCCTTTTGGGTCGATTGGACAGAACCATCCAATTTCATTCCCATGTGGTCGGGCCTCGTAGCCGGGGCCAGCTGGCGCGGCGCAGCGTTTGAACTCGATATTGTGTGCCAAAACTCAGTCCTGAACCGCGAGATTGGCCGCGTCTATGCCCGTACCTGCGACGCTGCCTTGGGGGATAGCCGCTGTAAAGTCGATTTGTCGGTATTGGGACGCACTTTCAGTGCTGCGATCATGAGCGTGACCACCGATAGAAGCCTGACCATTGCTGTGCCAGCGGACAAAGCGCGCACTGATTTCTATGGTGGTGCGATCACGCTCACCACGGGTCCCGCCGCTTCATGGCGTAGCGACATCACGCGCATTGAGGCCAACGCCACGACTTGGACGCTGTTTCTCGGGCGGCCCCTTCCTGTGCCGCCAAATACCGGCGACATGGTGAGCCTCGTGGTAGGCTGCGACAAAAGTTTTGCCACGTGCAAAGCCCGCTTTGGCAATGGCCTCAATTTTCGCGGTCAACCGACACTGCCCGGCGATGACGTCGCCTTTGGTGGGCCTGCCATCAGCGGCAATGATGGGGGCAGACGATGACGGGTGTGCTTCTCATTGAAAGTGCACGTCGCTGGCTTGGGACGCCTTTTCTGGCGGGGGCGAGCTTGCGCGGTGTTGGTACTGATTGCGCCGGCCTGATCGAAGGTGTGGCCCGGGACCTTGGGATCAATTGTCCGAATAGAGATGAAGTAGCCCACGATCTGTTGGCGGCAGCAGACGCCTTTCTCGTCCGTGTGGAGGCCCTTCAGCCGGGCACATTGGTCCTCTTGGCGCGCGACCCCGGCGGGCCTCCTCTGCATGCGGGCTTGCTGACCGATCAAGACACATTGATCCATGCCCATTGGCGCGCCGGGGTAGTTGAGAACCGCTTTGGCAGCTGGTTTCAACGGCGCGTTACGCACAGCTTTGGCTGGCCTGACGCGACCCAAGTCTAGGGTCTGTCCCGTCTTTTTTGAATCAAAAAAGACGGGACAGACCCTAAATCAAATAGCTAGACGCGCAACCTGGTTCTTTTAGAACCAGACCCTAAATCAAATAGCTAGACGCGCAACCTGGT
>JBEINE010000183.1:0-5538 GCA_040378245.1 Hyphomonadaceae bacterium | reverse complement strand
GTCCTAAGGCTGATCAAAGCTCGCACCGAGACGATATACTCCTAGGAAACGTTAACACTATCTTATCAGGCGCACGTCCCTAAGCAGAAATTGGCACAGACGCACATTCTTTGCTTTTCTTTTTTGGATCAAAGTCCCAAGCCCTGATGGCGTTTCTGCTTCTAGGGTCTGTCGCGCTTTGTTGATTCAAAAACGATGGGACAGACCCTCGAGTTCGTCGAAAACAACGGTGGGCGATCAAAGTTTCAAAACCTAAGCACGTTTGCGCATGGTAGAATAGCCACGGGGAGACTTGCGATGAGTGTGACATTCAAACCTATATGTAGGCAACTTTACCGCTAAGCTTGTGCGGGTGGGCCGCCTCTGGCAGAAGCGGAGCGCTGAGGCGCATCGCAAGCCTCGTGCCCATAAAGCTTGGAGATCTGACGATATATGACTCCACAAGACTTGAGTATTGCCTTCTTTGCACAACTGGCCCTGATCCTTTTGGCGTGCCGGCTGTTTGGCTGGATTGGTAAGCGTTTTCTGGGTCAGCCACAGGTTGTAGGCGAGATGATCGCTGGGGTGTGTTTGGGGCCATCGTTGTTCGGACTATTGGCCCCTGAACTTCAAAGCATGATTTTCCCCAAAGAATCCAAGCCCATCTTGTTTGTCGCCGCGCAGCTCGCCGTCGGGCTTTACATGTTCATTGTCGGCTTGACGTTTGATACATCCCATTTCGTGTCCAAGGCAAAGAGTGCCGCTGCGGTTTCTATTTCGGGCATAGCCATTCCCTTTGTCTGTGCATTTCTGCTGACGCCATGGTTATTGCAGACCCCCGGACTATTCAATGAAAAGCTGACCACATGGGAAGCGCAATTGTTCATGGGCGCTTGCATTGCCATTACCGCCTTTCCAATGCTGGCGCGGATTATCTACGAAAAGGGCTTGAGCAAATCGCCTTTGGGGACCTTGGCGCTTTCAGCCGGGGCGATTGATGACGCCGGGGCTTGGTGTGTATTGGCCATCGTGCTGGCAAGCTTTGGTGGTGGTCCCATGGTGGCCATTGTTGCGATTGGGGGTGCTTTAGCGTTTGCCATTTTCATGGCCTTGTTTGGGCGAAAGCTGACCGCACCCTTGGCTGCGATGATGGAACGCGACGGCGGAATTAGCGAGGTCAGCCTTGCTTATGTCTTGATCGCCTTTGCTCTTTGTGCCTTCGCGATGGATATCGTGGGAATCCATGCCGTCTTTGGCGGCTTTGTCTTGGGGGCGGTCATGCCCAAGGGCAAGTTCTCAGAAACTCTGCGCGATAAGCTTGAGCCTGTCACAGCTGTCCTGCTCTTGCCGCTCTTTTTCACCTATTCTGGCCTGCATACTCAATTGAGCCTCGTGAACAGCTGGCATTTGTTCTTCATTGCTGTGGTCATTTTGGTGATTTCGATTGCCGCTAAAGGCTTTGCTTGTTATGCGGCGGCCCGTCTTTCGGGCGAGGACAACCGGACGGCGATGGGCATTGGGGCTTTGATGAATGCGCGCGGTTTGATGGAATTGATCATCCTCAATATCGGTTTGCAACGCGGGATCATTGAGCCCGCCCTGTTTTCCATCATGGTGGTGATGGCGATTGTAACAACCCTGATGGCGGGGCCGGTGTTTGAGCTGGTTTACGGCCGCCATGCCCGCGCGACGGGTTTGCTTCCAGCCAGAGACGCACTAACCTAAGGCCGTTCTGTTTTCCAGAAATCGAAGACACAATCTAGACTTCCAAAAAAGCGCTGAAGCCCCCATTCTGAAACCAAGAAATAGTGAGCGTCTCCTGCAGGTGTAACTATTCGTGAATTGATGACTGCTGATATAGGCATGTCTCTCGACATGTAGTAGCTTCAAAAGCCAAAGCTTTGTGCGTCTGATTTGGCAGACGGGCAAGGCTTGCTGGTTCCACAGCCGCTCAGTTTAACACCGCATCGGGTCTGGGACCTCGCATGATTGACACCTCAGATATGACTCCGAAATTGGCCCCACAGTCCATACCAGCCGTTGTCCGTCTTGATGGAACCGATGCAACTTTGGTGATTGGCCTTGGCGATCGTGAACCCACTATCATCTATTGGGGGATGCGGCTGGCGTCGAGCGCTGACTTACACCATCTTGTTGACACGAGCATAAGGACTGTGCCGCCAAACGCTTTGGCTATTGAACCTTTAATCAGTGTGTCGCCATCCATCGCATCGGGCTTTTCTGGCCAACCCGGCTTTGCCGGCCATGTCGCTGGCGATGCCTGGTGCCCGATGTTTGTAGCCAATCGACTGGATTGGGCATCGCCATTTCATATCGTCATCCATTGCAGTGACACGGGCAGCGGCTTGTCGCTAAGCCATCATTTCTCAATGGATGCGCTCAGTGATGTGCTGACGGTGTGGTCTGAACTTTCTTGTGATGAAGTTTGTAGTGGTTTTGTTGTCGATCGATTGTCTGCACCCATTATCCCGCTGGATGGGCGCACACATCAGATCATGACTTTCAGCGGACGCTGGAGCGGTGAGTTTGCCCAACATATTCTGCCATTTCCTGTTGGGGCTATCGTGCGCGAAAATCGGCGCGGGCGAACGTCCCATGATTGCTTTCCCGGCATGATTGCTATGGCACCTGGCTGCGATGAAGAGGCGGGCCTCAGCTGGGGATTTCATCTGGGCGCCAGCGGCAATCATCAGATGCGCGCCGAGCGGTTTAGCGATGGCCGGGCGCTCCTTAGCGCGGGTGAATTATTGCTGCCAGGAGAAATAAGGCTGGGCGAAGGCAGGCAAAGCTACACAAGTCCCAAGCTGTTTTCTTGTGTGAGTAGGCAGGGCCTCACTGGGGTCTCGCGTGCGTTCCAATCATTTGTCCGCACGTCAATTTTGCCACCAGCAGCCAAAGCCAAGCCCCGACCCGTGCATTACAACACGTGGGAAGCGGTTTATTTTGACCATGATCAATCGGTCTTGTTCGATCTTGCACGTCGCGCCGCAGACCTCGGGGTTGAACGGTTTGTGCTGGACGATGGCTGGTTTGGCGGTCGTCGCCATGACCGGGCCGGCTTGGGTGACTGGACGGTGTCGCAAGGGGTCTATCCCGACGGGCTTGGTCCATTGATTGCCCATGTCAACGCATTGGGTATGGAGTTTGGACTGTGGGTTGAACCTGAAATGGTCAATCCCGATAGTGATCTCTATCGCGCCCACCCCGATTGGGTCTTGCAAGCTCCAGGCGTCCCTCAGCGAGACATGCGCCATCAATGGGTGCTTGATCTGACCCAACAAGCTGTTTGCGAATATCTGTACAGCTGTCTGGACAACTTACTCCGTGCCCACCCGATCACCTATCTCAAATGGGACATGAACCGTGATCTCAGCCATCCTGGTGGGCGGGACGGAAAGCCGGCTGCATCCGACTATGTTGGAGCGGTTCACGCTTTGCTGGACCGGCTGCGCGTCGCCCATCCGACCGTTGAAATCGAAAGTTGTGCTTCAGGTGGGGGACGGGCGAATTTCGAGATTTTGCGCCGAACAGATCGGATATGGACCTCCGACAGCAATGACGCCCTTGACCGGCTGGTCATCCAACGCGGATGCTCCTTGTTCTTTCCTCCCGAAGTGATGGGTGCACATGTCGGGCCGCGCGACTGCCACATTACAGGCCGCCGGATTTCAATGGACATGCGCGCAGGTGTTGCGCTGTTTGGCCACTTGGGTCTGGAAATGGACCTGCGCGAACTAACCCCCAGTGAGGGGGAGGCGTTGAAGGCAGCTATTGCGATGTACAAAGAGCATCGGGCGCTTCTGCATGACGGTACACCCATTCGCTTCAATCAGCGCCCATTTGAAGAGCGATGGGGCGTGGTGTCACATGATCGGCAACAGGGCTTATTCGGTTATGCGCTGACTGGCAGCCTGCCCGACACTGTGCCCGGACGGTTCTGGTTTTCTGGGCTTGATCCTGCTGGTGACTACAGGTTGGCATGGATTTGGCCTCAGCCGACCGATAGAGCGGATGCGCAACGCCCATCGTGCGGACTTGCATCGCTTAATGGACAGGTGGTTTCAGGCACAATCCTCATGCAGGCAGGGGTCGAGCTGCCTTATATGAAGCCACAGTCGCTGGTCATCGTCTCACTTGTCCAAGCCTGAAACATCGGTGGGCTGACGCTTCAAAGCGCGTCTGGTTCTTTTAGAACCAGGTTGCGCGTCTGGATATCTAATCTAGGGTCTGTTGATCCCGTCTTTTTTGTTTCAAAAAAGACGGAACAGACCCGAGAGCGGGCTTTTTCAGTTGGGGGCGTTGGAACTATAGACCGCGTGGCTTGCGGTCTGACGACCAACATGTGCGAGAGGTTCCTGGGATCTGGTAATAATAGCGGCCATTGGCATCGCGATATTGATTCCAGCTGCGATACTCATTGCACTCGCGTTGACGCTGATCGAGGCTATAACCGCGCACAGCACCCACTGTGCCGCCAATGACAGCGCCTGTGACCGCACCACTGCCAGCGTCGCCGCCACCGACATTATTACCAATAACAGCACCAGCGACAGCGCCAATAGCCGCGCCCCCGCCTGCGTTGCGCTCAATATTGCCTGTTGATGAGCATCCACCCAACAGGAGGGCAAGCGAGGCGAGTTTCATATATGCATGTGACATAATTTGGTCCATTTCTGGAAGGGGGGCAAAAGGGTCTGGTGGTCTAGTTCTTAGGCGGAGGCTTACTTGATGGGTCGGCTTTGCCGTCCTTGCGTGTCGTGCGTTCTAACGCGTCATGAATGTTGGCACCCGCATGTCGGGCCGCATCGCCGGTGGCGTCTGCCGCTTTTTGACCTGCGGCCACACCTTTGTCTTGAGCTGCGGAAAGCCTCGAATCGACCACCGCCCCAACCCCGGCGAAAGAGCCTTGCTGAATGGCGAAAACCACATAGGCCAAGATCGAGAGGCCAATGCCAATGCCAAAACTAAGCCAAGCAGGCATGTGCTTTTGGCGGCCCAAGCGTAATTCGCGCTCCAATTGGCGGCTGAGCACCACTTCATCGCCGCTGGCTGGCTGCGACTGCGCGGCGTTGATCGGCCAATCGCCGGCTTGACGAGATACCGGGTGATCTTGGTCCGTCATGACATGTGTCCTCAATCAGAATGGCTGGCGAGATTCACGTGGGTTGGCGCCCCCGTAAGGCCGCCGCCAGCACGCTGATCGCGAAAAGCACGATGAAGACAAAAAACAGGATTTTTGCGATACCCACCGAAACGCTGGCAATGCCACCAAATCCGAGGATGCCAGCGATAAGGGCCAAGACGAGAAAAACAATGGACCAGCTTAACATAAGACGCTCCCTTCGCGGTATCGGGTGCCCATTGCGAGAACCCGTCGCTATAGATACGCCCGCGACGGTTTTTTGTTCCCAGTCCGGCCCAGCTAGGGTCTGTCCCGTCTTTTTTGAATCAAAAAAGCGGGATAAACAGACCCTAAATCAAATAGCTAGACGCGCAACATGGTTCTCAAAGAACCAGACGCGCTTTAGAACTTACCCT
>JBEINE010000122.1:0-9219 GCA_040378245.1 Hyphomonadaceae bacterium | reverse complement strand
CGCCGAGACGTGCGCGCGGTGTTCCCCGTTTAAAGCCGCCCCCACAAGTTCAGTCAAAGTCAGAAACCTATAAGCCACCATCGAACAAAGTCCCAAAAACCTATCTTTTTCAGCGTGTGCGTGCTCAAGCCCTTGACCGCGAACCGCGACTATCGGGTGGACCGGGCTAGCGGCTGAAGATTTAACAGCCTTAAAACCAACGGTTTATTCATGTTTTTCTGAGATGTCATGGACCAAAACTGGGGCGGGAAATGCAGACTGGGCAACGTTACGCAAAATTACTGCAACTGGCGAGTGAGAATTCGAGCGAAAAGCGTCGCGAATTGCTGTCAGATGTCACCAGTCTGTTTTTTGCCAATATCGATAATCATACAGACTCTGAGACCGAGCTGTTTGGCGATCTGATGACAAAGGTTGCTGTTGAGTTAGATGCCGAGGTTCGCAAGGAGCTGAGCACGCTCTTTAGCCACGAAAGAGTCCCTCGGCGGTTAATCGTTGCGCTGGCAAATGATGTCGAAGTCAAAGTTGCCGGGCCTATTTTGACCCATTCGAAAGTTCTGACCCAGTCCGATCTGATTAGTGTCGTTGAAAACCGTAGCGACGCCCATCGCATGCTGGTCACAAAGCGCGATGACGTTGGCGAGGCCTTGTCAGAAGCTCTGGTTTCTTATGGTGGCGATCAGGTTGTTGAATCCCTTATCAGAAACGAGACAGCCAGCGTTTCACCCGAAACCTATGACAAAATCGTCGTGCGTGCGATTGCCAATCCAGATTTGCAAGCCCCCCTAGTTGAACGAAAATCCATCTCCCCTGAACACCTCAACCAGTTATTTCTCAGCGTCGGCGCTGACATGCGCAAGCAAATTCTGGCCAGAAACACCCAATTCAGCGAAGACGAAATCAATCTCGCAATTGAGCGCGCCAAGACACGCGTCGCGGTTACCCATGGCGCTTTGCCCGGTGATTTTGAAGCCGCAACGCGCGACATTAACAATATGCGCGCCAAAGGAAGCTTTGTTCCAGCAGTTTTGCCCACCCTTTGGCGCGACAATAAGAAAACCCAATTCACTTTAGCCTTCGCCAAATTCAGCGAGCTTGATTATAATCAAGCTGCAAAATTGTTTGACGCTAAGGATATTGACGCCATTGCAATGGTGTCGCGGGCGGCCGGTTTTGATCGAGCGTTGTTTGTCACCATTGCCGTGCTAGTTCTGGGTGAAGCCGGCATGGGCAAAGCCAAAATCATGGGCGACATGTATAATAAAGTACCCCCAGAAGCGGCCCAGCGTGCAATGCGCTTCATGAAGCTCCGGGTCGGGGCCATGGCCCAAGCGGCCTAGATGCTGGTCAAATCATCCGCTCTCGGACGCTGGTAAAGCGGATTTTGGGAAACTTCTCAGCAATATAGCCAATTTCCCACATATTCTTGGCCAAAAAGACTTCCGCACCATCGAGGTCAGTTCCAATGCCGGCGCGATTGCGATCAGCAAAGTGCTCGAGATCGGCTTTGGTGTCGGCGGCGACCCATCGCACACCATTAAACGGGCAAACTTCAAAGACGACTTCCAACCCATATTCAGCCGCCAAGCGCTCAACCAACACGTCAAACTGGAGGGGCCCGACGGCACCAACAATCATGTCCGATCCAAAATGGGGACGAAACAATTGTGTCACGCCCTCTTCTGCCAGTGATTCCAATGCCTTTTTCAGATGCTTGGCTTTGAGTGGATCTTTCACAAAAGCACGCCGCAGGATTTCAGGCGCAAAATTGGGTATGCCTGCAAACTTGACGTTGCCGCTTTCAGACAGGCTGTCGCCGACGCGCAATACGCCGTGATTGGGTACGCCGATGACATCCCCCGCCCAGGCCTCATCTGTGATTTCGCGGTCTTGGCCTACAAACATCAAAGGCGCGTGGACGCCAATCTGTTTCCCAGAACCAGTCTTCAGCCGCATGCCGCGCTGAAACTTGCCTGAAGCGAGACGCACCATGGCCACACGGTCGCGGTGGGCAGGGTCCATATTGGCTTGGATTTTAAAGACAAAGCCGGTCACTTCATTGCGGTCCGCATGAAGGCTTGTCGCCACGCCTTTATCAAGCGCCTTCTGATCACGCGGCGAGGGTGCATAGGCGGCCAGCCCATCGAGCAATTCGCGCACACCAAATTGCCGCAGCGCCGAGCCAAAGAAAACGGGGGTCATGTGCCCTTCAAGATAGGATTGCAAACTAAACGCTGGATAGCCGCCCACCACCAATTCGGCAGCACTGCGCAATTCTGAAATCTCTTCGCTGCTCATAATGGAGGAAAGCTCTGGTGCGCCCATGGCCATCTTGTCATGGACCTGCGCACCGGTGTCCCCCGCCACTGGACGGCGGAATATTGTGAATTGATCATCACGTAGATCAACCATACCACGAAAGCGATTGCCCGAACCCTGCGGCCAGAAAATCGGCGCGACATCCAAAGCGAGCTTTGACGCCACTTCATCGAGCAGCTCAATCGGGTCTTGCGCTTCGCGGTCCATTTTATTGATGAAGGTCAGAATCGGGATATCGCGCAGACGGCACACTTCAAACAGTTTCAACGTCTGCGGCTCAATGCCTTTTGCGGCATCGAGCACCATGACGGCCGAATCGGCCGCAGTCAGTGTGCGATAGGTGTCTTCCGAAAAGTCCTCGTGACCCGGCGTATCTAGCAAGTTGATGATGCAGTCTTCGTGCTCAAAGGTCATGACCGAGGCTGAAACTGAAATGCCGCGCTCACGCTCAATCTTCATCCAGTCCGATCGGGTTCGGCGTTGCTCACCGCGTGCTTTCACCGCACCCGCCGCACGGATCGCCCCACCCAGCAGCAACAGATTCTCCGTTAAAGTGGTTTTACCCGCGTCGGGGTGGGAGATAATGGCAAAGGTACGGCGACGCTTAACTTCGCGCGCGAGATCGGCGGTCATGATTGGGGGCTCATCACAGTTAGAGGGAATGGCTCTTTAGCCTAATCGCTCACGAAGCAATAGAGCGCCTGCGGTGAAGACCGCCCTTGCGCCAAATCACCTCACAGTCGAGGCTTGCCATCTGATCCAAAAAAAAGGGCAGAAGCCACAAGAAGCGGCCTCTGCCCTGGTTATCACTCTGTGTGAGAACGCTAGTTAGATCAGTTGTAAATTCGCCGCTGCATTTTTGCCGCGCTCTGCCACAACGTCATAGCTGATTTTTTGGCCATCATTGAGGCCGTTAAGGCCAGCCTTCTCCACGGCGCTGATGTGAACGAACACATCTCCGCCGCCTGCATCAGGTTGAATGAAGCCAAAACCTTTGGCTGCGTTGAACCATTTTACACTTCCGGTCGCCATCATGGGACCCTTTCTCAATTTTGATCTGCGGAATCCGCAAAAGACCATTTTTTGCTCTGCAATAGCCGTGCACAGCGTCCGGCGTCTTGGAAGAAGTGACGCGGTCCGGTTAATTCGGACAGTGCCAGTTTCGTCGATTGTGGACTGTTTAGCACAAGCAAAGACAAGAAACAAACCTAAACTTAGCTCAATAGAATTTAACAACAACCTGAACCTAAAGTTATTTACTTGCAGCCATCGGCGCTTGTGATATCCGGGGATTTAATTAGTAGCGCCAGGAATAGCCTCGATAAGATCAAAGCTAACTGGAAGTTTATGCTCATTGGCCTTTTGAAGGCCTAACACCCCAAAGAGGCGCGCCAAGGCAAACTTTACGAATGCGCGGGGATTAACACCCTTCTGGATGGCCTGTGTATGCCCAAACCGACGTCGCAGCACACGATATCCCCGTCCACTTCTCCAACGGGAAATACGCCACCATTGGCCTTGATCCATGTATGAGAATTCTCAATTCCCAGCCGCGCGGCCTCACGCGATAAGTCCAACAATGGCCGAATGCGGGTTGTTGGCGCATAAGCATTGTATTCGGCCAAATTGATAATGTGCTTTAAGTCTATCAGGGCTTCATAATCGTCAGGGCGCGCATCTGAAGGTCACAGGACCTGACATCAATCCATAACCCCCGCGTCAATCCAAGCCTGCTTGGGCCAACGGGCATGGACCCAGAACCATTGCTCGGGCGCTTTTAGAATTGTGGTCTCTAAAAACCGATTAATCTTATCAATGGTGACCACGACTTCGTCATCAAGAGGTGCATCAAAGTTCATCAGGATCGGCTCTTGCACACCCATTTTGAAATATGCGCCCGACGTGCGCTCTATGGTCATAGTCTGAAGTGGTGCTCGAAACCGATACGCCAAACGGGCCGCGCCATCGGCCGTCTTGCACTTGTGGCCGAAGAACAGGGCTTCAACGCCTGTTTCGTATTTCTGGTCATTCATCATGGCGACCGAGCCGCCCTTGGCAAGAATCCGCATCAGGCTGACACCGCCAGTAGCACCCTTGGGCGCAAACAGGCGTACACCGTAATCGGCCCGCGCTTGAATGATGGTATCGTCGACCCAGATATTATTGGCAGGCCGATAAGTGACCCGACAATCCACGCCCCGCTTAACAATGGCTGCCGGCATGATTTCCCAATTGGCAAAATGGCCCGAGATAAAGACACCGGCTTTTCCTGTGCCCAGATAACGGTCCAATATATCCAACCCCTCAATCTCAACCCGGCTATCGGGTGCGAACAGGCGCATTTGAGACAGATGAGGAAACTCCCCCACCACCCGGCCCAGATTATCCCACATGGCATCGAGCAGTTCGTCTTCCTCAGCTCGAGTAATCTTGGGAAAAGCCAGACGCATATTGTAGCGCGCGGTTTTATGGGAACTTGTCAGGGGACCTAGCTTACGCACAAAACCCGATCCGGCATTAGACGCATGATCAAGAGACATGGCGCTGATACGGTTCCAATAGGCATGAAAGGCCCAAGACTCGATCCGCTTAACAAAGGATTGGCGTCGTCCTACAGTCATATTCCAGACTTAATCCCGCTCCCGAGCGCTGTCGAGGGCATGAAGGAGCATGCCCCTCAGGGCAGCCGGATCACTCATGCGCGCTTCAACGGGAACAACACGCACATTTTGCGCAAAAGAAGGCGGCAAGCGAACAAAGTCCTTCTTCGTTGTCACCAAAGTCGCCTTATACTGACGCGCGCTGTCTTCTAAACGCTTGATATCGGTCGCGCTGTAGGGATGGTGGTCTGGAAAGGGATACATGTCCACAACATCAAGACCAAGGCCCTTAAGGGTCGCGTCAAATTTTTCCGGTCGGCCAATGCCACAAAAGCCCAGCACTTTGCCCTCTATCGTAACTGGCTCAGGGTAGAGATCGCCATTAAGGATCGGACCTTCAAAATGGGCTAAATCGGCTTGGGCGTCTTCGCTGACATCGCCCATAGTGATAATCACATCGGCTCGCGCGAGTCCCTTCACGACGGATTCGCGCAAGGGACCGGCCGGCACTAAATGGCCGTTGCCAAAGCCTGTTGTGCCATCCACGACAACAATAGACAGGTCTTTTGCCAGTGCCGGATTTTGATGCGCGTCATCAAGGATCAAGGCGGCCATACCTTGCTGGACGCCAAACTGCCCGCCTAGCAGGCGATCCCTCGACACGATGACTGGGCCATCTTGGGCCAGCATCAAGGGCTCATCGCCAACGTCTTCAGCCGTGTGCAGAGTAGGATCAACCCGTACTGGCCCGGTCAAGCTGCCACCATAGCCGCGCGATACAATGGCAACAGGTCCATTGACCAAACCGCTCATCTCTATCGCAATCAATCGCGCAAGCGGGGTTTTGCCTGTCCCACCGACTGTTAAATTGCCCAGCGAAATGACGGGAATTGGCAAGGCAAACGGTGTCGCAGTCGCCAATCGTCGCGCTACGCTGTGCCCATAAAGCCAGCCAAGTGGAGACAGCAGTAAACGCAGCATGGGTGCGGCGTCACGGCCACGACGGATGGTCCAAAAGGCTGGGGCTCTCATGTCAGCAAGTCCAAAAGGGCTGTGACGGTCGTCTCCATCGCGCCCGCGCCGCGCGCCACGACAGAGCGGGCCGCGGCGATCTCGCTATCACGCTGCTGGTCATCGCCAATCAGGCCCGCAATAGCCATAGCAATACGGTCTGACATCATGTCATCAATAATCCGAACGCCACCCTCATCTTCAAGTTCTTGATAAAGGTCTTCAAAATTATGGACGTAAGGGCCTGATATAATCGCTGAGCCCAATTGCGCAGGCTCTACGGGATTGTGTCCACCCACCCCTGTGACCAGCGATCCGCCCATAAAGGTAACGGGTGCGACTGACATCGCCAGCCCCAATTCGCCGATCGTATCCCAAAGCCAGATGCTCCCAAGCGGCGTTGGAAAATGCCCGCGTGAGCGCCGCGCGGGGATTATGCCTGCCAGACGGCAATCGACTTCAACATCATTCCCCCGCTCTGGGTGGCGGGGCGCTAAAATGAGCAGCGCATCGGGGGCCGCCATCAAGAGGGCTAGATGCGCGCCGATGAGGATTTTTTCCTCGCCGCAATGGGTTGAGGCCGCCAGCCAAACAGGGCGATCCCCTATGGCACCTCGCACGTCACTTAAGGCCGACGCATCAATTGATGGTCGCGTTGAGGCTAGTTTCAGATTTCCCGACGGGCCAATCGCCCTGGTGCGTAATCGCGACAAGCCTGTTGCTGTGCGCTCATCGGCGGGAAGCACAAGGTCGAAACCGTCAAACAAATAATGAGCCGCAGCGAGCCGCTTAGCCCAATTATTGATGCTTTTGGTGGTCATTCGCGCATTGATGAGGGCGCTTTTTATGCCTGCGGCACGGGTTGACATTAAAAGGTTTGGCCAGATTTCGCCCTCAACAAAAACCGCCAAATCAGGGGCCCAGCCCCTAACAAATGCCGCGGTGGACCTTGGCGTATCGACGGGTACGTAGCGATGATAATCGCCTGCAATAAGTCTGTTGGCGATCAAATCCGCTGAGGTCTTGGTGCCGCTGGTGAACAAAAATCTCAAGTGCGGCGCATGCAGCCGCATCTCATCGGCCACCGACAAAGCCACGATGCTTTCACCAACGCTGGCACCATGGAGCCAAACTAAAGCCCCCCCCGGCCGATCTATAGGCGCGATGCCCAAGCGCTCATTCAATCTGGCTGGGTCTTCTTTGCCCTTCGCCGCTCGACGTTGCAAAATGCCGGGCAAAAAGGGCGTCAACAGGCCTGTCATCAGGCGATATAGACGCAGATCGACGGGGACAGGTTCACTCATAGCGCTTGCGGCGCGATCATCGGCCCTCCCACCAGCCGATCAGCCTCTTGCATGGCCGATGTCAGCTCATGCTCGAGTTGGAGGCGGACGGCTTCCAAAGCGACCTCATCCCCATGCGCGGGAACTTCAATGGCAGGGCCATAAACGATCACACCGCGCGAAAACAACGGCGGAATATGAAACCTGTCCCAGCTATCAGCATAACGTGCGCCTTTGACGGCAAAAGCCGATGGCAGTAGGGGCACTTTAGCCATTTTGGCGACCCGCACGGCCCCAATTTGCGCCCGCATGCGCGGTCCGCGCGGTCCGTCAGGGGTTATACCGACGCACCCGCCCTTCGATGCGTGACTGGCCATTTGCCGAAAGGCTTGCAGCGCACCTTTATCTGAGGTCTCACCATCTGCGCCTTTCTTGGACGATGACCCGCGCACCACCTTGCGCCCAACAAGCTCAGCCGCACGTGCAACGAAAACACCATCTGGCGACAGCGAGATCAGCATCAACATGGGCTGGACATCTTTCGGCCAAATCGAGTGCGCCCCCATGATACGCGAATGCCAATAGCACCACACCACGCCCTTGCCGGAATCCCAGACAGGTTGCGCATGTTCGCGTCCTACAATCGTCCAGCGTGTCGTTGCCCGCACAAGGGCCATCCATAAGGCGATAAAGCCGGCCAAAACCCACTGCACAGGAGCGGACCGCAAAAGTCGCCTTGATAGCTTTTGTTTCATGACTAACGCGAATAACCAGATTTGACTTAGGATGCGAGTGCGTCGCTGTGACAAGCTGGGATTGTATGCGCGCCGCGCCTTGCTTAGATGCGTTTTGAAAGCGAGACTTTGGCCCGTGCCTAAATTTGACTTGACCACGCCAGAGCGACGTAAAGCGGCTCTTGATGATTATTGGTGGAATGATCACGCATTCCTGCGCGCGCGCTTCCAAAATGCTTATCAAATCAGCCCAGCTATGTGGCGTGCCAACCAACCAAGCCAAGAGCAACTGGCGGTTTGGAAGGAAAGGGGCATTAAGACCATCATCAATTTGCGGGGTGATAGTGATGCCAGCTTTACGGTTTTAGAAAAAGAGGCCTGTGCCCAACTCGGCCTCAAACTGGTATTCATTCATAGCGAAAGCCGCGGCGCGCCCTATGCGCATAAGCTCCTTGAGGCGCGCGAACTCTTCAAGACGATGGAATACCCCGCGTTGATGCATTGCAAGTCCGGCGCTGACCGCGCCGGTATGATCGCCGTCTTCTATCTCTATGCAATTGAAGGCATACCTTTAGAGATAGCACGCCAGCAGCTATCGCTAAAATATCTTCATATCAGTGCCGCGAAAACCGGGATTCTAGATTTTTTCTGGGCGGAATGGGCTAAGATTGAAGCCACAGGTCGAATTGATTTTTGGACATGGCTGGAAACCGAATATGATCGGGATGACCTCAAAGCGCGTTTTGTTCCCCAAAAGGCGCTGTCGTGGATTGTGGATCATGTGTTGAAGCGCGAGTGACATTTATGGCCCTATTGGGCCACCCATTCTGGGCCCGCCCGATACAATAACGCTCAGCACGCGCCGCGCAATTTGTCACCCACTCAAATTTGGTCAGCTCTTCACCATCGTGGGGCCTATGCAGCCGTCAGTCCCACGAAAGGCATCACGGCAAGATCATTGGCGTGAGTGCGCGCCAGCGCCAGATCATAATTGGATTGCATCCGACACAGGGTCTGCGCATTCAACCCAAATGCCTTCTCAAACCTGATAGCCATTTCAGCACTCAAGCCGACCCGGCCATTCAAAAGTGTGCTCATCGCTTGACGCGAGACACCCAAATGGGCCGCTAATTGCGTAACACCAAGCCCGTAGGCTTCAACGATTTCCTGCTTAAGCCAAACGCCCGGATGCACAGCGAAAAAAGAAGAAATTTTGATCGCCATTAGTGATAATCCTCCAAATCCAGCTCGATGATCGTGTGGGCTTCACTG
>JBEINE010000213.1:0-4381 GCA_040378245.1 Hyphomonadaceae bacterium | reverse complement strand
GTTCAGAGGCCTCAGTGAACCTCTGGCACGGATGAGCGACCTGCCCGAGCATCAGCTCGATCAGGAGGAGCATAATATAGAGGCCGCCGAAGACCTTACAGACTTCCCACTCGGCGCGGCGAAGGCCCAGCTCCATGCCACTTATGTTATCGCCGAGACTCGCGACGGACTGGTCATTATTGACCAACATGCGGCGCATGAGCGCTTGACGTTGGAGCGGCTGAAGCGCTCGCTTGCGGGTGCCGGCATCGCGCGTCAGCCAAGCCTGATCCCTGATATTGTGGAGCTCGATCCCGATGAGTGTGAGCGACTATTGGCGCGCGCAGCGGAGTTTGCAGGCTTGGGTCTGGTCATTGAAGGATTTGGGCGCGGTGCAATTGCTGTGTCAGAAACCCCAGCCATATTGGGCAAAGTCAATGCCACAAAGCTCTTGAAAGACCTCGCCGATGATTTGGCCAGCTATGATGAGGGTCTGTCTCTAAAAGAGCGGCTTGATGAGGTCTTGGCGACCATGGCCTGTCATGGTTCGGTGCGCGCTGGCCGTCATCTGAGCGCTGCGGAAATGAATCACCTCCTCCGCGACATGGAGCGCACACCGCGCAGCGGCCAATGCAACCACGGTCGCCCAACGTTTGTGAAACTATCCCTGACCGATATCGAACGATTGTTTGGACGGAAGTAAAGCTATGGACCACGACACACTCTATAAAGCGGCCACACTCCTCATTGTTCGCGATGGCAATTACGGGCTTGAGGTTTTGATGGTTGAGCGCCATGCCAATATTGGCTTCGCCGGTGGTGCATTGGTGTGGCCAGGGGGGCGGGTTGATCCAGCCGATTATGACACAGCTTGGCTCGATAACGCCCAAGGCTTAAGCGCATTTGATCCTGATGAGCGGGCGGCGCGCATTGGTGCAGTGCGGGAGGCTTATGAGGAATGTGGACTTTTGCTGGCAAGCCGCAATGGGCAACCGGTGGGAGACTATGCCAACAGCTTGACACACTTGCGCCAAAACGTGGATCGCGACGCCAGCCTGTTTCAACCCTTGGTGCGCGGGCATGGCCTAGTTTTACGAACAGACAGTCTTGCACCCTTTGCGCGTTGGATCCCGCCCCCTGCAACGCACAAACGCTTTGATACCCGATTTTATCTGGCCCAAATGCCTGAAGGCCAGACGGCGGTCCAAGATGGAAACGAAGCCGTCGATATCATCTGGATCAGGCCTCAAGACGCATTGGATCAATTAGCGGCTAGCACGCGAAAGATCATTTTCCCCACCGCGCGCAATCTTGAGCTTTTGGCTCTATCTAACAGTGTCGAAGCGGCATTCAGAGATCTGGCCGCCAGACCCCAAGGTATCGTCCAACCCATCATCAAGGAAAATCAGCTGCACATCCGCACCGATTTGGGCTATCCGGTAACAAGCGAAAGCTTAGATAAAGCCTTGAGGGGTTAAGGGCGCGCCGAATTCAGCGAAGCGTTGAAACCTTACTGGGCAGATGACCGGTTGAAAGAAAGGTAATGATTTTTTTACCAGAAGCACGGCCTAAATAGCGTTGAAATGATTGTGTGACGGGTTCAGTGGTGACATTTCCAAGCCCAGACGCTGACAAATTGGCAAATTGTACAAGGAAAAATGATGACCGAAGCCGCCGGGTCCACAACCAAAGCCCGCTCGCGAGGCCAAGATCAAGGCTTGGTTGAGAATGTTTTGGCGCGTATTCGCTTGAGCTATAAGACAATGGGTCCGATGTCCAAAAACATCGCGGACTTTATTTTGGCCGAGCCCCAAGCCGTCATTGCCATGTCGGTCACTGAACTCTCAGAAACCACCGGCGCCAGTCAGGGCAGCGTAGTCAATTTTTGTCAAAATCTTGGTATGTCAGGATTTCAGCATTTAAAACTCTCGCTGGCTCAAGCCCTTGTGCAGCCGGTTCAATATATCCACGAAGACCTTAATCGTGACGACGATACCGAGACGGTGTGCCGGAAAGTCTTTCATGGCGGCATTCAAGCCTTGCGTGATTCGATGTCGGTTCTGGAGCCAAAATCAATTGCCGAGGCCGTGAGATTGATACGGGAGGCCAAACGAATCGAGATTTACGGCATTGGATCTTCCGCTCCCATAGCTGAAGACGCCCATTACCGTATGTTGCGGATTGGTCTTGAGGCCAAAGTGGTAACAGACAGCCACATTCAAGCCATTAGTGCGTCGCGTACGACACCAGAGGTCGCCGTCCTGACCATCTCCCACACGGGCTCAACGCGCGAGACCGTTGTTGCAACCCAGCTCGCCAAGGAGGCAGGCGCCAAAACCATTGTGCTAACCAATTTTGGCCGTTCGCCAATTCAAGCATTTGCTGATGTCATCTTGGTTACTATGGCGCGAGAGACCTTGTTTCGAACCGAAGCCATGACCAGTCGCATCGCCCAGTTATGCGTCATCGACACGCTTATTGCCGCTTTGGCTCTGGCCGATTATGAACGCTCAACAACCACTTTGCGCGAGACATTTGACGTCTTGTCGTTGAAGCGCTTCTAGAGCGTGTCTGGGTCTTTTGGAATCAGGTTGCGCGTCTAGGCATTTGATTTATATTCTTTTTATCCCACTTTTTTGATTCAAGAAAGACGGGACAGACCCTAAAACAGATCCGTCAGCAGGAGGCTCGAGCCCGGGCTGACTAGAATGGACCCCATATCGAGCTTATTGGCCCCCAAAATGTCAGTATCGGGATTATCGCCGATCATCACAGCTTGAGAAGGTTCAACGCCCAAGGCCACACAAGCGCGCTGAAACAGCTGTGCATTTGGCTTTCCGATAACCTCCACGCGGGCCGAGTCGACGGCAACGCAGGCGAGAAGTGCCGCCAATAGAGCACCGGTTTCAGGAACCAGAATACCTTGTCCGCCCGGATGGGTCAGGTCTGGGTTGGCTACGATCAAGTAAGCGCCCTCAGCGAGCGCATTAACCCCTTGTGTAAGGCGCGCGTAGTTAAAGCGAGTATCACGCAATAAAACAATAACTTCTGGATGTTGCTTAACTTGTTGTACGCCCAGTTCGCGCGCTAAGGCCCGCATTTGCAAACTGCCAAAAACCAAAGTCGGCTTGTTTACCTGCCCCGCACGCAGTAACGCTTGGTGACCTGCCAGAATCACCCGCTCGACAGGGAAAGAAATGCCCGCCTGTGCCAATGTCCGGCTCACGTCGCCAGGCCTCAAAGTGGAGCTGTTGGACACAATCGCGATCTGATCAAGAAAGGTAGCGATGAACCTTAATCCAGCGGCATGGGGCAAGTCATTAAGCGCAACGCATCCGTCCCAGTCAAGCAATATGCCTTCTTTTGCGTCCAATAGCGCGCGCGCCTGGTCGATATCCGATTTCGCTCGGTCAGAACTTTCCGGCTGGGCAATTAGCATTTCGCGCAAAACAAGCTCTCCAGCTCTCACATGACATAGCTCCTAATGTTCAAGCATGTATCGTTTAAAAATGAAATATATTCATTAACCCTTCACAAACATTTCGCAATCTTGTCATGAAGCACCCCTAAGACACGCTTTGAAGGTCGAGTAATCGGGCATTTTCAGCGTATGCTCATCCATCCGGCCATCACGAATCTGTGTTTGTACTGAACATTCTTCAGTCTCTAAAGGGGGTCTTACAATGAGGATATCACTAAGGAAATCGCCTGTGCGCCTGCTGGCGCTTCTGCTGGCATCAAGCGCACTGCCTAGTCTCGCCTTTGCTCAATCAGCCAGCACCGACGCGGCGCCACCCAAGCCGGCAACCGAGACTGTGATTGTGACCGGTGAACGCAATCGCGTGGCGGCTACAACCGTGGCTCAAGAGCTTGCCGTCTACGGGACTGATGTGCAGGTCATTTCAAGTGCGACGATTGAGCAAAGCGGTGCGATCAACTTCGCTGAAGCGGTTCAATTCTTGGTCAAGGGCGTTAATGTCGGCTATTCCCCAGACGAAGGTGAATACACGATCCGTCTTGATGGCGGCGGCGACCGCGACACGCTGGTAACGCTAGACGGCGTCCCTTTGTATGATCGCGGGCCTGCACTCGAGAATATCTGGGGCGCAACGACCATTGACAATCACATCATTGAAAACATCGAAGTTTACCGCGGTGGCAACAGTCTCTACTTCGGCTCGAACGGCGGCATCGGCGTTGTTAACGTCATCACCAAAAAGCCGAACGGCACAGTCAAGGGCGACTTTGGTGTATCCTACGGTGCGTTCAATACACGCGAAATTTGGGGCAATTATAGCTTCCCACTCGACGCCGCCGGCAATCATTCCTTGATGGTTTACGGATCTTTATTGGCCACAGATGGTCCTCGCATCTATGATCCAAACCTATTCACCGACAATGT
>JBEINE010000193.1:0-5193 GCA_040378245.1 Hyphomonadaceae bacterium | reverse complement strand
TGTCCAGGAAGATGCGGGCGCGCACGACGTCTGGAATGTCCATGCTATAGGCTGGGAAGTTGCGCACCAGCGCACGGTCCAGCGGTGGAATAGGAGACCTCGTGTTCCACATATTGGCGAAATTATCGCCCGCCTTCCAACGGGCAAACAGGCCTTGGCGCTGCACAGGTGTGTCGTCTAGGATGCCTGGCGCATATTCACCAAACACGGCTACACTTTTGCCCTTGGCCAGAACTGCGTCCCAGATGAAGCCGCCAGAAGAATAGGCCAAGGGATCGCTACCGTCGAACGGATAAGAGCGGCCCGAATAGCCTGGCCAAAGCGTATAGCTGACTTCATTGCCTTGGGTGACCCATTGGTGGCCGTTCGCACTATTGCCGCCTGTGGTGTAGAAATTGTCCAGCAACACAAAGTCGCGGGCCAAGCGGCGATGATTGGGGGTGACGTCTTCCCCAAACATGACAAAGCTCGGTTCGCCATTGCCACGCTCAAGATCGCCAAATACTTGATCATAGGTGCGGTTTTCTTTGATGATGTAAACAACATGCTCAATCAGCGATGGCTCGCCAGAGCGCAAAGGTATCGCGCGGGCTGGGGCTTGGGGATCAGGCTTTGGGGCCACACCATCTTTGAAGGCCATGCGGTTATTTTCAGCAACCGCGGCGGAATAGCTGGCGAGTTGGGCGCTCTCGGGAACGGGAATGACATGGACGCTGCCGCGGTTAGCATGGACAAAGCGCTTGTTGGCGCCATCATTCTGCCCAGAGCCAACGCCCAAAAGCGTTGCGACGGCGATTTTGCTTTCGTCGGCATTGAGCGCCACCGACACAGGATACCAGCCGGTTGGTATGAGGCCAGCGATCCGACCGGCCTCTAAATCATAGATAAGGACCGCGTTGATCCCACCGCAGGCAATGAACAAACGCTTGCCAGCGCGATCCAAAGTGATGCCCGATGGTGCAATACCCTTAACCGCTTGGGCGAAAGGTTGAAGCGTGATGGTCTGCTTTACGGCGCGGGTGCGGACATCAATAATGGAAATGCTGTCGTCATTGGTGTTTGAGACATAAAGCAGGCCTTTGGCACCATCCAAGGCAAGGGCGGTTGGATGACGACCGACAGGAATATTGGCCGACACCGAGTTTGTCGCAAGATTGACGACGCTGATTGATCCTTGCAGCGCCACCCCGCGCGCATCAATGCGCACTTGATCGGCGTCAGCCTTAAGACCCGTGGGTGCGCTGGCCATTCCAGCGCTGGCTGCAAGGCCACCCCAATTGGCGACATAGGCGAGATTACCGCCGGCCACGACCGCCACTGGGGCGACAGCGACTTTAACGGTCTGGGTTTGGCCTGAAGCCAAATCGGTAACGGCCAGACCATTGTTATAGGTCAGAGGCGTCAGGACTTTGCCGTCATGCACGACGGGCGAGCCAACATTTTCTGTTCCGAGTGACGCGCCGATTTTGGTCAGGCCGCCGGGTGTCGTGGCTGTGTTCGGGCGCGCAATAAAGACTTGACCGGGTTGACCTTGGCGAGATTCAATCAAAGCCACGACGGGCTGACCATTGCTATCAAGTGTTAGCCCGCGGATACCGCCTGCGCCCTTTAAGGCATGTTGGGACAGAGCTTTATTGTCCAACCAATCCAACTGATACAAATGCGTGCGCGACAGAGTCCAAAGCGCGCCATCCTTGCCAAACACCGCCCCTTGAACCCGGCCCTTAAAGACCGTTTGAGCACCAGCAGGCGTAATGCCTTGTCGTGTTGTGATCACACCGGGATCTTCGACCGCGCGAACTGGGCGGTCGACAGTCTGGGCCTGAGCCAAGGATAATGGCAACATGCTTGGCACCATGAGGGACGTCGCCATCAACAGGCTTAGGGCACGTGATGCAGGTCTATTTTTGGACATGGGCTTTGGTCTCCGGTTTGTGTTTAAAGATCGCGTGTGCGCATCTCTATCGCGGTACTGGACTTGGACTGGGGGTCATTTGGTGCATCGACTGTTCGATAAGTTGCGGTCCAATTGCCGCGCTCAACCGTTGAGCGGATATAGCCGCGCTTGGAGCCATCAATGTAATCGACATGGGGATTGAAGCTTTTGGCGGCGTCCAAGGCGCCAGACCATGGGCAATGTGACGAGATCGACGTGCCACAAAAATTATGGCCAATGCGCTTAGAGCGCACGTCAAATGGCTTTTCGTGGATCCGCATGGCGCTTGCACTATGCCAGTCACCGCTGAGAACAACTGGATTTGCAACACCATTGGCCAAAGCGTCAATGATGCGTTGGCGTTGCACGCCATAGCCGTCCCATTGGTCCATGTTAACGCGAGGTGCCTCAGGGGGTGCATTGTAGCGATAGGGCGCAAACCAAGTCTGCGATGCCAGCACATTAAACGGGGCATTGGACCGTTTGAGAGCATCGAATAACCAAGCCTCTTGAGCTTGCCCTGTCATGGTCAAAGCCGGATCATTCATCGCGTCACACGCCGCGTCGCCCGGAAAGCCTTGGCCGCATGGTTGGTCAGACCGAAATTGACGGGTGTCGAGCAAATGAACTTGCGCTGGCCCAAAGCGATAGAGGCCATACATTTGCAAGCTCGCTTCCAGCCCGTTGATGACAGGCGGCTTATCGATCGGCATATGCTCATAAAAGGCTTTGATTGCCGCGATCTTGCGAACTTTAAACTCAAGTGTTGTCTGCTGATCGGGGTCTTCAGGAATGTCGCCAGCCCAGTTATTGTCAATCTCATGATCATCCATAGAGACGATCCAAGGTGCGGCGGCATGGGCTGCCTGCAAGTGAGGGTCGGCCTTATAAAGCGCGTAGCGATTGCGATAATCCCACAGGGATTTTGTCTCTGGGCTGTTGTGCAGGCGGACGGTCTCGAACGACAATTCCTTACCGTCAACGATCCGCTTATTGATGCCCAAGCGGCCGATGCCGCCTTCATAATAATAATCGCCAACATGGATGACGCAATCTGGTGTCCAGGCTGCCATATCGGCAAAAGCGCCGTAAAACCCGCTTTCATAGGCATTGCAGCTGGCCAAAGCCAGTTTCGCTGTGAGGTCATTTGGATTGGATGTTCGTGTGCGGCCAATCGGGCTGGTGGCGTCACCAAACATGAATTGATAAAAATATTCGCGACCAGGCTCTAGCCCAGTCAAGGCTACGTGGACGCTGTGGGCATCTAAATCCGAGGTTTCATAATGTCCCTCGCGGAATATCTTGGTCATTTCAGCATCAAGACAAACCTTATAGTGGACACGGACACGACCCTTAGGCATGCCGCCACCCTTGAGGGGATCGGGCGCTAAGCGCGTCCATAAGATGACGCGGTCTGATCGTGGATTACCTGAGGCAACGCCCAAAGTGAAAGGGTTGACCGCAATCGAGGCCATGACTTGTTTTGTGCTGAGAAGTGGTAAAGCACTCAGTGCGATCACTGCGTTGCGACGTGTAATCATGTGAAACTCCAGCGTGGTAAGGGTGGCGAGAAAAAAGCCAGAGGCGGAAATTGCCGCCTCTGGCTCTGGTGTCAGTCTTAGAACTTAGTCGCATATGTCACGTAGAAGCTACGCGGCTTACCTTCAAACGGATACTGATAGAAGTAGCGATCATCTGTGTTGGTATATTCGCCCCGGTTGAAAGCAGCACCGTAGAATTGGTTTCCGAAGCCCCAGCGCTCAGCATAGTATTCGTCAAACAAGTTCACGACACGGAACATGAAGCGGTGCTGCAAGTCTTCGCCTGCCAAATAGGTCACGCTGGCGTTGACGACCGCATAGTTACCAAAGTTGGTGCGGAAACGGGAAACCCCGGGGTCGGCGCCGCGACCATTTGGACCTGCTGGGATGGCAGTGCCAGCAATGGCTGGTCCGCCTGTTTGCCATTCAGCCCCTTGGATACGCGGCAACAATTGCACTTTCAGGCGCTTATCCAGCGATGTCCAGTTAAGTGACGCCGTTGCAAACCATGCGGGGGTTTCATTGAGCTGAAGACCTTTGCGTGGACCAGCTGTGAGGGCAGAGTTCTGATTGGTGTAACCCAAGTTAAAGGCCCACTGCTCACCAATCTTGAGGTCAATCTCTGCCGTTACACCGACGATTTCATTGACAAAGCTGTTGTTGAAGAAGGTATCAACAGTTGTTGCAATGCCTGTGACCGGGTTTGGCACGCTGATTGGACGGCCTGATGTTTGTCCAATCCGGTTGGTAACTTCCGTTCTAAAACCACCGATCTCAACAAATAATCGCGTTTCACCAAAGTTAGCCGTGTAACCCAGCGCACCATTATAAGTCTCGGTTTCCTCAGGCAGGAGACTTGGATTACCGATCACCACGAAACTCGCATCATTTGCCGCTGCAGGGGGACGCGGGTTGTTGATGAAGAGTTCATTGGTCTGTGGCAAGCTGTAAGATGTGCCGCCATTCGCACGGATATAGTAATCGGTCAGGAATGGATGCTTAAAGCCGAATTTCCAGATCGTTTTGCTATCAAAAGCGTCAGAAAAATCGGTCCGGACAGCAACCGAAATTGCCGTTTCAGGGCTGAACGGAAGTTTTGGACGAACATCGATAAATACGCCCGTTGTTGTGGAATCATTGTTGGGCAAGGCATAACGAGCGTCTGAATCGTCTCTGTAGCTGACATATTGCACCCCGCCGACCACTTCGAGGAATTCATTGAAAGTATAGGTCGCCCGAGCGGTGAAACCCGTTTCAAGGAAGCCGCTCTTGAATTGGTTTGTTGTACCAAAGCCTTGACCAAACCGCGGCTCAACCGCACCGGTCCAAGCGCCGAGAGGAACGATGCGGGTCGATACGCCAGCAGCATTCACGACATTGGCAGTTGGGCAACCCGCTGTGATGCGGCAAACGATTGGATAAAGCTCGGAGTTCCAAAGCAGAGGATTTGAGTAATAGCCTGACGCCTCCACAAGCAGCTTGTCGCTCCATTTCTTGGAAAATGACGCGTCGATGATTGGATAACGTAACGTGTTTGGCGAGAATGATTCGCTTGATGGGAATGCATCTTGGAACCAGCTTTCGGTATAGATAGCGTTGGCGCGGAATTCGGTGCTCTCATCGATTTTCCAGAGGTATTTGACGCCAATATTGTTCTTATTCAGAGGATAATTCTGGACACCACCAGAAAGGCGGACATTGTCGGTGAATAGGTTT
>JBEINE010000069.1:0-14381 GCA_040378245.1 Hyphomonadaceae bacterium | reverse complement strand
TGGCGGCATAGACACCCGAATTGACTTGGATTCTGGCCTTGTGGCGACCATAGACATGCTCCATCGCCAGCGAAATCTCTCCCACAGTGGCTTTAGCGCGCGCCGCTTTGATCGACAGATCAAGCAAATTGCCCGTGCCATCGCGGGCGGCATTGGTGAGGGCGGCGCAGGCTTCGCGCACGTCGTCTTCGTTACGTTCGCGGCGTAAGCGCGCGAGCTTCTCCAATTGCGCCATGCGCACGGCGGTATTATCGACCTTGAGGACGGGAACGTCTTCATCCTCGTCGAGCGGGAACTTATTGACGCCGACAACGGTCTGCATGCCTGTATCGATACGCGCTTGGGTTTGGGCGGCGGCGGCTTCTATGCGTAGCTTAGGCAGGCCCGCTTCAATGGCTTTCGCCATGCCGCCAAGGGCCTCGACTTCCTCGATATGGCCCCAAGCGCGGGCGGCGAGATCGGCGGTCAGTTTCTCGACGTAATAGGACCCGCCCCAGGGATCAATGGGTCGGCTAAAGCCCGCTTCTTCCTGCAGCACCAGCTGAGTATTGCGCGCGATACGAGCCGAAAAGTCCGTCGGCAAAGCCAGGGCTTCATCAAGACTATTGGTATGCAGGCTTTGGGTGTGGCCGTGGGCGGCGGCCATAGCCTCTATAGTCGTACGAATGGCATTGTTATATACGTCTTGCGCCGTCAGGCTCCAGCCTGAGGTTTGGCAATGGGTGCGTAGCGCCAAACTCTTTTGGTTTTTAGGCTCAAACTGGCTAACCAAGCGCGCCCACAGCGCGCGTGCTGCACGCATTTTGGCCACTTCCATGAAGAAATTCATGCCTATGGCCCAGAAAAACGACAGGCGTGGCGCAAAATCATCTATCTTCATGCCGCTGGCGAGGCCGGCGCGAATATAGTCCACACCATCGGCCAAGGTGTAAGCCAGCTCCAAATCCGCCGTCGCGCCCGCCTCCTGCATATGATAGCCGGAAATGGAGATAGAATTGAACTTCGGCATATTGACGCTGGTGAAAGCAAAGATATCAGAGATGATCCGCATCGACGCCGCTGGGGGGTAAATATAAGTGTTGCGGACCATGAACTCTTTCAGGATATCGTTCTGGATGGTGCCCGACAGCTTCTCTGAGCTGACCCCTTGCTCCTCAGCGGCGACCACATAAAGCGCCAAAATCGGCAAAACAGCGCCATTCATCGTCATGGACACGCTCATCTGATCCAGCGGTATGCCGTCAAACAAGGTCCGCATGTCCAAAATGCTGTCAATCGCCACCCCAGCCATGCCGACATCGCCGACGACGCGGGGGTGATCGCTATCATAACCGCGGTGGGTCGCCAGATCGAAGGCCACCGACAGCCCTTTTTGCCCCGCGGCGAGATTACGGCGGTAAAAGGCATTGGAATCTTCGGCCGTGGAAAAACCCGCATATTGGCGGATCGTCCAGGGCTGCTGCACATACATTGTGGGATAGGGGCCGCGAATAAAAGGCGCGATGCCTGGAAGTCCGTCCAAATGATTGAGGCCCGCCAGATCGTCCGGCCCATAGCTTGAGTGAACGGCCACACCTTCGGGCGTCAGCCAATCGGGGTTTTGATCTGTCGGCAGGGCCGTCTCGATGGGCACACCCAGATCGAGCGTGCTGAAATCAGGCAGTTGGCTCATAACGCGCCCTCCAAAATCTGGTGCGCAAAGGTCAACTCGGCCAGAATATCCGCGCCAGCGAAAATAATGCGGTCCACCCCGTCATATCTGCCCCTCCCAGCGAGCCAAACTGAGACGGCACCAGCGGCCTTTAGCGCCTGAGCAAGGGCCGATGCGCGGCCTTCATAGCCTGCATCATCGCCACACAGACAGACGATCTTAGCGCCGCTTTTCACAAATGCTGCGACAATACCGGCGTCATCGTTGTAAACATCCTCTTCACCAATCGTCTTGATGCCGCCAGCTTCAAATGCGTTGCGCGCAAACCCCGCGCGCCCACTGAACTGGCTTACCACCCCGAGCGTTGCGAGAAAGATGCTGGGGTTGCTGGCAATTGCACGCGCTCGAAGCGCTTCGTAGGGTTCTGACAAGCGCATCGGCGCCATCGCACCCTTGGCTGTTGGTTGGGGATGAATGGCCGCGATCTTTAAGTCTTCAGCCAAATTCGGAAATAGACTCACGCCTATGAGCGGGGTTTTACGTCGCGCCACATCACGCTCGCGCGCGGCTCGCGTTTGGCTCACCCAGCCTTGGACAAGGCCCAAACCCAAGGCGGCTCCCAACCCGCCAGCCTTCTCAATCTCTTGTAGGCGACCCCACGCGACTTTGGCCAGATCGTCAGCTAAAATCTCTATCGCCCATGCACCAGCCGCTGGGTCGCTGACGCGGCCTAAATGGCTTTCTTCCTGCAAGATCAATTGGGTATTGCGGGCAATACGACGCGCCGCCTCATCGGCCACGGCAAAAGCGCTGGTGAAGGGTAAGACGGTGACACTATCAGCTCCACCGGCCCCGGCTGCAAAGGCCGCGCATGTGGCGCGCAGGATATTGGTCCAAGGGTCGGCGATTGTTTGCATCCGCCCACTGGTCACAGCCTGCAGGTTCATGGGCGCAGGGCTGCCACAGGCCTGCATGACCCGAGCCCACAAGCGACGGGCGGCCTGAAGTTTGGCGACCTCCAGCACCACGTCAGGTCCCACTGACATGGTGAATAGCAAAGTCGCATTGATATCTTCGGCGCTAAGGCCAATCGCATCGCCTGCCTTCAGATGCGCGATTCCCGAAGCGATCAGAACGGCCAGCTCCTGGGCCTCACTGCCGCCACCTTCATGAATGGGCCGAGCATCTGCGCGCAGGGCCGTGGCCGCGGGAAAACGAGTGGCGGCCTCTTTGGCAAAAGCAACAGCGTCCGATGGCGAAACTGGGGCGTCGCCCAACATCATCTGCGCCATCGGGTCAAGATTAAAGGCAAGCTTGGCTGTTTTAGCGTCATGATTTGGAATATTTGCCGACAAGTCGGTCGCTACGCGCAAAGGATTGGTCGGCGCACTCAGCGCAATGGTGGCGAGGCTTGTCAAAATGCCTTTGGTCAGAATTGGGAAAGCGTTGCGACTGCCCGTATTCACGCCGTGAATACCGGCTGGGTCAATATGAAATTCGATGGACGACACACCATGTTCGAGATCATGCAAGGCCACTGCATTGGCTCTCGCTGGGTCGCTGTCCGTTACGATTTGACGGATATCCCAAGGCAAGAAGGGATCGCGCCCAGCCCCAGCTTGGCTGTGACTAATACCTTGCGCATCAAAAGCCGTATAAAGTGGTTTTATCGCTATGCCATCATAAGTTGTAGCTGTCAGCCGATCCAGCGACGCGCCCTTAAGCGCTTTTTGAGCGAGTTCTTCCCAATCTGAAAAGTCAGGATCCTGAAAACCTTCGGCGAGTTTGAGTATCTGTTTCATGATGCGACGAATTGGCCTGCCCGCGGCGGGTCGTCAAGGCCCTCCTAAAGCGCGTCTGGTTCTTTTGGAACCAGGTTGCGCGTCTATGTATCTAATTTAATGTCTGTTGATCCCGTTTTTTTGATTCAAAAAGACGGGATAGACCCTAGCGCCAGCTTACGACTTCGACCTCACCCATCGCCGCTGCCAAGCGCACGTCACTTGTCACCAAAGTTCCGCCCAAGTCGAGCGCGTGACCCGCAATAAGGCTATCTAGCGCCGACAATTGTTGACCGCGCTTTCGTGCCGCAACATTCAGCTTTGCGCCGTTGCGTGCGGCGCCATCGGTTAATGGCTCCACGCGGATCGGTCCGGCCAACAACATCGACAAGCTCTCGCGCGCTTGCTTTTCACCAACCCGCCCCAGCACGCCCATTTCAAGTTCATAAAGCGAGACTGACGAGATGACTGCAAACGAAAGGCCATTTTCTTGAAGCATTTCAACAAGCTTGTCTGACTGATCTGGATCACGCATAATCGTGATACACACATTTGTATCCAGAACGATCATGTCTCCCAACCGTCACGAAGCACATAAGGGCTTGTATCACGCTCAATCTCAAAGCCTTCGGGAAGCGGGTTTGCTTTCATTCTTTCAGCCCAAGCACGAAGTTTTTCAAGCCGCTCAACCTCAATCTGCTCCAACTGAGCGGTCGCCGCTTTCTTAACGGCTTGCGTCATCGAGAGGCCAGTTTTCTCCGCCAATTTTGAGACAATGTCGTAAGTCTCGGCATCCTTGATACTTAAAGCTCTACCCATATTCGGTCCATCCTTTTTCTACCAGCTATCACAATTCTAGAATTGCGCCAAGCACAAAAAAGCCCCATCAGTTCAAATCCGACGGGGCTTTCAAAGCTGTGAATCAGAAAAATTATTCCGCCGCTATCTTCACCCGAGCCAAAGCCTCTGAGCGGCCAGCGAAATTGACGCTTTGCAGAAAGCGGATGCCGTCTTCGGCAATGTCATCGCCCACCATATGATCGCCTTCGGCTTCAAAGTCAGCAAAATCAACATAGGTCGCATAGAAGGCCTTGGTGCGATCAGTGATGATATTGGCATTCCAAAGCGTTTTGACGAGAACGCGGAAGATATCCGTGGCTTTCTTCATCCGCTCGCGCCGCTCTGCATCGGTCGCTAATTCCTGAAACTGAGCCATCACAATATCGGCATCGAGGCCGAAATCCTCATAAATGGCCTTCATCTGATGGGGCGCGACCAGATTGAACAATAAGGTCTGGAAGCAATGGGCGGCCCAATCCTCAACAATCGCGTGTTCTGCCGCATCGAGCTTAGGAATTGTCCGATCCGCCCAGATTTTGCCAAACTTATGGTGGAAGGCCTCGTCGGTCATGACCAATTGGGTGAGACGACGCGCCAGAGGATCATGCCACTCATTATAGATGGTCGCAAAAGCCCCCATGGCCAAGCCTTCGATCAGCATCTGCATGCCGACAATCTTCTTATAAACTTCCGGCGCATGGACAATATCGATCAATAAGGATTTAAGAACGTCGCCACAAGGCAAAGGCGAACCCCAACGGGCTTTGATATAAGCCGCAAAAGCGGAAACATGGCGGGCTTCTTCGCGCGCCTGATTGGCCGCATATTCCTGCGCGCCCGCATCACGCAGCACATGGCACAGTGATGCCGACAGGTTCAGCGCCCCCTGCTCACCATGCAAAATGGCCGACAATTGCCAGCGCGCCATTTCGTTTTTGAAGCGGATACGCTCAAGCGGTTTATCGGCGAAAAAATCCGCCACATAAGGGGTTTCAAGAGCGGGAACCATGTGATCGGGCAAAAGCGCCTGATTGATCATGTCGAATGGCGTATCAAAATCAATATATTTTTTGTCCAACGGGTCCCAGAAATGGTCGTGGGTGGCGGCAATAATCTTGTCAAAGGCCGTCGAACGGCTGGTGTGACGATCAATCTCGAGCATAGCGGCAAAATCAGTCGGCGCGACCGCGTCATAGAGCTTGTCTTTGGTGATGTGAGCGTGTGACATGATAGCATTATCTCCCAGATTATCGTGATTTTATAACTTCACCGCAGCCTTGGCGCGTCACTATGGCGCAATGGCCATGGTCCGCGCGTAAGCGCTGACCGATCATGGCACAAAATCGCTTAAGCGCAACTAAAAAATGACGGGTGCGTCAGTATTTGGCGAACAGGTCATCAACACAATGGTGTGATGTTGGGGCCAATGCGGTCACAGGCGATGGATGTCACGATGTCGGGTTTCAGGCATAAAGACGATGGCAACGATAATGGCGACAATTGTGATGCCGACAGGATACCACAGACCTGAATACATATTGCCTGTTGTCGCAACGATGGCCACAGCCGCGGCTGGCATAAAACCGCCGAAAAAGCCTGTGCCAATGTGGTAAGGAACTGACAAAGCCGTGTAGCGGATACGGGTTGGGAAAAGCTCCACCATGGCCGCCGCCAAAGGCCCATAAAGCGCGGTTGCCGAGATGACAAATACCATCATCAAGGCCAGAACTTTCAAATGGTCGATTTTGGCGGGGTCGGCTTTATCGGGATAGCCAGCGGCCTTAAGTGCCGATTTGACCTTGTCCACAAAGGCCGCTTTGGCGACTTTTTGGGCACCGGCATCCATCTGAGTGATATCAACACTATCAAGTGCCACATCGCCGATTTTGACAATGGCCTTGGAACCGGCGGGCGCGACGACATTGTCATAGGACACGCCAGTATTGGTCAGATAGCTCTTTGCGACATCGCACGAGCTTGCAAAAGCATCGCGCCCATCAGGGGTCCTGCCGACCGGATTGAATTGAACCGAGCATTCCGACGGATCGGCTATCACCGTTACAGGCGTCGCGGTTTGCGCGGCAACCAAAGCTGGATTAGCGGCTTTGGCCAGCTCGTGGAAAGCGGGAAAGAATGTGACCGCCGCCAATATCATCCCGCCCAACATAACCGGGCGGCGCCCTACCAGATCCGACAACCAGCCGAAGAAGACATACAAAAAGGCTGAGATCGTTGTAACAATCAATAGCCACACATTAATTGTCTGCGGGTCAACTTTGAGCTGTTTTTCCAGAAACACTTGCACATAGAAAAAGCCCGTATACCAAACGACCCCTTGCGCCATCATGATGGCGCCCAGAGCAATCAGAAACAGCTTGATATTGGGCCAATTGCCAAAGGCTTCACTCAAGGGCGCTTTTGAGGATTTACCTTCATCCTTGATCGCCTGAAACATCGGGCTTTCTTCAAGCTGCAAGCGGATCCAAAGAGCAATCCCCAAGAGGAAAATGGACAACAGAAATGGCAAGCGCCAGCCCCAGTCTTGAAACGCTTCTTCGCCTAAACTGACGCGCGTGATATAAACTACGCTGAGCGCCAGCAGTAGGCCCAAAGCCGCCGAGGTCTGAACCCAGGACGTGTTCCATCCCCTTTTTTGGCCAGGCGAATGTTCTGCGACATAAATGACCGCGCCACCATATTCACCGCCCAGCGCAAAGCCTTGCAAGATGCGCAGGAATACCAGCAATATCGGCGCTAAGATACCGATTTGATTATAATCAGGCAGGAAACCGACGGCAAAGGTCGAGGCCCCCATCATGACGATGGTTACCAGAAACGCGCCTTTGCGCCCCTTTGTATCGCCGATAGCGCCAAAGACGATGGCCCCCAACGGCCTCGCCGCAAAGCCAACGCCAAAAGTCAAAAGCGCAAAGATGAATTGCGCAGCGGGGGGAGAGCCTGCAAAGAAATGCTGGCCCATGACCGATGCGAGCAGGCCAAAGATGAAAAAATCATACCACTCAAACACCGTCCCGGCAGAGGATGCCGCGACCACAAGCCGCAGCTTTTTGGGTTCTACCGCTTTAAGGCCGACTTCAGTTGACTCAATGCTCATTTTGCCTCGCCCCTAGATATTCTTTGCAACCTCTTTTGGACTGGGCGTGGTTTTGAATCAAGATGAGGGATTTAACGAGGCACGGCAAACGCTTGAAGAAAAAGAGGCTTAGGAACAGTTCAATGCGACGCTTTGCTTGCATGGCAGCTGTCGCCCGATTGTTCGCGTGCGCGATTTGAAGAGTCAAAGGGCGCAGCGTCGCTGCTTCGGCGAAGCCGATTTCACCCCTTGACTCCTCAAATCGCGCCCAGATGATTGAACAAGGTCTTTGCGAAGGCAGAGCCGTCAGCAAAGCCCTTCCAAGACAAAAGAAAGTTCAAATTATCGCAATATTGCTGATGGCTTTGATCGATTTCCGAGCCTTAGCCCGGCGGCCGGCCTAACCGCCGCGCTTCACTCGCCCTTCCGCGCATCACGTGGTTTTCGATGTCCCGCGGGCCGATGCGCAGGGCCAGCGCGATATCAGCCTCGGCGGCATCATATTGGCCTTGTTGCAGGTAAGTCTCGGCCCGCAGCCGCAGGGATAAAGCATCTGTAGGTCGTTTTGAGAGCGCTAGGGTTAGATCGTCGCGCGCCTTTGACCACTGCGAAAGACCGGCAAAGCTGCGCGCCCGATCAATCAGAAGGTCGGTTTCGGCGGGTTTGAGCACAAGAGCCGCATTGAGCGCGCGCAGAGCCGGTTCAAAGCGACCAATCATCAGCCAGGCGTTCGCCGCTTTGGCGAGCAATAAGGTGCGTTGGTCACTATCGCCGGCATCAGGGGCGCTGGCTAGGCCCGCCAAGCGCGCGGCGCCAGCCTCAATATCACCCAAGGCAACTTTTGCCAGCGCCACGCATTGCTCTGCAAAAGCACCCCCGCTCTGGCTGCGCCAAATCAGGCCGTCTTCATAGGCCTCTTCAGGGGCTTTATCGATTTTGGCGATGCACGCTGCCAATCGCGCTTGATCGCGAGGATCAGCCGCCGCATGCGCAATTGCGGGACAAATGCCACCGACAATAGCTATCAGGCCGGCACTAAAGATCAGCTTTTTCGAGTAGGGGATCATGTCATCAAGCATGACAGTGACTATAGGCAAAAGCGTGGCATAAGGAAACTCATATGCAGGTTTTGATCTTGGGGTGCGGCTATGTCGGAACGGCGTTTGGCCAAGCCTTGCGCGCACGCGGTGTGCACGTCTGGGGAAGTGTGCGCAGCGTTTCCACTGCGCAGGCTCTGCGTGTGCACGAGATTCAGCCGATCATTTTTCAGGGTGCGCAAACAACTGCCAGCGCTCTGACCGACCTCAAGACCTTGGCGGCTTCTTGCGACATCGTGCTTGCCAGCATTCCGCCAAGTGATGACGGCGATCCGGGCTTTTTGGCACTTGGTGAGGTTCTGAATCAGACAAGCCCATCCTGGATTGGCTATCTGTCGACCACGGGCGTCTATGGCGACCGACAAGGGGGTTGGGCGTTTGAAGCCGATAGACCCACCCCCGCCTCACGCGAAGCGATGCGGCGTGTCGCTGCTGAGGCCGATTGGCAGTCTCTGTCCAAACCGGCTCACATTTTCAGACTGCCGGGCATTTATGGGCCAGGGCGTAGTGCGCTTGAACAAGTCCGCGCAGGGACAGCGCGGCGGATTGATCGGGAAGGACAAGTCTTTTCGCGCGCCCATCGCGATGACATCGTCGCTGCACTTTTGGCCTCAATCGCCAAGCCAAACCCCGGTCGGATTTATAATATCTGCGACGACTACCCCTGCGCATCAGGCGATGTGGTGCTTGAAGCCTGTCGCCTCCTCAATGTAACGCCACCGCCCCTATTGCCCTTTGCTGAGGCGGGGTTGAGTGAGATGGGCCAGCGCTTTTATAGCGAATGCAAGCGGGTTTCTAACGCGCGGGCTAAAGCCGAATTGGGCTGGCGGCCGCAATTTCCGACCTATTTTGAGGGTCTGGCTCAGTGTTTAGCCGACAAAACGGCGTTCTAAAGCGTTCAAACAGACATGCAAGACAAGGCCCATACCTGCCAATAGAAAGAGGGCGGCAAACATGGTGGCGGTCTCAAGTCGGTTACCTGCCTCAACCAAACGCCACGACAGGCCCCCTGTTGCCCCTGTCCCCGCCACAAACTCCGCCACCACGACACCAACCAGTGATAGGCCCGCGGCTGTCTTAATGCCTGCGATCAAAAAGGGTGCTGCTGTGGGCAGCTCCAGTCGCATAAAGCGCTGAAAACTAGTGGCGCGATAAAGTCTGAACAGGCGATCAAGCCCCGGATTAACCGCCTTCAACCCTGCCAAAGCCGCCGTGAGAACAGGAAAGACGGCCACAACAATGGCTAAAATCAATATCGCGCGCCGGGGGTTCTCGATGCCTGACCAGATGATCACCAAAGGGGCAATCGCGACAATTGGTGTGGCCTGCAAGACTAAGGCATAAGGCCCCAGTCCTCGCTCCAAAAGCGGCACACGCGCAAAAATCAATGCAGTGCCCGTGCCCAACACAATGGATATGCCCAGCGCCGTTAAAGCCAACCCCAAAGTGACCCCAGCCGCCGGCACCAACACATCACCGCGCGCGATCAAGGCTGCAAAGATGGCGCTTGGCGGGGGCAGAACGACCGGGGGCATTTGAAGCGCTCGTGTCAGACCCTCCCAAATCGCCAAAAGCAAGAGGCCAGCGATCAAAGGTGCGGGATCAAGCGATTTCATGGGCGCCCCCGGCCAAAGCCCCGCGCGCCGCGGCAACAGTGCGCGCAAAGGCATCCGACATCAAAAATGCGCCATCGCGTGGCACATGGGGTACCTCGATCCGCGCGGCAATGGTTCCAGGCCTTGGGCTTAGGACCAAAATCGTGTCGCCCATATAGACGGCCTCTTCAACAGAATGGGTAACAAACAAGACGGCAACCCCGCGGTCCCTTTTGGCCGCATGGACAAGGTCATTCAGACCCCGCCGCCCCAATTCGTCAATCGCGCCAAATGGCTCATCCAAGAGCAGAGCCGCGGGATTATTGACCAATGCCCGCGCTAGCGCCACTCGCATGGCCATGCCCCCGGACAAAGCGCGCGGGCGAGACAAGGCAAACTCAGCCAGTCCGACTAGACCAAGTGCCCCAAGAGCGCGCTCTTTCTGCTCATCGCGCACGACACCGGCCAAAGCCAGCGGCAGCGCCACATTGTCCAGAGCCGTGGCCCAGCCCATGAGGTTTGGGTCTTGAAACACAAAGCCCGGTGATATCCCTGCCTCACCTGCCCACACACGGCCTGAGGCGAGGTCTTGAAGGCCCGCCAAGGCCGCCAACAGCGTGCTTTTCCCACAGCCCGATGGCCCGAGCAAAACCACGCACTCACCAGCCTCGACCTCAAACGAGATCGGCCCCAGAACATGAAGCGCGCCAAATCTCACCTGCGCGTCCTCAACACGCAATTTTATTGCATCAGGCGCCGTCGCTGACATGACCCTTAAGCAGCCTTAGGCAAAAACGAAAAATCGACCCCAGCGCGCCAGTCCAAATCCTTAGCGTAAATGCCGGCTCCTGACATCGTCGCAAAAACCTCCTCCCAGCGCGCGGGCGTCATGGTGCCAATCTGACCGTCGGGGGTCTCAACAATGCCATAGGACAATAATTTCTCACGCGCTTGGGCCAAAAGCTCGGGCGTCATATCGGGATTGTCTTTCCCGATCAGGCTATCACCGGGGCCCGGATCACCGCGCAGATAATCCTTCCACCCGGCAATCGTCGCTGTCACAAAATCACGGACGGCTTGTGGATTGGCCAGCGAAAAGCGATCGGCCACCAAAGTCATGGCCCCATAGCCCGGATAGCCAAAATCAGCCAACAGAAACACTTGGGGGTTAATCTTGCCTTGGGTCTTCAGTGTGTAAGGTTCACTCGTCACATATCCTTGCTGGATTGCGTTTTTGTCGGCCAGAAATGGCGCGGAATTAAACGTATATTTGCGCACTTGATTATCGCTGAAGCCATATTTGGTCTTTAACCACGGCCAAAACGCATTGATCGAGGCATCGGCCAGCATGATGGGCTTGCCCTTCATATCAGCCAGAGTTTTGATATCGCTGCGTGGATGGGTGATGAGGACTTGTGGGTCTTTTTGAAAGCTGGCCATCACCGCCTTGGCCTTAGCGCCCGCTTGCACCATCGACAAAACTAAAGGCGCATTGGAACCAAGCCCCATCTCAATCGCGCCCGCCGCCAAGAGCTGGGGCACATTCACTGACGGCCCCCCTTGAATGAGGGTGACATCCAAGCCCTTGTCCGCATAAAAGCCCCGCGCAACGGCCTGATAAAAGCCACCTTGCTCCGCCTGCGCGCGCCAATCGGTTGCAAATCTGATTGCGGTCCGGCCTGCGACTTTGGATGCGGGCGGGGCCTCACAGGCCGACATCGCCGCCATACCGGCCAAACTTCCAATCATTAAACGGCGACGGCTCAGCATAATTCTACTCCATGAATAGCGGGGATCATAGAGCAATGAAATCGCTTGGCGAGAGCTTCGCTCATGAGTTTCAGGCCAAACAGGCGGCCCAAACAGGCTATCCAAACAATGGCCGCCTAAAGGGCCTCGCCTTGCAGGGGGCAAGTACCCCTGTTATGGCCACCCAGCATGACCATAACATCCAGCGCCAAGATTCCCGTTACCGTCCTGACAGGCTATTTGGGGGCGGGCAAAACCACGCTTCTCAATCGTATCCTAAGCGACCCAAAAGGGCGACGTTATGCGGTTATCGTCAATGAGTTTGGTGAAATCGGCATTGATAATGATCTTATCATTGATGTGGATGAGGAGATTTTTGAGCTCAACAATGGCTGTGTATGCTGTTCGGTTCGCGGCGACTTGATCCGGATTTTGACGGCCCTCTTCAAGCGGCGAACCGCTTTTGATGGCATTATCATCGAGACGACTGGCCTTGCCGACCCCGCCCCCGTCGCTCAGACCTTTTTTGCCGACGACGAAATTCGCCATAGAGCGAGCCTTGATGCCATTGTTACGGTCGTTGACGCCGCCAATGTGCTGGCCCGCTTGGCCGATAGTCAGGAGGCTGTCGAGCAGATCGCCTTTGCCGACGCGATCATACTCAACAAGATCGATGCTGTCAGTGCTGGCGAGCTTACCGCTGTCGAAGCCGCGATTGCTGCCATCAATAGATCGGCACCTATCACCAAAACCACTCGCTGCGAAGTCGACATCGAATCCATTCTTGGGCTTAATGCTTTCTCGCTTGATCGTGCGCTTAATCTGGACCCCCACTTTCTCCCAGGCCCTAATGCTCATCATCACGATCATCATCATCACACGCCCCATTATGGCGATATAGAAGCCATTGCCCTGAAGGCCGACGGCCCCTTGAGTGAAGCCAAGTTTGATAGCTGGCTCAGCACTTTGGTCGGTGAACGTGGCCCGGATATTTTGCGGCTGAAGGGCATTTTGGATATGGACGGCGATCCCCGCCGCTATATCATCCAAGGCGTGCATATGATGCTGGAGGGCGACTATCGGGGCGCTTGGCCGCAAAATCAGCCGCGCCAAAGCCGTTTGGTGCTGATCGGGCGGGGGTTTGGCGATGACGCGGTGCGGGCACAGATCGAAGCGGGATTTCTCGCCTGTCAGGCTTTCTAAGGTCACTCATCAGTCAAACCCCCCATTTATCCGCAGTTTGTGCATGTGTGAGCCGTTTTGGACACTTGACGCCATCACCCAAAGCGCATTTGCGTAAAATCACAGCATGACGACAAAAGTTGCGTTGTGCGCACCGCTGGCTGGAGGGGATTGCCTCGCGTGCTGGCCAATGACCAAGGAAACGACAATGAGCAAAAAAGTTTTGATCGACGCAGTTGCCGAAGGCGCCGACATCACCAAGGAAAAAGCCAACGCCGCCATCGACGCACTAACCGCCGCCATCATCAAGTCTCTGAAGGACGGCGAAGAAGTGGCTCTGGCCCCTTTGGGCAAATTCAAAATCACCAAGCGCGAAGCCCGCCAAGGTCGTAACCCATCGACCGGCGAACCCGTCGATATCAAAGCCGCGACCGTTGCCAAGTTTCAGCCCGCAAAAGCCCTCAAAGACGCGCTGAACTAAACTGAGTTTGTTTGAGTTCATAAGCCCGGTTCACAATCTGTGGGCCGGGCTTTTGTTTGGGTGATGCAATCACGACTCACCGCTTGGGACGGCCGTCGTCGCGCTATCCCCGCCATCCAGAAGCCAAGCCATAAGGGCGAGCGCCGTTAGCGCTCCGACCAATTGCGCCAGAATGAACATCGGCACATCAACGGGGGCTATGCCTGAAAAGCTCTTCGTAAAAGCCCGCGCAATCGTGACCGCCGGATTGGCGAAAGAAGTGGAGGCCGTGAACCAATATGCGGCGGTGATATAAAGACCCACCGCGACGGGCACCGCCGTAGGGCGAAATCGGGATACGCCGAGGATCGTAACAAGCAGGCCGAAGGTCGCGAGGCCCTCTGCAAACCATTGCGGACCCCCGGTTCGCACTTTCTCGCCAAGTTGCAAGACAGGAAGCTCAAACATCAAATGAGCGGCCCATGTCCCCGCGCATCCACCGATGACTTGCGCGACGACATAAAGTGGAAGCGCAATCGCCGACAAACCTCTGCGGATGGCCATAACGAGCGAAACTGCGGGATTGAAGTGCGCGCCCGATATGGGCCCAAAGACCATGATCAAAACCACCAAAATTGCGCCCGTCGGCAACGTATTCCCCAAAAGCGCGAGCGCAACATTTCCACCCGCCAGTCTCTCGGCCATAATGCCGGAGCCGACCACCGTGGCAACCAGCATACCTGTCCCCAATCCTTCAGCTGCAATGCTCTTTGGCAGCGAAAATGTCATAGCGACACCACGCGGCGGCCATCTTCATCGATGACGCGCTCGCCATCCTATTTGACGAATGCGCCTTTTTGGGCCGCTGGAAGAATAACTAAAACCGCCTCTGATGGCCGGCACAGCCTAACACCGATTGGGGTCACCACGAT